>CABHOJ010000001.1 GCA_902168195.1 uncultured Methylotenera sp.
CGGAGATGTGTATAAGAGACAGCCTTCACCGAGAACGAGGCCTTGAAGTTCATCGGTATCCCTTCGTTCGCGCCGGAGTTCTTCCGCCGTGCGCGTATCAAGAACCCGATGAAGATGAAGCAGCTGCAACTCGGCCTCAAGCAACTCGCGGAAGAAGGCGCCACCCAGCTCTTTCGGCCGCTACTCAGTAATGACCTGATCCTGGGGGCAGTCGGTACCCTGCAATTCGATGTGGTGGCGCATCGCCTGGAACACGAGTACGGCGTGGATGTGGTCTTCGAAAGTTACGATTGTTCGACTGCCCGCTGGTTACGCGGACCGGATGCCGACCTCAAGGCTATCGCCGATAAATACGGTTTCAACGTGGCGCTGGATGGCGCGGATGAGTACGTCTATCTCGCGCCGAATCGGGTCAATCTGCAGATGGCGCAGGAACGCTATCCAGAACTCAAGTTCCTCGAAACACGCGAGATCTTCTGATCCCCCCACCGCAAGTTAGCACAACACTTGAATAGAAAAAGCCCGGCCTCTTACGAGCCCCGGGCTTTTAGTTACTGGGCGAATCAACGCCGTGTTGGTCTACACCACAGTACGGTGGCTCAGGATGCGTTCCTCACGGCACTTGCTGCCAGCTAGACCACCCAGCGCTGCCGCGAGTGCACCCAGCAGGAAGGTGATGAAGCTCCAGAAAGAGACATGGGCCAACGCATTCGCGCCTTTCTCGCCGATGACGGCGGCTTTTTCATTGACCTCGCCTGCAGCACGGTCCAGTGTCGCATTGGCATCACGGTAGGTCTTTTCCCACGCAGTCAGCTTTTGCTCCGCTTCCTGCTGGCTCATGTTGCCGGTACGGGCGATGAGCGCGACCAACTCCTGCCGTTGTTGCGGCGTTACCTGGTCGTTCTCGAGGAAGGTCTGTACCTGACTGATCAGGTCCGGCGTCACGGCTGCCGATTGATTGTTACCTTCCTGGGTCTGGTTGTTGGCGCCTTGCGCCAGTAAGCCCTGGATCTCGGTCTCGATCATCCCCCAGTTCAATCCCGGGTTGTTGGCGTCTTTACCGTCACCGGCATCGGCCGCAGCCACTGCTGCGCCATGGGCGGCACCCTTGATCGTCGAACTGGCGATACCGCCGATGCCACTGAGCGTGGAACCGACCAATTGCCCAACCAGATAGACGCCGATCAGCGTCGCTGTGGCCCACGTCACCAGTCCATGCAATACGCCGTCCATGCGGTCGGCGAAACCGGACATCTCCGCGGCGACCATCCCGCCGATGGCAAGCGACAGGAAGAAGGAAACCGCCCACCATAATGCAGCCCCCATGCTTAAGGCTTGCGCCGATGGGCTCTCACCCTCCAACGGATCGATCGTACTCATGCCGATGGCGGTACCAAGCAGGCTCAACATGACTTGGACAGCCAAGGTGATCGCCACCCCCGCAAGAATGGCCTGCCATGAAACGTGTTTGAGCGAGCTCAGATAGCTGTGGGTCTCTACGCTCCGGGTCTCGACCCGCTGCGTATGAAGGATGTCGTCATTGATCGCCATTTTATTCTCCTGTTTGTCTCTTGTTTGTGTGAATCATATGGATATGGGTCATGCTTGTTCGCATCATGTGTTGCTTTCAATCGACCATGACCGATCTAGCCGTTAGGCGTGAATCGCCGCGCCGATCAGAACAACAGATAGATCAGCACCAGCAGGAATACCGGTACGCCGAGTAACCACGCAATGAAGTAAGGCATTGCACGCTCCTTAAGGAATATTGATGTGCTCCTATAGTAGGAAATACGTGCCTCAGGCAATGTCCGGCAAGCGCCCATATCGCTATCAGCCGTTGTGAAGCCATGCGTAGGATGGTTTAAGTCCGGGTGGTCATGCGCCCAATAAAAAAGGCGACCCGCAGGTCGCCTTTCAATGCACGGCTTGATCTATGCACTCATGCCGCAAGCGCGGCGGGATTGTCCACCACCACGGCATACAGATCCCTCGTGGCAGCGAGCGCGGCGGCATGTACAGCTGCAGCCGGCACCACACTGCCGTCACTCGCCGGCAAGGCGCGTGTGGCCGTGGCACTGGCGACGACGATAGGCGCATAGCCCAGGTTGAATCCGCCGTGTGCCGTGGAGTTGACGCACATGTGCGTCATGAAACCAGCCAGCACGATATTGTGGACGCCCAGCGTCTTGAGTTGCGCGTCCAGCTCGGTCTGGATGAAGGCATTGGGGAACTGCTTGGTAATGACCGACTCGCCCTCGATGGGCGCGACCTCGGTCGAGATCATGCCGATATCGGCACGCACGTCGTAAGGACTGCCTGGGCCAGCATCGTGCTGGATATGGATCACGGGGATCTTCAGATCACGCGCCATCTCCAGCAGCTTTTTTGCCTCCTGCAGCGCAGGTTCCACGCCTTCCAGTTGCATGATGCCGCGCCGGTAAGTGTTCTGGCAGTCGATCATGATCAGCGCCGAATCCTTGAGGCTTGCGGCCTGGTGACCCAGCCCGACGAGATCGCGTAGTGTAGTGGTCATGGATGGTTCTCCAATGGTTCAGGGCGCGGCTTCGACCGGTGCCAGGTGCGCCAGCTCTTCGTCGCTGAAGAGGCGGGAGCGGATGAGGAAATGCTTGCCGGTGCCCTGCTCGAGCGAGAACTGGCCACCATGACCGGGGATCGCATCCAGAGTCATGTGCGTGTGCTCCCAATACTGGAACTGGAATTTGGCCATGTAGAACGGCACACCATGCACCAGGCCCAGCTTCACGTCGGAATCGCCGACCAGGAATTCGCCCAGCTTCAGGCACATCGGCGCGCTGCCTTCACAACAACCGCCGGACTGGTGGAACATGAGGTCGCCGTGTCTTGCCCTGAGCTCGTCGATCAATGCTTGTGCCGCGGGCGTCGCCACGATACGGGGTGAATGCATAGTGCTTCCTTTATCTAGTGCTGCTTGTATCTAATGCTGATAGCGGTCATGGATGAACAACGGGGGCGACGCAACTTGGCCGCCCCCGTTGGACTTATTCTGCGCTAGTGACAGGAAGCGTTCAATCATGGGGCGCGCAGGTTCAAGCGCGAGGCGCACGGCGCGCAGACCGCGTGACATATCGCATGGATAGGCACGTGGTCGAGCACCGCGCAACACTGCGATTGGCCTGCACAGCCAATGAGTGACGTTTCCTAGAAGAAGCCTAATGCATTCGGGCTATAGCTCACCAACAGGTTCTTGGTTTGCTGGTAGTGATCCAGCATCATGCGGTGGTTCTCGCGGCCGATACCGGATTGCTTGTAACCGCCGAACGCAGCGTGGGCTGGATACAGGTGGTAACAGTTGGTCCATACACGACCAGCCTGGATGCCACGGCCCATGCGGAATGCACGTGCGCCATCACGGCTCCAGACGCCAGCGCCCAGACCGTACATGGTGTCGTTGGCGATCGCCAGCGCTTCGGCTTCGTCCTTGAAGGTGGTCACGGACAACACTGGCCCGAAGATCTCTTCCTGGAAGATACGCATCTTGTTGTGGCCCTTGAACACGGTCGGCTCAATGTAATAGCCTTCGCTCAAGTCACCGTCCAGCTTCTTCTGAACGCCACCGGTCAGGAGCTGTGCGCCCTCTTCCTTGCCCAGGTTGATGTAGGACATGATGATCTCGACCTGCTCGCTGGAAGCCTGCGCACCGATCATGGTGCTGGCGTCGAGCGGGTTGCCCTGCTTGATGGCCTTGACACGCTTCAGTGCACGCTCCATGAACTTGTCGTAGATGGATTCCTGGATCAGGGCACGCGACGGGCAGGTACAGACTTCGCCCTGGTTCAGCGCGAACAGCGCGAAACCTTCCAGGCACTTGTCGAAGTAAGCGTCATCGGCATCCATGATGTCTTCAAAGAAGATGTTGGGCGATTTGCCCCCCAGTTCCAGCGTGGATGGGATCAGGTTCTGCGACGCGTATTGCATGATCAGGCGGCCGACCGAGGTGGAGCCGGTGAACGCGATCTTGGCGATACGCGGGCTGGTGGCCAGCGGCTTGCCGGCTTCGACACCGTGACCGTTGACGATATTGAGCACGCCAGGTGGCAGCAGGTCGGCGATCAGTTCCATCACGACCAGGATGGAAGCCGGGGTCTGCTCGGCAGGCTTCATGACGATGACGTTACCGGCAGCCAGTGCAGGCGCCAGTTTCCAGGCCGCCATCAGGATCGGGAAGTTCCATGGGATGATCTGGCCGACGACGCCCAGTGGCTCATGGAAATGGTAGGCCATGGTCTCGTGGTCGATCTCACTGATGCCGCCTTCCTGCGCACGGATCGCGCCGGCGAAGTAACGGAAGTGGTCGATCGCCAGCGGGATATCGGCGTTCATGGTCTCGCGGATCGGCTTGCCGTTGTCGATGGTCTCGGCGGTGGCGATCAGTTCGAGGTTGGATTCCATGATGTCCGCGATCTTCAGCAGGATATTGGAACGCGTGGTGGTGGAGGTCTTGCCCCAAGCTTCTCTCGCGGCATGGGCTGCGTCCAGCGCCAGATTGACGTCCTTTTCGTTGGAACGGGCGACACGGCAGAATGGCTTGCCGGTCAGTGGGCTGATGTTATCGAAATATTGGCCGTCGATAGGGGCGACCCATTTACCGCCGATGAAATTCTCGTACTGCGCCTTGAACGGCATTTTGGATGTCAGGTTCTTCAAGCTCTCAAGATACATTCTCAACTCCTCGTAATTATAGTTTTCCCAATAACACCTTGACCTAGCTTTGCGCATGGGCAAATATAGTGTCTTGCTTGTGTAGCAGGTTGTGTGCCTAATCCGCGACCTTTTTTACACATTGATTCATAACGACTTTTTTCAGAACGACGGATTCCCTGCTGTGCCACAGTCTCAAAATGAGACATTCATGGTGAGTAGAGTGAGACACCGGAGATGCCCATGAGCCGTTCCAGTTACATCCATCGCATCCGCGATGCGCGCGAGCATTTTCTCGATAACGGCGAAGTGCCCGAAGGCGTGTTGCCGGAATCGATCCAGCGCTCCTGGAACCGCTGTATCCAAACCGGCCTTGCCATCGACCTGCGGCCCGAGACCGAACCCGCCGATACCCACCAGCTTTCCGAACTCCGTGCGCGCAACTCCCAGCTATTGAGCCAGGCCCAGCCTGAGATGGAGAACCTGTATGCCCATATCTCCGGCACGCAGAGCATGGTCATCCTCAGCGATGCCGACGGCGTCATCATCCATGCGCTGGGCGACCGCGATTTCATGAGTAAGGCCCAACGCGTGGCTTTACAGCCCGGTTTCTCCTGGCGCGAGGACATCTCCGGCACCAATGCCATCGGCACCGCGCTGATCGAGAAGAACCCGGTGTTCGTCATGGGCGCGGAACACTATTTCGAGCGAAACGGCTTCCTCAACTGTTCGGCCTCTCCCATCCTCGATCCGCACGGCAGCGTGATCGGCGTGCTGCATCTGTCGGGCGACCACC
>CABHOJ010000002.1 GCA_902168195.1 uncultured Methylotenera sp.
CGTCTTAAGCCACAGCACATTGCGATGCCCATGCGGCTGAATGCTTGCTGTTATAATCGTATCCATGCATATCACTACCAGACTGGAATTCGATGCCGGGCATCGAATTCCCTCCCACAAAAGCCAGTGTCGTAACCTGCACGGGCATCGCTATGCTATCGAGATCACCTTGTCCGGCGATATCATCCGCCAGGAAGGCATCTCGGAGAACGGGATGGTGATGGACTTCTCGGATGTGAAAGCCATTGCAAGACGCTCGGTCGTGGATGTCTGGGACCATGCGTTTCTGGTCTATCGCGACGACCAGGTGATCCTGGACTTCTTGCGCACGCTACCAGACCACAAGACGGTGATCATGGAAACGGTGCCTACGGCAGAGAACATGGCAGCCGAGGCATTTCGCATCCTGCAGGCGGAATATCAGGACACTTACGGTAACCACCTCAAACTCGAGCGCGTACGGCTCTACGAAACACCCAATAGCTGGGCAGACGCCCTAGGCTAGCCTTAGAAAATCGTCTTAGGTTTCAAACGGGTGGCGACTCCAGCTCCAACGCGTGCATCACCCGCTCTAGAGCCACCCTCCAGTCAGGCATATCGATACCGAACG
The DNA here is from genome assembly GCA_902168195.1 of uncultured Methylotenera sp. Classification (GTDB taxonomy): domain Bacteria; phylum Pseudomonadota; class Gammaproteobacteria; order Burkholderiales; family Methylophilaceae; genus CABHOJ01. The sequence continues at coordinate 611 of CABHOJ010000002.1, forward strand.
CTTGCTTGAGCTTACTGCCGTCCAGACAGGAGTTCTTCGGGCGCGTAGCAGGTGTCGGATAATCCGCCGTCGTGATGGCACCAATCTCTTCGGATTTCACCCTCGATACCGGCCAACCCCTATCCGTCTGCAGCGCCTCGTAATCTGCGAGGATCGCCTGCGCGAAGCCGTGCCATGAGGTGCGGCCGGCGTTGGTCAGATGATACGTACCTGACAACTCATCCTGCCAGCGCGAGATCGCCACAGCAGTAGCCTCTGCGATACTGAGGCTGGAAGTCGGCGCACCGAACTGATCCGCGACAATGCGCAATGCGTCACGTTCGGTAGCCAAGCGAATGATGGTCTTCATGAAATTCTTGCCATAGGGTCCGTAGACCCAGCTGGTGCGTAGAATCAAATGCGGCAGGGCGACTGCACGAATCGCGTCTTCACCGGCCAGCTTGCTCTTCCCATACACGCTCAAGGGATCCGTTTTATCGCTCTCGACATAAGGTGCGCTCTTATGGCCATCATAGACATAGTCGGTGGAGTAATGGATCAGCACGGCGCCCACCCGGGAGGCTTCTTCTGCGATGACGCCTGGTGCCACGGCATTGATTGCAAAGGCCAGATCGGGTTCGGCTTCTGCCCGATCCACCGCCGTATAGGCGGCAGGATGGACGATCAGGTCCGGGCTGACTTCCCGGATCACGCGACGGATAGCGTCACGATCCGTCAGGTCCAGTTGCTGGCGGTCCACCGCTATCACTTCACCTAGCGCGGATAAAGGCTGTTGCAGGCTTCGACCGACCTGGCCGCGAATGCCGGTCAGCAATATCTTCTTGAACCTAGCCATCAGGCGAAGATCTCGGCTTCTTTCAATGACTTGCCCTGCTGGTCTTTTACAGACAAGGTCGGCGGGCCCTGCGTGGGCCATGCGATCGCGATCTCAGGATCATCCCAGCGGATGCAGCGCTCATGGTCCGGTGCATAGAAATCAGTGGTTTTATACAAAAACTCCGCAAACTCGGAGATTACCAAAAACCCATGGGCAAAGCCCTCCGGCACCCACATCTGACGCTTGTTCTCCGCCGAGAGATGGGCGCCCACCCATTGACCGAAAGTAGCCGAGCCTTTGCGAATATCGACCGCGACATCGAAGACCTCGCCCGCCGTCACCCGCACCAGTTTGCCCTGCGCTTGCCGCACCTGATAATGCAGGCCACGCAGCACGTCCCTGGCCGATCTGGAATGGTTGTCCTGTACGAAATCCGGCTTCAGACCCGTGGCTTCGTGGAATATCTTCTGGTTGAAGCTTTCGAAGAAGAAACCGCGCTCGTCACCGAATACCTTCGGCTCGAAGATCAATACTTCGGGAATGGTTGTCTTCACTACTTGCATCAGAACACGCGCTCCTTCAATACCTGCAGGAGATATTGCCCATAACCGTTCTTGAGGTATGGCTGGGCGATCCGTTCCAGTGCCGCAGCATCGATGAAGCCCATGCGGTAGGCGATCTCTTCCGGGCAGGCGATCTTCAGCCCCTGACGTTTCTCGATGGTCTCGATGAAATGCGATGCTTCGAGCAGGGATTCATGCGTGCCGGTATCGAGCCATGCCATGCCTCGCCCCATGACTTCGACTTGCAAGTCGCCCGCATCGAGGTAGGCACGGTTGACGTCAGTGATCTCAAGCTCGCCGCGTGCAGACGGCTTGAGGTTGGCTGCGATATCGACGACGCGGTTGTCGTAGAAATACAGCCCTGTGACGGCATAGCGGGATTTCGGCTGCATGGGTTTCTCTTCCAGGCTGACCGCCCTACCTTGCGCATCGAATTCCACCACGCCATAGCGCTCCGGGTCATGCACCGGGTAGGCGAAAACTGTTGCGCCCTTGGCTCTCTGGGCCGCAGCCTGGGCCATTTGAGCCAACTCATGACCGTAGAAGATGTTGTCACCCAGTACCAGGGCGCAGGCGTCGTCACCGATGAATTCGCGGCCGATGATGAAGGCCTGGGCCAGGCCGTCAGGCGAAGGCTGTACGGCGTAGCTGATCTGCATGCCCCATTGGCTGCCATCACCCAGCAACTGCGCGAACCGCGGCGTATCCTGGGGGGTCGAGATCACCAGGATATCCTTGATCCCTGCCAGCATCAGCGCCGACAGTGGGTAATAGATCATGGGTTTGTCATAGACCGGCAGCAGTTGTTTAGACACGACTTGCGTCACCGGGT
>CABHOJ010000003.1 GCA_902168195.1 uncultured Methylotenera sp.
GTCAGGCGAAGTGTATCAGGGGGATTATCAACGGAATGCCATGACCGAAGCGGAACAAGCCGCTGGTTATGCCTTGTTCTGCTGTGCCTTGCCACTGACCGACCTGGTGATCGAGTGCCGCGAAGTGACGGGGAAGGATGGCATCAGGCCGCGTATCATGCCCGCGCGCGTGCAGAAGATGCAAAGCCTCTCCCACGACGTCATGGTGTTGCAGTTGAAACTGCCGAGCAACGAGCGTATGCAGTTCATGCCAGGGCAGTACATCGAGTTCTTGCTGAAGGACGGCAAGCGCCGCGCCTTCTCGCTGGCCAATGCGCCACACGATGACGAGTTCCTGGAGCTGCATATGCGACTGATCCCCGGCGGCCAGTTCACCGAGTACGTGTTCAACGAGATGCAGGAGAAATCCATCCTGCGCCTTGAAGGCCCGTTCGGCAGCTTCTACCTGCGCGAGGACTCAGAGCGTCCGATCATCTTCGTCGCCGGCGGCACGGGCTTTGCGCCGATCAAAGGCATCATCGAGCATGCTTTGCATCACAACATCAAGCGCGAGATGGTCTTGTATTGGGGTGTGCGAGCGCTGGAGGACCTGTACATGCCGTTGTTGCCGGTGCAGTGGCAATCCATGCATCCCAACTTCAAGTTCATCCCGGTGCTGTCGGAGCCACACGCCAACGATCACTGGAAGGGCCGTACTGGCCTGGTCCACCATGCGGTACTGGAAGACCATGAGGACTTGAGCGCATACCAGGTCTATTGTTGTGGCGCCCCGCAGATGGTGGAGACCGCGCACGTCGAGTTCCAGAAGCGGGGCATGCCCGAGGACGAGTTCTTTTCTGACGCGTTCACGTTCTCCAACCCTCTGCCGAAACCCTCCGCCTGATCGACCTCAACAGGCTTGGCGATCAGGCCTGCTGACAGAACTGGACGCTCAATCGATAGTGCTTGAATGCATCGTTGGTCTCGCCGCGGCTTTCCAGCATCTTGGCGAGCATGAGATGCGCGGTCGCGGTCGGCCTCACACTGATGCTGGCCTCCAGATAGCTCTGTGCCTTGCCCCACAGGCTAAGCCGGATGCACATCTTGCCCAGTGAAAGCAACAGGTTGGCGTCGCCTTCATGGCTCAGTAGCCAGTGCTCCGCTTGCTGTAGCTGTTCGGTCGGCTTGCTGCTCGCGCAATCCCCGATCATGCCGGCAAGTTCGGTATCCCATTGTTTGGTCAGGCTCATGGCGACGATCTCGTAGGCCTGATCGCCGTTGCCGATCGCGTTGAAGCTGTGTGCGCCGGCTTGAGCCAAGCGTGCGCTGAGACGATCCTCTTCGGGAATACCTTTCCAGTAAGCCAGTAAGCCCTGTGGATCACTGACGTAGCGGTTCAGGATCTGCAGATGGGCTTGCTGTCGGTATTCACGCGCCTGCCAGGAAGCGATGCCCTCGCATCTTTCCAGTTGTTGCAGCACGGAAAGCACCTTCTCCCATTGTTCAAGGCGCAACTGGACCTTCAACTCGAGCAACATGGCGCCGACGTGCCGGGGCTCGATCTTTTCCAGTCGATGCAGCACCTCGAGCGCGTGCATGTACTGCCGGTCGTCCAGCAACAGCTCAGCCTGGGTCAATAGACGGGCGACGGCGGCGTGGGGCGCCAACCGTTCGGCTTCGGCCAGGTAATAGTCGCGCTGACCCTTCTGGTGCATCTTGTGCGAAGCGCGCGCGGCGATCAGCGCGCTAAGGGCAGGGTCTTCCCCCAGCTCCAGGGCGCGCGCCGCCGATTTCTCGGCAGCGGCGTAGTGGCCTTCGGTGATGGCGTGCAGGCTAGTCAGCAACGCAGCGTGCCCATCCTTCAGCCGTTTTCCCTCTTTGTAGGTACGGACACTGGCTGGCAAGCGCTGGATGTAATGCACGAGGCGCAGCATCAGGTGCAGCGAAGCGAACATCAGTACGATCAGGATCAGTAGGAAGTTGAGCGACAATTCGAGGCGATACGGCTGGCGGACGATCAGCACGTAGCCTTCGTTGTTGCCGAGCACCATGGAGACACCGATCGCCAGTGCCAGAGTCAGCAGTATCCAGAACAGCCAGCGCATCAGCGTTTCCGTTCGACGGAGACATTGGTCGTATTGGACTTGCGCTCCAGCGTGAGCTTGTACTTGCTCACCAGTGCCAGGCTTTCGCTGATATCCGGCAACTGGATCGTGATGTCGCTGGCAGACAGCTGGGCGATCGTGCGCAGGGCACTCTTGGTCACGGGTTCACGCTGATCGAAATGGCTGTTGAGCCATTTTTCGGCCGCCGACAGGTCGCTGCGGTAGGTCGCTTCGTCATGTTGCAACAGGGCGATGCGCGCCGTGAGTAATCTCAGCTTGATGTTCTCGCGCAGGAAGAAGGTCTGGTCCGGTGCCAGCAAGGGTGGCTCCGGGCGATCCACACGCTCCAATCTCACCATCTGCTTCAGGTCGTGCCATAGCTCTTGCGCGAATCGGCGAAGCGGACTGTGCTGCCACTCCGGTTGCGGTGGTGGACTGCTTGTCGGATGACGCTCGCTCACCAGGGGCAGGCTGTCGATGCTCTCGGCCAGATTGGCGAGTTTCAGGCTCATGCCGACGATATCGACCGTCGGCAGGCTCTGCAATCGCTGCAGATCCTGCGCTACTTGCTTGCGAAGCTGGATGACTTGGGGGGTGTCCAGTTGCTGCAAACGTCCGTCAGCGGTCTGCAAGGCGATCAGCGCGGATTTCAGGTTGCCGACCAGTTGCAGTTGCTGATTGGCGATGATCAGGAGTTGCTCGACTTCGGAGATCAGGCGTTCCTCGCGATTATTGGCGAGTTCCATGTAAAGCGTTTGCAGGGCTTCCTGCTGGTCCTGCGATTCGGCCAGTCGTTGCTCCAGTTGCGCGGCGCGTGCCGCGGTCTCGACGCTGCGTTCGTCCGCGTTCCTGGCTAGCGCGAGGCTTTGCTGGCTGGTCTCCTTCAGTTGTTCCAGCCGTTCGCTCAGCGATTGTTCGACCTGATTGAAACGATGGCGGGTATTGAGCCATTGCCAGGCCAGGGTGAGCAGGGCGATGATGACCAAGAGCAAGGCGGTACGGGCGAACAACGAGGAGCGCCGCACCGGCGCCTGGTCCAGCGATGGTTCCGGAGTAGTAGGCTGCTGTTCTGTCATGGGCGGTCTTTTATCGATCCCTGTGTCTGATCCAAGGTATTGATGAGGCAGGCCAGCATGGCTTCATCGCCGGGCGCGTCAGCCACCGCTGTCATCAAGCCATATTGCGCGCCCAGTTCCCCGATGCGCGCATGGTTGACGCAGACGGGCGTACCGCTCAACCACGAGTCGCCTTCGCCAGCCAAGTCGAGCAAATGCCGCATGGCTTCGCTGCTGGTGATGACGATGGCATGTAGCTGTTTATTCTGCCACAGCGTCTGCAAGCTGTCGGCATTGGCCTGCGGGTTGAGGCGGCGGTAGCATTCTGCGAAGGTGACGTGAGCGCCGCGTGCGCGCAGTCGCTCCGCGAGGAGCTCGCGCCCGCCAATGCCGCGGAAGATCATGATCTTCTTGCCAGCCACCGCCTGCATCTCGGGCAGCTCAAGCAGCGCCTCGCTGTCGAAGCGCCCTTGTGGCGTCAGCGTCTGCTTGACGCCATGCTCCGTCAGGCCGGCCGCCGTGACCGGGCCGATGGCAGCGAACTTGAGTTTGGGCGGGAGATCGCCGTAACGCGCGATCAACCTGGGCATGCCGTTTTCGACGGCGTTCGAGCTGATGAAGATCGCCCAGTCGTGATCCTGCAGATCATCCAGCGTGCCGTTGAAGGCCGCATAGTCTGGCAAAGGGGCGATCTCGATCAGTGGGAACAAGTGCACGATGCCTCCTGCCGCACTGACGAGCTGGCTTAATTTGCGGGCTTGCGCCTCAGGCCGGGTGATGACGATGTGGCGACCCTGCAGCCTGCCTTCAGGCATGGCTCTGATCGGCCAGCGTGGCCAGGATACGGTCTGCGCCGCGCGCGACCAGTTTGCCCGCGAGTAGACGCCCCAGTGCTTCCGGGTCTGCCGCGATGCCCTCGACTTCTTCGCGCAAGAGTTGCTTGCCGTCGACGCTGGCGACGAAACCGCAGATGCGCATGTGCTCGCCCGATTTTTCGGCATAGGCCCCTAGCGGTACCGTGCAGCTACCTGCCAGCGCGCGGCTCATGCCACGTTCGGCGTTCACACAGGCGGCGGTGTCGGCATGGTTGAGCGGTGCCAGCACGGACAACAGGTCCTCGCGCGCGGCGTTGATCTCGATGCCGAGAGCGCCCTGGCCGACGGCCGGGATGCTGTCCTCGGTGGCGATCAGCTGGGCGATACGCGCCTCCAGACCCAGGCGCTTGAGGCCTGCGGCCGCCAGGATGATGGCGGCATATTGGCCTTCATCCAGCTTGCGTAGACGGGTCTGCAGGTTGCCGCGCAGCGATTCGATCTTGAGATGCGGGAACCTTGCCTGCAGCTGGCTTTGCCGACGCAGGCTCGATGTGCCGACGATGCTGCCTTCAGGCAGGTCTTCCAGCCGGCGATGATCGTTGGAAACAAAGGCGTCGCGCGGGTCTTCGCGCTCACCGATCGCCGCCATGGCGAAGCCATCCGGCAGGTGCATGGGGACATCCTTCATGGAGTGGACGGCGAGGTCGGCGCGACCGTCCGCCAGCGCCTGCTCCAGTTCCTTGACGAACAGGCCCTTGCCACCGATACGCGCCAGCGGAGAATCCAGGATCTGGTCGCCGGTGGTAGTCATGCCGAGGATCTCGACCACGGTCTGGGGATAGAGCGCTTGCAAGGTCGCCTGGATATGCTGGGCCTGCCACATGGCAAGCGCGCTCTCTCGCGAAGCGATGACCAGTTTTTTCGGGGGAAGAGGGTTCACGGGCAGGCCAAAAGATTGAAAAAATCGATGCCGGATTTTAACACAGGCCTAGCTGACCGGATTCTCGCCTTGCCCGCCGTCTTGCGTTCCTAGCAGGCGAACTTCCTGTTGCGGGAAGGGGATGGCGATGCCCTGCGCGCGGAAGCGCTCGACGATGGCTTTGTTGACCTCGCCCATCCCGGCCAGATAATCCGGTACCTCGACCCAGGGCTTGACCGCGATATTGATCGAGGAGGCTGCCAGCACCCGGACATGGACGATGGCCTGCGGCGCTTTCAGCACGCGAGGGTTCTCGTCGAGGATGGCACGAATCGTCGCCAGCGCCAGGTCCAGATCGGTGTCGTAGGCCACGCCGACCTCGAGGTCAAGCTGGCGGATCTTGCCGTAATTGTGCAGGATCTCGCCGACGATCTTGCGGTTGGGGATGACCACACGCGAGTGGTCGGTATGGCTCAATTCGCTGGTGAACAAGGTGATGTTCTCCACGCGACCCTCTTCGCCGACGATGGAGATGTACTCGCCGATCTTGAACGGTTTGGTGAAGATGATGGTGAGCCCGGCGACGATGTTACCAAGCACCCCTTGCATGGCCAATGCGATACCCGCACCTGCAACGCCGATACCGGCGATCAGCGGCAGCAGCTCGATGCCCAGGTTCTGCAGCGCCATGATGACGAACAAAGCCAGGATGAGCACACGCACGATGCGCACCAGCAATTGCTCCACCGGTGCTTCCAGGTGGAATTTCTTCAGACCACCCGCCAGTAATGTACCGATCCAGCGGCCGACGTAGACCCCGACGATGATGATGATCGTGGCGACCACTACTTTGGGGCCGAATTGCAAGGCGATATCGATGAGGGTGTTCTTGAGGTGATCTACGTTCTGTAACTGGTTTTCCATGCGGCGGGGCCTTCTTGTAGCGGTGGATAGTGATTACTGGCGATGATTCAGGCTACGCAACACATGATGTTGACGTCGACTGACGGCGATCGTGTCGGGGATCTCGCGCAACAGGGCGACCCAATGCGTGTCGCCTCCTGCTTCATGGCGTTTCTCGTAACCGAGGATGCTGTCCTGGGCTACCAGGCAGTTGCGGTGCAGGCGCAGGAAACGGGGGCCGAATTCCTGTTCGATGCCCGTCAACGAGTCTTCCATGAGGTATTCGCGTTCTTTGGTGCGCACCGTGATGTACTTGAGCTCCGCCCGCAGGAAGATGACGTCCGCGACCGGCACCAGGATCACGCGGCCGCGCTCGACGATGCTGAAATGGGTACGCTGCGGCTGCAGCGGTTTCAATGCGGCGATCTGTGCCGGCAGCAGTGCCCTGGCTTTGTTGATGGCGGCTTGCAGGCGTTCCTGGCGGATCGGCTTCAACAGGTAATCGATGGCGTTCATGTCGAAGGCCTGCATGGCATAGGTGTCGTAGGCGGTGGTGAAGATGATGGCCGGCGGCGGTGACATCTTCTGCAGGTGCTCGGCGGCTTCGATGCCGTCTACGCCGGGCATGCGGATATCGAGCAGGACCACTTGCGGGTTGTGTTCCATGGCGAGGGTGATGGCTTCTTCGCCGTTACGCGCCTCGCCGGTTACCCGCACTTGTGGGATCTCCGCCAGCAGGTCGCGCAGGCGGTTGCGGGCGGGCGTCTCATCATCGACGATCAGTACGTTGATGACGTCGTCGCTCATCCATGTTTCCTGTGATAGGGCAGCACGATGTGCACCTGGTAATGGTCGCCGACCACCTGGCTCTTGAGCGAGGCTTCGGCGTCGAAATGCAAGGCCAGCCGTTCCCGGATGTTCCCTAATGCCATCTTGTTCCCGTTATGGTGGATCCCTTGCGCCACGTAAGGGTTGCTCAGGATGAGGTGCACGCCGTCGCGGTTCGCGTAGATATTGATGGTGATGCTACCGCCCTCCGGCAACGGCTCAATCCCATGGTAGACCGCATTCTCCAACAATGGCTGCAACACCAGCGGGGGGACCAGTGCATCCGGCGGCATGTTATCGATCTGCCAGGCGATGTTCAACCGTTCCTCCAGCCGGAGTTTCTCCAGGGCGAGGTATTGGCGGCAGAGCGCCAGTTCGTCAGCAAGTGGCACCAGGTCACGATTGTCGGCCATCAACACGCGGAACAGGTCGGCCATGTCCATCAATGCCGTCTCGGCGCGCGCCGGTTCGCTACGCACGATGGAGAGCACGGCATTGATGCTATTAAACAGGAAATGCGGGCGGATGCGCGCTTGCAAGGCTTGCAAGCGCGCTTCAGAGATGGCGGGTGACAGCGCCCTTTGGCGCAGGTGGAAGTAATACAGCACGATGCAGTTGGTCACCGCGCTCAATAGGCAGAGCCTCACTAGGTCGGGCATCGGGACTCCAGGCAGAAACTGGTTGGAGATGTAGTGCACCAGCAAACCGATACACAGAACGATGGACAGAACGCTAACGATCCCGACCGGATATTTGAGCTGGCGCAGCGAGGGCGAGAGCCCGTAGAGCAGACCCAAGGACAATAATAGAATCGGCTGGACGACGACGGAGATCTGCATAAGAACAGGTAGAATCACGCCCGGATTTTCTGCTAGCAGTATGGCGGCCAACAATCCTAGCAAGTTCACAATCACCAGAATGCGCAGGCATATGCCGAGGTTGCGGAAATCCGGGAGTTTCGAGGCGGAGCGCAGCGGGGCTAGGCCAAGTGCTTGCATGGGAATGTTGGAGTTTTGCTTTATACTAATCATATAAGTATATTATTATTAATCATTTTTCAGTACAAAAGATAAGTAAAGTCACTAAATTGAAATCAGAAAAACCTAAAACCTGGTCCGGTCGTTTTAACGAGCCGGTCGCCGAGCTGGTCAAACGCTATACGGCCTCGGTGAGTTTCGATCAAAGGCTCGCGGAATTCGATATCCAGGGCTCGCTCGCGCACGCACGCATGCTAGGCGCACAGGGCATCATCAGCCAAGCCGATGTGAAGGCGATCGAAGGTGGTCTCAACGATATCCTGCAGGATATCCAGAGCGGCACCTTTGAGTGGTCGCTGGACCTCGAGGATGTACATCTCAATATCGAGAAGCGGCTGACCGACAAGATCGGTGACGCAGGTAAGCGCTTGCATACCGGCCGTTCTAGGAACGATCAGGTGGCCACCGACGTGCGTCTGTGGCTGCGTGCCACCGTGGACGACGTGATCGCACGCATCCACAAGCTGCAGACCGCTATCGTCGATCTCGCCGAGCAGCATGCGGATACCGCGATGCCTGGCTTCACCCATTTGCAGGTGGCGCAGCCGGTCACCTTCGGCCATCACCTGCTGGCTTATTTCGAGATGTTGCAACGCGATGCGGCACGCTTCGCCGACGCCCGTAAACGGATCAATCGACTGCCGCTCGGCGCAGCCGCGCTGGCCGGTACCAGCTATCCGATCGACCGCGAGGGCGTGGCGAAGGATCTCGGTTTCGACGGTGTCTGCGAGAATTCGCTGGATGCGGTCTCCGATCGGGATTTCGCCATCGAATTCACCGCAGCGGCAGCCTTGGTCATGACGCATCTGTCGCGGTTCTCTGAGGAACTGATCCTCTGGTCGAGCCCGCGCTTCGGGTTCATCGATATCGCCGACCGCTTCTGTACCGGCTCATCGATCATGCCGCAAAAGAAGAATCCGGACGTACCGGAGTTGGTGCGTGGCAAGACGGGCCGGGTCACCGGTCACCTGATGGCCCTTTTGACCCTGATGAAATCCCAACCGCTGGCGTATAACAAGGATAACCAGGAAGACAAGGAGCCATTGTTCGATACGGCCGATACCTTGCTGGTGACCCTGGAGATCTATGCCGACATGCTGGGCGGTATCCAGGTGGACAAGGCTGCCATGCGTGCCGCCGCCACCGAAGGGTTCGCGACGGCCACCGATCTCGCCGATTACCTGGTGAAGAAGGGCATGCCGTTCCGCGATGCCCACGAGGTGGTCGCCTTGGCCGTGCGGCATGCCGCCGACAAGGGATGCGACCTGGCGGATCTCTCCCTGACCGAATTGCAGAAATTCAGCCCGGATATCAGTGACGACGTGTTCGGGGTGTTGACGCTCGAAGGCTCGCTCGCGAGCCGCAACCACATCGGCGGTACCGCGCCGGACCAGGTCAGACAGGCTATCCGCCGGGCACGAAGCACCTTGGGAGCGCATTAACTTGGCAGGCCAGCGATTCAATATACGGAGCGTTGGCCGCTTTATCCCATTCTCAACCAGATCCGGCTCCAGCCGGGTTTTTTCTGTGTACCTCCTTTGGTTGTTGCTGTTCGCCGCAAGCGGTTGGCTGGCGAGCCAAGTATTCGCAGACACGGAACCTGATACCCTCAACGATGCCGACGAGACCATGGTCTGGCCGATGTTGCCGGGCGAGAGCGTAGATCAGCTGGCTGCGCTGTTCTATCCCAAAGATCGTGCGATGCAACGGCGCTTCGTGACCAAGACGCGTGCACTCAGCGCGACAATGAACCCTGCTCTCGATACTGCCGTCCCGTTCAGCCAGGCCGGCATCATCGTCATTCCGGACATCAAGGCGCTGTCGCGTGAGGCCAGACCTTTCAAACGTCCATCGACGCGTCGCCCCGATAAGTTGCAGATGAGTTACGAGATCAAGGATGCGGGCAGCATCATGGTCACCCCCCAGATGGAAGCCGAATACGAAAGCCTGAGTCAACGCAATCAGGCGCTCAAGGACAACCTGCAACGACTGAATGCCAAGCTGGCAAAACTGCAGCTGGAGATGGCCGCGATGCTCGGGCAAGCGACCACGGGCCTGAAAGTGGATTCTTCTTCGACTGCCATGCCGCCAGAACAGGCGCCTAGGGTCGAAACACCCGCGCCGTCGAATCCAGAAGTAGCGTCTCCAGCTGCGCCGCTAACATTGAATGCGGAACCGGAATTGAGATCGCCCGCCGTGTCCGCCACTGTGGAGCAGGCGCCGGCAGCCGAACCGCCCGCACCGTCGTCGGTAACGCCTGAGACGCCCAGCTCGGCGGTTGCATCACAGACGCGCATAGTGCCACCCCTCGAGTCTTCCGCCGCGGCGGATGCCAGCATCTGGCTCGATGAGGACTTGAAACTGCTGTTGATACAGTTCGCCATGATGATCGTGGGCTTGATCCTGGCCTTGTTCGCCTGGCGCTGGTTGCGCAAGCAGCTGGCACGCAAGATCACCAAGGTCACCGACGAACAGCTCGACGGCTTGCGCAAGAACACCTTCAGCGCAGATGAGAGCGGCTTCTTCAATACGCAGCAGCCGTACCATGTGGCGGACGACATGGGCGTGCTGTCGGTCGAGGAGTTCGATTCCGTCGTCGATGAGGCGCGCATCCTGGTCAGCATGGACCGCATCAACGAGGCCATCAGCCTGTTGCGGCATCACATCGAAGAACAACCGCGGGCGTCTCTGCAGCCCTGGATCTATTTGCTGGATCTATTCCGCACGCTGGAGAAGAAGGAAGACTTCGCCGAGTTGGCCAAGCGCTTCCACCTGACGTTCAATGTCATGGCGCCGCAATGGGAACACAAGCAAGTGGCGATGATCGTAGCCACCACCCTGGAGGAGTTCCCGCATATCATCGACCAGCTACTGTCCATGTGGCCGAACCCCGAGGCGAAGGATTACCTGGAAGGGCTGATCAAGGATAACCGCGAAGGCGAACGTGCCGGCTTCAGTATGGAAGTGGCGAAGGAGATCGCCTTGCTAATCTCCATCCTGGAGACCCGCGACAGTTAGTGCTCGCTATTGCAGAAAGAGCTGCAGCAACTCGTTGAGGAAACGCTGACCGAGCAGCGTCGGTTTGACCGTATCGCCCTCGACGACGACCAGCCCGCGGATCTTCGCCAGCTTCAGCGCCTGCTCGATATCCTGTATCGGCCTGCCGGTGCCCTGCTGGAATAGGCGGACATCGAATCCGCCGGTGAGTCTCAGGGTGTTCATCATGAACTCGAAGCCGAGTTCGTCTGCCGGGATTGCCCAAACCTCTTCCACGGCTAGACCCTTGGCTGCCTGCTCCATGTAACGGTTGGGATGCTTGTGGCGGCGTTCCCGCGTGATGCGGTCGTGATAGCTGAGCTTGCTATGGGCACCGGCGCCGATCCCCAGATAATCGCCGAACTGCCAGTAATTAAGGTTGTGACGACACTGGTGGCCCTTCCTGGCGAAGGCGGAAGTCTCATAGTGTTCGTAACCGTGATGCATCAGCACCTGCTCGATCCGCTCCTGCATGTCGGCGCTGGTGTCGTCGTCCGGCAGGCTGGGGGGCGTGCGGTGGAAAGGCGTATTGGGTTCCAGCGTCAGGTGATAGAACGACAAGTGCTGGGGGGCGATAGCGCAAGCACGGGCGGCATCCGCCAGCGCATCTTCCATCGTTTGTCCGGGTAATGCATACATCACGTCCAGGTTGACCTGGTCGAAGGTCTGCAGGGCCAGCTCAGCCGCGCTGATCGCCTGGCGTTCGTCATGGATACGGCCCAGTGCCTTCAGGTAGCGTGGATCGAAACTCTGGATACCGATCGATAGCCGATTGACCCCGGCATCGCGGAAGCCCTGGAAGTGCGATTCGTCGACCGTGCCCGGATTGGCTTCCAGTGTGACTTCCGCTCCATATTCCAACTGCACCAGCGCACGTATCTGGCTCAGGATGCGGTCGATGGCGTCCGGCGAGAACAGGCTCGGCGTGCCGCCGCCGAAGAAGACACTGCGTACCTTGCGTCCCCAGATGTTGGGCACCGACTGCTCGAGGTCGGAGATCAGCGCATCGACGTAGGCGCGTTCCGGGATCTCGCTGCGCGATTCATGCGAGTTGAAATCGCAATAGGGGCATTTGCGCACGCACCAGGGGATGTGGATATATAGCGCGAGGGGCGGTGGGGTACTGAGCCCGCTGGCGGTGGCTTGACCGCCGGGGGCCGGGTCGCTGACCGGAATGATCGGGATCATTTTTTCAGGTAAGGGTTGACCAGCTCGTCGACCAGGCGGTGCAAGGCCTCGCGCATCTGTGCCTCGGAGACCTCCATGAGCAGGCCATCTTCGAGCGCGTCCTGCGCCATCTGTTTCAGCTCGTCGAAATTCTCTTTCATGACCTTCACCTTTTCGGTGCAGGAGACGACGCTCTGGTCGTCACGCAACCATTTCGGCCAGTGGTTCTCGCTCATTGCAGTCTTTCCAGCATGTGCAGCAGCTTACTCAGGGCCTGACCGCGATGACTGATGCGGTTCTTGATCTCCAGCGGCAGCTCGGCGCCGGTCTTGTCGGTCTTCGCATCGAGGAAGATCGGGTCGTAACCGAAACCTCCATCGCCACGCGGCGTGTCGAGGATCTCGCCCTGCCAGATGCCTTCGGCGATCAGTGGCTGCGGATCCTCTGGATGGCGTACCAGTACCATGACGCAATAATAGTGCGCATGGCGATTCTCCTGGTCAGCCATCGCTGCCAGCAGTTTATCGTTGTTGCGTGCATCCGACCGGGGTTCGCCGGCATAGCGCGCCGACAGCACCCCAGGCGCGCCCTGCAGTGCATCGACGCAGATGCCGGAATCGTCCGCCAGGGCAGCCAGGCCGGTATGCATGCTCGCATGACGCGCCTTCGCCAGCGCGTTCTCGATAAAGGTGCAATGCGGTTCTTCGGCTTCGGGCACCGCAAAATCCGATTGCGGTAGCACCTCGAGCGCCAGCGGCGACAGCAATTGCCGGATTTCACGCAACTTGCCGGCATTGCCAGTGGCGATGACGAGGCGATCGAAGGGAAGCGCCAACTCAGTGCTCCAGCGCGCGCTTCTGTTTGGCGATGAGTTCGCGGATGCCACTGGCGGCAAGGTCCAGCATGGTGTTCATGGCATCGCGCTGGAACGGCTCGCCCTCCGCCGTGCCCTGGATCTCGACGAAACCGCCGCTGGCGGTCATGACCACATTCATGTCGGTGTCGCAGTCGGAATCCTCGATGTAATCGAGATCGAGCACGGGCTGACCCTTGTAGACGCCGACCGAGATCGCGGCCACCGCCTCGATCAGCGGGGACTCGGCGATCAGCCCCTTCTTCAGCAGATGGCTCACCGCATCATGCAGCGCGACATAGGCACCCGTGATGCTCGCCGTACGGGTGCCGCCGTCGGCCTGGATGACGTCGCAATCGATGTGGATGCTGCGCTCGCCGAGCTTTTCCAAATTGATGATGGCGCGCAGACTACGGCCGATCAGGCGCTGGATCTCCTGTGTGCGGCCGGATTGTTTGCCCTTGGCTGCTTCACGATCCATGCGGCTTCCGGTCGAGCGGGGCAGCATGCCGTACTCGGCCGTCACCCAGCCCTGGTTCTTGCCCTTGAGGAACCCCGGTACCTTCTCCTCGACGCTGGCGGTGCAAAGGACGTGAGTATCGCCGAACTTCACCAGCACCGAGCCTTCGGCATGCTTGGTGTAGTGGCGGATGATCTCGACGGTGCGAAGTTCGTGCGGGGCGCGATTGCTGGGACGCATGGCGATTTCCTGAAGGTTCGAAGTCAGCATTATAAGCCATTGCCGATTCGACCCCTTGGCGGCGTGTCAGTTGCGGTCGGACTTTTTCAGAGCGGCCTGGATCTCGGCGATGGCGTTCTCGATCTCGTCATCGGTGAGGTCGGCAGCCTCGCTGCCTTCGCCCTGAGCGAGCTGGTGGGTCAGCGGGTTCATGATGGTGGTCGTCGCGCTGAGCGGCATGGTGATGGTGGAGACCGCGAGCAGATGATGATGCGGATCGCCCCATTGCAGGCCGATCGCACTCATGTTGTCGCCTTCGGTCTGGCTGCGTAGTTCGGCTTCGTCCAGCAGCGCAGAGACGGTCTCGGTGACGATGCCGCCATGCAGCATGTCGGCGATCTCGACATCGCTCAATACCGACCAGAGGCCATCGCTGCATAGCAACAGGGTGTCGCCTTCCAGCAGGTTATCGGTCTGCGCCTGCTCGATCTGTGGCTGTTTGTCGCCACCCAGGCAATTGTAGATCTTGTGCCGGTTGGGGTGCGTCAGCATGGCGGCCTTGTCGAGCTGGCCGCGCTTGTACAGCATCTGCACCACCGAGTGATCCTCGGTCTTGTAGAGCAGTTTGCCGCTACGGAAATGGTAGAGGCGTGAATCGCCGACATGGGCGCAATAAAGGCGGTTGTCCTGGATGATGGCGGCCACGACGGTCGTCCTCGGGGCCTCGAGCATATCCTGCACGATGGTCAGCGCGCCAATGGCGTCGTGTACGTACTGTATCGCGTGCTTGAGGAACCCGGCAGGGTTCTTCAAGGTAGGCTGGGCTTCTTCCTGAAAGGCGTCGGTCAGGGTCTTGACCGCGAGCTGGGCCGCGACTTCGCCGTGGCGGTGTCCGCCCATGCCGTCCGCCAGCACGATGAGCAAGGCATCCTTGCTGTACGAGTAGGCGAGCCTATCCTGGTTGTAAGGCCTTGGGCCCTGGCGACTGCCTTGATGGATGGTGAATTTCATGTTGTGGTTGAGTGGACTGGATCGAGAGTACCGGTCCTATTTCAGATAAGTCTTGAGCTTGTCCATCAAGCCGACTTTCTTGTCTTGCAGGGGCAAGTCTTCCAGCAGCGATTTTTGCAGGGCGAACATGCTTTGAGGCCGCTGCATATGGTCGATCGCCATACAACGATCGATGAGTTCGAGCAGGTTGCTCGAATAGATGTCCTTGCCGAACTTCGCCGCCGGCACCAGCGTGTCCTTCTTCATGCGCTGGTCTGCCGCGATCGGTGCCGCGCGAACAAGGCAGGCATACATGGTGGCGCCGACACTATAGATGTCGCTCCAGGGGCCGAGCAGGCTGCGGTCGTAATACTGTTCCGGCGAAGCGAAGCCTGGCGTGTAGCTGGGGGGCAGTTTGCTCTCGGTCTCGCTCAGCGTCTGACGCGCGGAGCCGAAGTCCAGCAGTACCGGCGAACCGTCGATGCGGATATAGATATTGGCGGGCTTGATATCCAGATGCAGCAGTTTTTGCGTGTGCACTTCCCGCAAGCCGTTGAGCAACTCGCCGAATACCCTGCGGATGAACTTCTCCGACACCGGCTGCTCCTGCGCCAGGATGTATTCCTGTAGCGATTTTCCGCGCTCGTATTGCATGACCATGTAGACGGTGTCGTTGGCCCGGAAGAAGTTGAGCACGCGGACGATGTTCTTGTGGTCGATATTGGCCAGCGCACGACCTTCCTCGAAGAAGCACTTCAGGCCATGGCGGAAACTGTTGGAGACCTCGGCGGATGAGACCTGGACCTGCGCGCCGGATGTGCGCAAGGCGAGGAAGGTCGGCAGGTATTCCTTGATGGCCACGGTCTTCTTGTCGGCGTCACGCGCGATGTAGACGAAGCTGAAACCACCGGCACTCAGGACTTTTCTGATCTCGTAGTCCTGTAGCTGATAGCCGATCGGCAATGCCTGGTTCTTGTGTGCGGGTGTGCTGGCCAAGTTGGGGTATTTTAAGGATTAATCGCGAGCTATTTTGGCATGAATCACACCGTATTTGATACCATCGCTCTAATTTAGTCAGAAAGCGTTCCCATGATCTTCAGCATGACAGGTTTTGCCTCGCTCGAGCGGGAAGTGGCTGGCGGTGTGCTGGTGCTCGAGTTGCGCTCGGTCAACCATCGCTATCTGGAGCTACAGCTCAAGCTCGACGAGCACCTGCGCAGTTTCGAACCGCTGGTGCGCGAGCTCATCACTGCCAAGCTCGGACGCGGCAAGGTGGAATGCCGCATGAGCCTGATGCAGCGGGCTGACAGTCACAAATCGGCGACGCTCGATACCCAGGCGTTGCAACAGCTGGCGACCTTGTCCGCCACAGTGAAGCAGGCGTTCCCGTCCAGTCAGGAACTCAGCGTGGCGGATATCCTGCGCTGGCCCGGTGTAGTGGTCACAGGGGGCGCAGACCAGAGTCAGCTCGAGGACGAGGTTCGCAATTGCCTGACGCAGACGCTGCAGGACATGACGGAAGCCCGCGCACGGGAAGGTGAGAAGCTGGCCTTGCTGATCCTCGAACGGCTGGACGATGTGGAGCATCAGGTCGCAGGCGTGAAACCGTTGATCCCTATGCAGATCAAGGCGTTCCACGAGCGCATGCTGGCCAAGCTCCGGGAGACCTTGAAGACCATCGACGAGGAACGTGTCGCGCAGGAACTGGTGGTCTTTTCGCAACGCGTGGACGTGGACGAGGAATTGACGCGGCTCGGCGCGCACATCACCGAGGTGCGCCGTATCCTGGCTTCGGGCGGCGCGGTGGGCAAGCGGCTCGATTTCCTCATGCAGGAGCTGAACCGTGAGGCCAACACCCTGGGATCCAAATCCTTCTCGACCGAAGTCTCGCAAGCGTCGATGGCGTTGAAAGTGCTCATCGAACAGATGCGCGAACAGATCCAGAACATCGAATAAGACATATGCGCTCAGGCAACCTCTACATCATCGCAGCGCCGTCCGGCGCAGGGAAGACCAGCCTGGTGAAGGCATTGCTGGATGCCGATCCGCTGGTGAAGCTGTCCATCTCCTACACGACGCGGCAACCGCGTCCGGGCGAGGTCGATGGCGAGCATTATCATTTCGTCGACGATACGTTGTTCATGCAGATGCTCAGCGAAGGGGATTTCCTGGAGAGCGCGCTGGTGCATGGGGCGCGTTACGGCACCTCGCAGACCCAGGTGGAGCGCATCCTCAAGGCGGGCAACGACCTGATCCTGGAGATCGACTGGCAGGGGGCAGCGCAAGTGCGCAAGCTCTATCCGGAATCCATCGGCATCTTCATCCCGCCGCCATCGATCGAGGCCTTGCGGCAGCGATTGAACAATCGTCGCCAGGACAGCGAGGAGGTCATCGCCCGCCGTGTCGCCGCGGCGCGGGACGAGATGAGCCATGTCGCCGAGTTCGACTATGTTACAATCAATGACATATTCGAGGTGGCCCTGCACGACCTGCTGGCCATCGTTCGCGCGCAACGACTGAAGCGCGACGTGCAGTTGCGTGACCATGCCGCGCTGCTCGAAAAACTACTCTGATTCACCGTTCGATCCTTATGCTGAGTCGCTCAGCACCTGAAAACCCTGGAGGTAAAGATGGCACGTATTACTGTTGATGATTGTCTGGACAAGATCCCGAACCGCTTCCAATTGACCCTGGTGGCCGCTTATCGCGCACGCCAGTTGGCCAACGGCTCCGAGCCTATGGTCAATACACACGGCCAGAAGGACAAGTCCACCGTGCTGGCCCTGCGCGAGATCGCAGCCGGCAAGGTCGGCCTAGAAGTCCTGAACCGCGGTCACGCTTAACGTCACACCGATTCGATGGCGGGATGCATCATCCATTCATCATGCGCATACCGTCATCGAGCCGACAGCGATCGTTTAACGCCTTATGTCCAGAACAGCTGCCAAGCGTCCGGCAGATACTGTAAAGCCTGAAGATCCCCCCTTGCTGCCTGCGGACAGCGAGGACTCCAAACTCACCCTGCGTTTAAAAGAATATCTCAAGCCTGAGGACATCGCCCAGGTCTGGGCGGCGTATCGTTTCAGCGCCGCGGCCCATGAAGGCCAGATGCGCAAGAGCGGTGAACCCTACATCACCCATCCGGTCTCGGTGGCCTGTATCTTGGCCGAGCTGCACATGGATACGCCGACGCTGGTCGCCGCCTTGCTGCACGATGTCGTTGAGGACACCGGCGTCACCAATCTCGAAGTGGCAGAGCAGTTCGGCAAACAGGTGGCCGAGCTGGTGGACGGCTTGTCCAAGCTCGACAAGATCGAATTCCAGAGCGCTACCCAGGCGCAGGCGGAGAACTTCCGCAAGATGCTCCTGGCCATGTCGCAGGATGTGCGTGTGATCCTGGTCAAATTGGCGGACCGCCTGCACAACATGCAGACCATGGATGCGATGAGCCCGGACAAACGCCGCCGCATCTCGCGCGAGACGCTGGATATCTATGCCCCCATCGCCAACCGCCTCGGCCTCAACGCCATCTTCCAGGAGCTGGAAGACCTCAGTTTCCGCTATCTCTATCCCATGCGTTACCGTGTCATTGCCAAGGCGATCAAGGCTGCGCGCGGCAATCGCAAGGAAGTGGTCGGCAAGATCCTGGAGGCGATCAAGCAACGCTTGCAGGAGATGCATATCGACGCGGACGTGACCGGTCGCGAAAAACATCTTTACAGCATCTACAAGAAGATGACGGGCAAGACCACGACCTTCTCGCAGATCTACGACATCTACGGTTTCCGTGTCATCGTCAAGGACATGCCCACCTGCTACCTCGCGCTGGGCGCCCTGCATGGGTTGTATAAGCCCATCCCTGGCAAGTTCAAGGATTACATCGCCATTCCCAAGGCCAACGGCTACCAGTCGCTGCACACCACCTTGTTCGGCCCCTTCGGCACCCCGATCGAGGTGCAGCTGCGTAGCCAGGAGATGCACAACATCGCCGAGGCGGGTGTGGCGGCGCATTGGCTCTACAAGACCACCGATGCGCATCTGACCGCCTTGCAGCAACAGACTCACTTGTGGCTGCAGCGTCTGCTGGAGATCCAGAGCGAAAGCGCGGATTCGCTGGAATTCCTCGAGCACTTCAAGGTCGACCTGTTCCCGGACGAAGTCTACGTGTTCACCCCCAAGGGCAATATCATGGCCTTGCCCAAGGGCGCGACGGCGGTCGATTTCGCTTATGCCGTGCACACCGACATCGGCAACCGTTGTGTGGCGGTCAAGATCAATCAGGAACTGGCGCCGCTGCGGACGGAATTGCACAACGGCGATCATGTGGAGATCATCACGGCCGCGCACGCCCACCCCAATCCCGCCTGGCTCAATTATGTCGTTTCGGGCAAGGCGCGCGCGCACATCCGGCACTTCCTCAAATCCATGCAGACTACCGAGTCGGCTTACCTGGGCGAACGCATGCTGAACCAGGCCTTGCGCGCCTTGCATGCCGACACCACGATGATCACCGACGAGAGCTGGCAGAAGCTGCTGCGTGATTACGGCGCCAAGAACAAGGAAGAGATCCTGACGGACATCGGTCTCGGCAAGCGGCTCAACGTCATGGTCGCGCACCAGCTGATGGCGATGGCGGGGGAGCAGGGCGAACGTCATGCCAAGCACACCAGCAAGCCGCTAGGGACCATCACCATCCGCGGTACCGAGGGCATGGCGGTACAGTTCGCACAATGCTGCCGGCCTATCCCGGGCGACCCTATCCTCGGCTTCATCAACAAGGACAAGGGGTTGGTCATCCACACTCACGATTGCCCGGCGATCCGTAAATTCCGCGTCGAACCCGAGAAATGGCTCGATGTGGAGTGGGATCCGGACGGCAAGCGCCTGTTCAAGGTCAACCTCAAACTCGCGGTGGCCAACCAGCGCGGCATGCTGGCCAAGATCGCTGCAGGCATCGCCGATGCGGGGTCCAATATCGACAACGTGAGCATGGAAGACCCGGACGATAGCGCCTACAGCAATGTCTATTTCACCGTCCAGGTGATGGATCGAGTCCATCTTGCCGACCTCATGCGACGGTTGCGCAAGATCCCCGACGTGGTGCGCATCAATCGCGTCAAAGGTGCCGGTAACGAGCAACGCGTTCAGTAAGTTTTCATTCAACAGAGAGTCCACATGGCAAACAAGCAAATCATCCAGACCGAAGGTGCTCCACAGGCCATCGGTACGTATTCCCAGGCCGTCAAGGTCGGTAGCACGGTCTATCTTTCAGGTCAGATCGGGCTTGACCCGGTCAGTATGCAGTTGGTCGATGGCATCGAGAATCAGGTGCATCGCGTGTTCCAGAACTTGAAGGCCGTCGCCGAAGCTTCCGGCGGATCGCTGGCCGATATCGTCAAGCTCAACGTCTTCCTCACCGATCTGTCCCATTTCGCCTTGGTCAACACCATCATGGCCGAGTATTTCAGCCAGCCTTATCCGGCGCGTGCCGCGGTCGGCGTTGCCTCCCTGCCCAAGGGTGCCCTGGTCGAAGCTGACGGCGTCATCGAACTGTAACGATCCGCCGAGCGATTGCCCTGAGCAAGCCCGCTGATTTTTCGCTGATCCCAAAGCCGACGCAGGCTAACCTGCAGAAGCTCGGGATCGTGGATATCCAGGGCTTGCTGCTGCACCTGCCCTTACGTTACATCGACGAGACCCGTATCACCTCGATCCGGGACCTGCGACAAGGCGACCAAGTGCAAGTGGAGGGCGAGATCGTCCATACCGAAGTCCAGTACAAACCCCGCAAGGCCCTCATCAGCCGCTTGCAGGACGCCAGCGGCCAGCTGACCTTGCGCTTCCTGCATTTCTATCCCAGCCAGATCGCCGCCTTGAAGGAAGGTCGACGCCTGCGGGTCTACGGCGAAGTGCGCGGCGGGTTCTTCGGTTGGGAGATGGTGCACCCGCAATGCCGCCCCGTTACACCGGATGCGCCTGTCCTGGAGACCTTGACGCCGGTCTACCCGACGACGGCTGGATTGACCCAGGCCACCTTGCGTAAATGGATCGGCTGGGCACTCGAACATGATCCACTGGTTGAGACCTTGCCCACGGAGATCTATAGCAAGCTCGGCATGCCGAGCTATGCCGCTAGCGTCAGGTCACTGCATCACCCGGATCCGGAAGCCGATCTTCAATCGTTGTCCGAGCGCGATACACCGGAATGGAAACGACTGGCCTTCGACGAACTGCTGGCCCAGCAACTCTCTATGCGCAAGCATTACGCACGCCGACGCAGCCTCGGCGCACCGCTACTCAAGTCTTCCACCACGCTGGTGCATGCCTTGCTACAAACCCTGCCGTTCGCCCTTACCAACGCCCAGCGCAAGGTCGCGGCCGAGATTGCCCACGACCTCGCCCAGCCTTACCCGATGCAGCGTCTGCTACAAGGGGATGTCGGTAGTGGCAAGACCATCGTTGCAGCCATGGCGGCGCTACAGGCGATCGAGAACGGTTGGCAGGCCGCCATCATGGCCCCGACCGAGATCCTGGCGGAACAGCATTACCGCAAGATGCAGGCGTGGCTGGCGCCGCTCGACTTGGAAGTGGCGTGGCTTTCCGGCAGCCAGAACAAGAAGGCGCGTACCGAGGCTTTGGCGGCGGTCGCCAGCGGGGCGGCCAAGCTGGTGGTCGGCACCCACGCCTTGTTCCAGGACCAGGTGCAGTTCGCCCGACTGGGGCTCGCGATCGTCGATGAGCAACATCGTTTCGGCGTGCAACAGCGCATGCAGCTACGCAAGAAAGGGCAGCCGGAACCGCACCAGCTGATGATGAGCGCGACGCCTATCCCGCGCACCTTGTCCATGAGCTATTACGCTGATCTCGACGTATCGGTCATCGACGAATTGCCGCCGGGTCGTACCCCTGTGGTCACCCGGCTGGTGGCCGAGGCGCGTCGCGACGAGGTACTGGCGAGGGTGCGTGAGGAGTGCGTCAAGGGCAGTCAGGCCTATTGGGTCTGCCCGTTGATCGAGGAGTCCGAGGCGCTGCAATTGAAGACGGTAGAGGAGACCTACGAACAACTGACGGTCTCATTCCCGGATCTGCGCGTGGGGCTGGTGCACGGTCGTCTCAAGCCTGTGGAGAAGCAGGCGGTGATGGACGCTTTCAGCCGTAACGAGATCCAGCTGCTGGTAGCGACGACCGTGATCGAGGTTGGCGTCGATGTGCCGAACGCCAGCCTCATGGTGATCGAGCACGCGGAGCGCATGGGGCTCTCGCAACTCCATCAGCTCAGGGGGCGGGTCGGCCGTGGCGCCGCCAAGTCCAGCTGTATCCTGCTGTTCCAGAATCCACTATCGGAAACGGCGCGTGCCCGCCTCAAGGTCATCTACGAATCGAACGACGGTTTCGAGATCGCCCAGGCCGATCTGCATCTTCGCGGCCCGGGTGAGTTCCTCGGCGTCAGGCAGAGCGGGGTGCCCATGCTGAAGATCGCCGACCTTGAGCGTGATGCGGCTTTGCTGCAGGTCGCCAGAGAGATGGCGGAAAGACTGTTGCGCGACCAGCCTCAGGCAGTCGAGGCGCATCTTAGGCGCTGGTTGGGACAAGGCGAAGAGTTGGTCAAAGTCTGACGAGTCCTGAGATAATCGCCTCGTGAAAGTCTTTCCTCAAACTTCCCACCCACGCATGCGCTGGCTACGCCGGCCCATGGGGAGCGGTGCTTACAAGTCATGGCTGGTGGATGGCGGTTCCCTGACGCGTCGGCTACAGCGTCGTTGTCGGGATTTTGCCGTACAGCCTGTACGTGTGGTCGATGCACGGCCGAAGCTGGATGAAGCGCAATTATTATGTGCGACGGCAAGGCGCGTGGCCTTGCTGCGCGAGGTGCGCCTGATCTGCGCCGGCCGTCCCGTGGTGTTCGCCCACAGCGTCCTCCCGCACAAAAGCCTGCGCGGGCCCTGGCTGGGTTTGGCGCGTCTGGGCAATAGACCGCTCGGCGGACAGTTGTTCGCCGATCCGCGCGTGATGCGCACGCCACTCGAGTACAAGAAACTGCATCGCCATCATCCTTTGTATCGCAGGGCGACTGCGCACCTGACCGCGCAGACGGCCGATATCTGGGCGCGACGTTCCGTGTTCAGGCTCGGTTGTGCGGCCATTCTAGTGACCGAAGTGTTCTTGCCTGAGGTGCTGAAATGACGCGCTGGGGCAAGCTGGCGATGAAGCTCGACGCCTATGAGCGGCTGATGCGGCTGGACAAGCCGATCGGCATCCTGTTACTGCTGTGGCCGACCTTATGGGCGCTGTGGATCGCAGGAGATGGCCATCCGCCATGGCAGATCGTCCTGATCTTCGTCATGGGTACTGTTCTCATGCGATCTGCAGGCTGTGTCATGAACGATGTGGCGGACAGGGATTATGACGGGCAAGTGGAGCGTACACAGCTTCGTCCCTTAGCGACGCGCGAGGTGACGGTGAAGGAAGCGCTGCTCTTGGCGACAGGATTGAGCCTGATCGCTTTCATGTTCGTGTTGTTCCTGAATAAGCTGACTATTCTGTTGTCCTTCGCCGCCTTGTTCTTGGCGGCGACCTATCCGCTGACCAAACGTTTCCTGGCGATCCCTCAGGCCTATCTGGGCATCGCGTTCGGATTCGGCATCCCCATGGCCTTCACTGCGGTGAGCGGAGCGATCCCGTGCGTCGCATGGCTGATGCTAGTGGCCAACGTCTTCTGGGCCATCGCCTACGATACGGAATATGCCATGGTGGACCGGCCGGATGACCTCAAGATCGGAATCCGTTCCTCAGCCATCTTCTTCGGGCGTTTCGACGTTGCTGCCGTGATGCTGAGTTACCTGGCTACCCTCGGCTTGCTCTTATATATAGGCATGCAGTTGCATCTGTTGTGGCCTTATTATGCGGGATTGCTGGTCGCCGGCATGATTGCCGCGTATCATTACATCCTGATCAGGCGACGTGAACGCGGCGCTTGTTTCAAGGCCTTTCTCCATAACAACTGGCTGGGTGCCGCGGTCTTTGCCGGCGTTTTCGCCAATTATTGGATTTAAGTTCGATCAAAACCGGAAATCGCGCCACATATCGTTTGACAAACGACAAGGCCGTGACATAAAATCCGCCTCTTGATTTTTTCAGCGATTATTGAGTAGTCCGATGAAAACCTTTTCCGCAAAAGCGCATGAAGTAAAGCGCGACTGGTTCGTAGTAGATGCTACCGACCTGGTGCTGGGCCGTTTGGCGAGCGAGATTGCGCATCGCCTGCGTGGCAAGCATAAAACCATTTACACACCGCACGTTGATACGGGCGATTACATTGTCGTCATCAATGCCGACAAGATCAAGGTCACGGGTAACAAGGCTGGCGATAAGCAATACCACCGTCACTCCGGTTATCCAGGTGGTATCTCCACCACCACCTTTGCCAAGATGCAAGAGCGTTTCCCAGGCCGTGCGCTGGAAAAGGCTGTTAAAGGCATGTTGCCAAAGGGTCCACTGGGTTATGCGATGTTCCGCAAGCTGAAGGTATACGCTGGCGAGAAGCATGATCATGTGGCACAACAGCCACAACCTTTGAAAATTCAAAGCCAAGCTTAAGGATAAGCGATGATTGGTAAATACAACTATGGTACTGGCCGCCGCAAGAGTTCGGTAGCTCGTGTATTCCTGAAGTCCGGCAAAGGCAACATCATTGTCAATGACAAGCCGGCTGACGAATACTTCTCCCGCGTGACCTCGCGCATGATCCTGCGTCAGCCTCTGGAACTGACCGAAAACACCAGCAGCTTCGACATCCTCGTGAACGTCGTCGGTGGTGGTGAATCCGGCCAAGCTGGTGCTGTACGTCACGGCATCACCCGCGCCCTGATCGATTACGATGCAGCGTTGAAGAGCGCACTGTCTAAGGCAGGTTTCGTCACGCGTGACGCACGCGAAGTCGAACGTAAGAAAGTCGGCTTGCGTAAGGCGCGTCGTCGTAAACAGTTCTCCAAGCGCTAAGCTTCCGGACACTGCTTACTGGAACATCGAAAAAGCCGCACTTGTTGCGGCTTTTTTGTTATCTGCGCCGCATTTGTTACCATGCAACTTGAGTATAGGTATTGAAAGCCATGCAAAGCAAAACATTGAAAGTCGGGATCGTCGGCGGTACCGGGTATACCGGTGTCGAATTATTACGTCTGTTGGCCCTGCATCCGAACATCGAGCTGACGGCGATCACTTCCCGCGGTGAGGCCGGCATGCCGGTTGCGGACATGTTCCCCAATCTTCGCGGTTATGTCGGCCTTAACTTCATCGATCCGGCGCAAGCAGACCTCGGGAGTTGCGATGTGGTGTTCTTCGCTACCCCCAACGGCATCGCCATGCAGCAAACCAGGGCGCTACTGGACAAGGGCGTGCGGGTGATCGACCTGGCGGCGGATTTCCGTATCCAGGATATCGCCGAGTGGGAAAAGTGGTACGGCATGACCCACGCCTGCCCCGACTTGGTTGCCCAAGCCGTGTACGGTTTGCCGGAATTGAATCGGGAACAGATCCGGACCGCGCAATTGGTGGCAAACCCCGGATGCTATCCCACGGCTGTGCAGCTGGGCTTCTTGCCATTGCTCGAGGCGGGGTTGGTCGATGTGGATCACCTGATCGCGGACGCCAAATCAGGCGTCAGCGGCGCCGGTCGCAAAGCGGAAGTGCATACCCTGTTCGCGGAGGCTGGCGATAACTTCAAGGCCTATGGTGTTGGCGGCCACAGGCATCTGCCAGAGATCAGCCAGGGCCTGGCTCGGATGTCCGGCAAAGCGGTCGGCCTGACTTTCGTGCCGCATCTGACGCCATTGATACGGGGTATCCATGCAACGCTCTATGCCAGACTGGATAAACAAGCCGACCTGCAAGCCCTGTTCGAACAAAGGTATGATAACGAACAGTTCGTCGATGTATTGCCCAAGGGCGCGCATCCTGAGACACGGTCGGTGCGTGGTTCCAACCAGTGTCGGATCGCCGTCCACCAGCCGCAGGGTGGGGATACGGTAGTTGTGCTGTCGGTCATCGATAATCTAGTCAAAGGCGCGGCGGGTCAGGCGATACAGAACATGAACATCATGTTCGACCTGCCGGAAAAGACCGGCCTCGAGATCATGCCGCTATTGCCGTGAGACACGTATCACGACGACTCAAGCGTCATTTTGGCGCCACCTCCAGGCGCGTGGCGATCCGTTCGCAACGCCCCTGGTTCTGGCGCCCCTTGCTTGCCTGCATACTCGTTTTCTTTGGATATCTCATCGCTTACTGGCAACTGGCTGGGGGCGAGTTCGGCAATCTGAGAGGCAGCCTCGAACAGATGATCGAGGAGAATCGCGCATTGCAGGCCAAGCTCGTCCACGGTGAGCGACAGATGCAAGTGGAGCGGGCCGCACAGGACAATCTGGCACTCGAGTTGGCCAAATTGCAGGATGAAGGGATCCGCTTGAAAGAGGATGTCGAGTTCTATCGGAACATCCTCAACGAAGCGCCGGGACCCAGCGAGATCAAGCTGCAGAGTTTTCGTTTGGTCAAGGGTAAGCAGGCTGGCACCTATGACTATCATTTGATGATCGTACAGTCCGGTCGTAGCAACCGCACGATTCAGGGACAGATGCGGCTGATGTTGAACGGCACCAAGAACGGCCAGCCAATGTCGGTCCCCGTTGACCTCGACGTGAACGCATCACAGGCGATGAAAATCAATTTCAAGTATTATCAACGTCTGGATGGCACGTTCACCCTGCCTGAGGGCATGAACGTGGAAAATATTGAAGCAAGCTTCATTGAAATTGGGGCAAGCCAACCCAAGATTAGTCAAAGGGTGGACTTGCCGGCCTGAGTCATTGTCCGAACGAGGCATTGCATGTTTTCGAAGAACCGTAATAAACCGCAGAACCGTATCGATACCTTGGTCGGTGTTGACACCCACATTGCTGGAGATATCCAGTTCACGGGCGGTATCCGCGTCGATGGGAGTGTGCGCGGCAATGTGACTGAAAAGACCGATAGTCCCGGTACCCTGATCCTTAGTGAGCATGGCCGGATCGAGGGCGCTGTCACGGTCTCGCAGATCGTGATCAACGGCAAAGTGGTCGGACCCGTGAGGGCGAGTCACTACCTTGAACTGCAGACCAAATCCAGGGTCACTGGAGATGTGTACTATAAATCTCTGGAAATGCACACCGGGGCCGTGGTGGAAGGTAAGTTGATCTATCTGGGTGATGGTGAGATCGAGTCGGCTATCGACCCGCTATTGGTTGAGAAGACTTCGTAAGTCTTTGATTGACCTGCAGTCTCTCACGCAGGATAATGTTTGATTAGGAATTTAGGAGCACATCATGAATGCAGTGACTGAAATGCCAAGCCCATTGGTCTTTACCGACAACGCGGCCAAGAAGGTGAAAGAGCTCATCGAAGAAGAGGGTTCTCCCGATCTTAAGCTGCGCGTTTTCGTCAGCGGTGGCGGTTGTTCGGGTTTCCAGTACGGATTTACCTTTGAAGACACAGTGAACGAGGATGATACCCAAGTGCAGAAGGATGCCGTGACCTTGTTGATCGACCCGATGAGCCTGCAATACCTCATGGGCGCAGAGATCGATTATCAGGACAGCCTGCAGGGTTCGCAATTCGTCATTCGCAACCCGAACGCGACCACGACCTGTGGGTGTGGATCCTCTTTCTCGGTCTGATCTGAGATTGACGGATAGGCAATAAAAAAGGCGCCTGAGGTGCCTTTTTTATTGCCTATCGTTTATCTAGCGAGACGAACTCGCGACGCGGCGCACCAGTGTACAGCTGGCGCGGCCTGCCGATCCTCGCTTCGGGATCCGACAGCATCTCGTTCCATTGCGCCACCCATCCTGCCGTTCTGGCCAGGGCAAAGATCGCCGTGAACATGGAGTTGGGAATGCCCATGGCGCGCATGACGATGCCGGAATAGAAGTCGACGTTCGGATACAGTTGTTTGCTGACGAAATATTCGTCTTCGAGCGCGATCTGCTCCAGTTTGAGCGCAAGCTTGAACATCGGGTCGTCGTTGAGTCCCATTTCATCCAGCACCTGATGGCAGGTCTCGCGCATGATCGCCGCACGTGGATCCATGTTCCTGTAGACGCGATGGCCGAAGCCCATGAGCCGGAACGAATCGGTCTTGTCCTTGGCGCGTTTGATGTACTCGCCGATGCGGCTGACGTCACCGATCTCTTCCAGCATCTTTAACGTGGCTTCATTGGCCCCACCATGTGCCGGACCCCAGAGCGAGGCGATGCCGGCGGCCACACAAGCGAATGGGTTGGCGCCGCTGGAGCCTGCCAGTCGCACGGTCGATGTCGACGCGTTCTGCTCATGGTCGGCATGCAGGATGAGGATGCGATCGAAGGCCTTGGCCAGCACCGGGTTAGGCTCGTAATCCTCAGTCGGGGTGGCGAACATCATGTGCATGAAGTTTTCCGCGAAGTTATAACGCTTTTGCGGATACATGAAGGGCTGTCCAAGGTTGTACTTGTAGCTCCAGGCCGCCACGGTCGGGACCTTGGCCAGCAAGCGATAAGCGGCTACTTCGCGTACCTTGGGGTCTCGCACATCCATCGAATCGTTATAGAAAGCGGACATCGAACCCACCACGCCGACCATGACGGCCATCGGGTGCGCGTCGCGGCGGAAGCCGCGGAAGATGTTGTTGAGCTGGTCGTGCAGCATGGTGTGGCGATTGATCGTGCCGACGAAGGTCTCCTTCTGTGCCTGATTCGGCAGCTCGCCATGCATTAGTAGATACGAGACTTCCAGAAAATCGCAATGCTCCGCCAATTGCTGGATCGGGTAGCCGCGGTAATACAGCAGGCCTTCATCCCCATCGATGTAAGTGATCTCGGAACTGCACGAGGCCGTGGACAAGAAGCCCGGATCGTAGGTGAAGATGCCGTGCTTACCGAGTTGGCGGATATCGATGACGCTAGCGCCAAGATTGCCTGAAACAATAGGCAGATCGATCGGCGCGGAGCCGTCATCGAATGTCAAAGTGACTTTAGTAGGTTTCATAACGTTATCGTTTGTTTCAAAGATGTTGGATGCTTAAATTCAGCTAGCATAAACCGCGCCCAATATTCTCTCACCTTTCGCGCCAGTCACCTCAGGTAAGTTGCCGGGCGCCCGATGCAAGGCTTGGCTAGCGAGCCAGCCAAAAGCGGCCGCTTCTACCCAATCGGCAGAGATGCCCAGTGTATCGGTCAACAGGATACTGGCATGCGGCAATTTGCCGCGTAATCCATTCAATAGTGCCGCATTGTGCGCCCCGCCGCCACAGACATAGACTTCATCGACCTCATCGCAGTGCTTGAGGATCGCATCGGCGATACTCACAGTGGTAAGTTCAAGCAGGGTGCGCTGTACATCAGCCGGCGTCATGCGATCCGTGATCTTCGAGGCTAGCCAGACCAGATTGAAGAGATCGCGGCCTGTGCTCTTCGGGGGTGGCAGATCAAAAAAGGGTTCGTCGAGACAGCTTTGCAAAAGAGATTCGATCACAGTGCCACTCGCAGCCCAATCGCCATTCCCGTCATATCGTTTGCCCAAATGTTTCGTGGCCCACGCGTCCATCAGGAGGTTGCCGGGCCCGGTATCGAAGCCTGTGACCGGACCTGTTCCGGGTAACACGGTGATATTGGCGATGCCGCCGATATTCAGGATCACACGGTTGAGCCCTGTTGCGCCGAATACCGCTTGATGGAAAGCGGGCACAAGCGGCGCACCTTGGCCTCCAGCAGCGATATCCCGACTACGGAAGTCGCTAACGACGGTGATCCCTGTCAACTCAGCGAGCAACGCCGCATTGCCGATCTGCAGGGTATAGCCAGCTTCTGGACGGTGGCGGATGGTTTGTCCATGACAACCGATGGCGGTGATCTGCTGCGGCGCTATGCCGGATGACACCAACACCTGGTTGACTGCTTTTGCATAAAGTCGGGCAAGTTGATTGGAAACCAGCGCTGTCTGATGCAGTTCATCCTGAGCGGGATGTTGCAAGGCAAGCAAGATATCGCGTAGTTCGCTCGGATAAGGCTCAAAGCCCGTATGCCGGATAAGGACTTGCTCAGATGCTCGTTCCAGAATGACAGCATCGACTCCGTCCAGGCTGGTGCCGGACATCAAGCCGATGAACAGCTCGCTAGCCACTATTCAAGAGAAGCCAGGTTACTTGCGCTGAGCAGGTTGATTTGGGCTACCAGTTCCGCGCTGCTGGATTCAAAATCAGCTACGTACTTGGATTTAATGGGTTGTGAGGCCGGCAAAGCGACTTTCAGCGGATCACGATGCTGCCCGTTCATGAGGAACTCGTAATGCAAATGAGGTCCGGTCGCCATGCCTGACATACCGACAAAGCCGATGATCTCGCCTTGGGAGATGCGTGTGCCTTTGCGCAGGCCGGCGGCGAAGCGCGAAAGATGGCCATATACCGTACTGATGCCGTTGGCGTGACGCAAGATGATGACATTGCCGTAGCCGCCTTTGACACCGACGAAATCGACGACACCATCCGCAGAGGCCTTGATACGTGTGCCCGTCGGAGCTGCGTAATCTACGCCTTTATGGGCGCGCATCTTCTGCAGGATAGGATGGAACCGACCGAGGCTGAAACCCGAGCTGATGCGGGAGAATTCCAGCGGTGAGCGCAAGAAGGATTTATGCAGGCTCTTACCTTCAGGCGTGTAATAACCCACTTGGCCATCTGGGTCGCGATATCGCACGGCGCGATAGGTCTTGCCGTTATTGACGAACTCCGCGGCCAGTACCTGGCCCGTCCGTATCATTTCCCCGTTGCTGTAGCTCGCCTCATAGACGACGACGAAACGATCTCCTTTGCGAAGGTCGCTGTGAAAGTCGATATCCGAGGAGAAGATTTCGGCAAGCTGGATGGCAATGGCATCAGGGATGCCGGCTTCATCGGTGGCGCCGAACAACGAGCTTTTGATCTCTGCAGTTTTCAAAATGCTATGGGTTTTGAAGCTGGCATCGTGAAGTTCTGCCTGATAACCGGAATCCGTACGTTCGATATGCAGTACCGTGGCGTTGCCGTTAGTATATTCCAGCGTGAGCAATTCCCCATCTTCGGTGGTCTGGGCCTGGATAGACCTTCCCGGAATGAGCTGCGAAGCGAGGCCACTGGCAGCTGGGTTGGTGCGCAAGAAATTCAGGGCTTCAGCATTGGTCACATTGAGGCGCGCCATGAGGCTCGATAGCGTATCGTCACGACGAACCACATCGGTTTGCCAGAATTGCTTCTGGTCGACGTCGGTTGTAATTGCACTGACGTTATATTCTGGCAATGTCAATTCTTCGACCACGGTGGCGACCGGGATGTCTTCGACCACGGTTTGCGGTGCGATACCGAAGGCGGCATAGATTCCGAACAGCGGGATGCTGG
Organism: uncultured Methylotenera sp.; assembly: GCA_902168195.1. Classification (GTDB taxonomy): domain Bacteria; phylum Pseudomonadota; class Gammaproteobacteria; order Burkholderiales; family Methylophilaceae; genus CABHOJ01. The sequence continues at coordinate 30,805 of CABHOJ010000003.1, forward strand.
AAATCGCCAGCAACCAACGCAGGCGGAGCTTACGTTCTTTAAATGTGGGGTTTTGCGCTAGAATACTTGGCTTATGAGTAGGATCGTTCTGCTGCACCGGCACTACCTCAAATAACGGGATCGGACGGGCAATCCTAACAGAAAAACCCTGCAGATTGAAAGCGATAAGTACGTAAGGACTAAAGATAAGCATGACGCAACTCAATGAAAGTCTGGCCATCATCAAGCGTGGCAGTGACGAGCTGTTGATCGAGCAGGAGCTCATCGACAAGCTGAAGCTTGGCAGGCCGCTGAGGATCAAGGCCGGGTTCGACCCGACCGCCCCGGATTTGCATCTGGGTCATACGGTACTGCTCAACAAGTTGCGTCAGTTCCAGGATCTCGGCCATCACATTTTGTTCCTGATCGGGGATTTCACCGGCATGATCGGCGATCCGACCGGCAAAAGCGCCACGCGACCTCCATTGACGGTGGAGCAAGTGCAGGAGAATGCCAAGTCCTACGCCGAGCAGGTCTTCAAGATATTGAAGCCAGAACAGACGGAAGTCGTCTTCAATTCTAAATGGCTTAATGAGCTAGGTGCCGCGGGCATGTTGAAACTGGCGGCCACGCACACTGTGGCGCGTATGCTGGAGCGCGATGACTTCCACAAGCGCTATCACAACAATCAGCCGATCGCGATCCATGAGTTCCTCTATCCTCTACTGCAAGGATACGATTCCGTGGCACTGAAGGCCGATGTGGAGCTCGGTGGTACCGATCAGAAGTTCAATCTGCTCATGGGGCGTGAGCTGCAGAAGCATCACGGTCAGCCACAGCAAGTGGTGCTCACCATGCCTTTGCTGGAGGGCCTCGATGGCGTCAACAAGATGTCGAAATCCCTCGGCAACTATATCGGTGTGGCTGAGCCTGCCAATATCATCTTCAGCAAGATCATGTCGATATCCGATGAGCTGATGTGGCGCTACATCGAATTGTTGTCGTTCGAATCGCTCGACACCATCGCCCAATGGAAGCGCGATGTCGAAGCCGGCGCCAATCCGCGCGACGTCAAAGTGGCGTTTGCACAAGAGATCGTCACGCGCTTCCATTCCAGGACTGCGGCGGAAGAAGCGCTCACCGATTTCGAGTTACGTTCCAAGGGCGGCATCCCGGACGATGTGCCGCAAGTGACACTGAATTTGGAAAGCGACACGATCGGCATCGCCCAGTTATTGAAGCAAGCGGGCCTTGTCGCCAGCACTTCGGAAGCCTTCCGTGCGATCGAGCAGGGAGGGATCAAGCTCGATAGCGAGAAGGTCACTGACAAGAGCTTGACGCTAGCGCGAGGCGTCACTGTCGTTGCGCAGGTGGGCAAGCGGAAATTCGCCAGGATCACCCTTTCTTAAATTTTTCGCGCAAAGCTATTGACCATTGGCATAGGGTCTGTAGAATGCGCGGCTCGCTTGAACGACGGGCGTGCAGGAAAAAACGAAACGCAGTAAAAAGTTCTGTTTATCCCTTGACCAAATCAACACGGTCTGTATAATGCGCCCCTCTCGTTACTGACGTAGCGACCGCTCTTTAACAAAATGAACAATCGATAGGTGTGAGTGCTTGTGGTTGGGCACGACCTGATGTGGCTTCGGTCATGTTGGGCGACTCAAGATACAAGTGCTTAAACACCTTGAATGAAACTTTGTAGCAATACCTAGATTCATTTGAGAATTAAGCCAAGCGATATACCTGCCCCTTTACTGGGGCAACAAGTAATAGTCGGAATTAAACTGAAGAGTTTGATCCTGGCTCAGATTGAACGCTGGCGGCATGCTTTACACATGCAAGTCGAACGGCAGCACGGGAGCTTGCTCCTGGTGGCGAGTGGCGAACGGGTGAGTAATATATCGGAACGTGTCCAATAATGGGGGATAACTAGTCGAAAGATTAGCTAATACCGCATACGCCCTGAGGGGGAAAGTGGGGGATCTTCGGACCTCACGTTGATGGAGCGGCCGATATCTGATTAGCTAGTTGGTGGGGTAAAGGCCCACCAAGGCGACGATCAGTAGCTGGTCTGAGAGGACGACCAGCCACACTGGGACTGAGACACGGCCCAGACTCCTACGGGAGGCAGCAGTGGGGAATTTTGGACAATGGGGGCAACCCTGATCCAGCCATGCCGCGTGAGTGAAGAAGGCCTTCGGGTTGTAAAGCTCTTTCGCAAGGGAAGAAACGATTTAGACGAATAATCTAAGTTAATGACGGTACCTTGATAAGAAGCACCGGCTAACTACGTGCCAGCAGCCGCGGTAATACGTAGGGTGCGAGCGTTAATCGGAATTACTGGGCGTAAAGCGAGCGCAGGCGGTTCTGTAAGTCAGATGTGAAATCCCCGGGCTCAACCTGGGAACTGCGTTTGAAACTACAGGGCTAGAGTATGGGAGAGGGGGGTAGAATTCCACGTGTAGCAGTGAAATGCGTAGAGATGTGGAGGAATACCAATGGCGAAGGCAGCCCCCTGGCCTAATACTGACGCTCATGCTCGAAAGCGTGGGGAGCAAACAGGATTAGATACCCTGGTAGTCCACGCCCTAAACGATGTCTACTAGTTGTTGGTGGAGTAAAATCCATTAGTAACGCAGCTAACGCGTGAAGTAGACCGCCTGGGGAGTACGGTCGCAAGATTAAAACTCAAAGGAATTGACGGGGGCCCGCACAAGCGGTGGATTATGTGGATTAATTCGATGCAACGCGAAAAACCTTACCTGGCCTTGACATGCCACTAACGAAGCAGAGATGCATTAGGTGCCCGAAAGGGAAAGTGGACACAGGTGCTGCATGGCTGTCGTCAGCTCGTGTCGTGAGATGTTGGGTTAAGTCCCGCAACGAGCGCAACCCTTGCCAATAATTGCCATCATTTAGTTGGGCACTTTATTGGGACTGCCGGTGACAAACCGGAGGAAGGTGGGGATGACGTCAAGTCCTCATGGCCCTTATGGCCAGGGCTTCACACGTAATACAATGGTCGGTACAGAGGGTTGCCAACCCGCGAGGGGGAGCCAATCCCAGAAAGCCGATCGTAGTCCGGATTGCAGTCTGCAACTCGACTGCATGAAGTCGGAATCGCTAGTAATCGCGGATCAGCATGTCGCGGTGAATACGTTCCCGGGCCTTGTACACACCGCCCGTCACACCATGGGAGTGGGTTCTACCAGAAGTAGGTAGTCTAACCGTAAGGGGGACGCTTACCACGGTAGGATTCATGACTGGGGTGAAGTCGTAACAAGGTAGCCGTATCGGAAGGTGCGGCTGGATCACCTCCTTTCTAGAGAAAATCCTGGCTGCAAGCATTCACACTTATCGGTTGTTCAAAAGAGCGCATCAAAGATTGGCCTACCTAAATGATGGCGACGTCATTACCTTATAGGGTCTGTAGCTCAGCTGGTTAGAGCACCGTCTTGATAAGGCGGGGGTCGTTGGTTCGAGTCCAACCAGACCCACCAGATTCACCTGAAATACGGGGGATTAGCTCAGCTGGGAGAGCACCTGCTTTGCAAGCAGGGGGTCGTCGGTTCGATCCCGTCATCCTCCACCATTCTTTGATGTGTAGAAGTTAGAAGCAAGACTTGTCGTGTTGACAGGGTTTGCTTCTGGCTTTTTTAAGCTGGACTGATCTTTAACAAAATGGAAGAAGTAAAGAGAACACAGGAACTTTGTGATGAGGTTCTGCGTGTTCAAATTGGGTAGTAATTGATTGCAAAATCAAAATGTTTTAACGCGTTAAGTTCTGATCCAGTTCTCTAACTGGATTGGCAATAAGACGGTTAACTCAAGTTCAATGACACTGCTTGGTGTTGTTGGATGATGTGCTTTAGAAAACCTGTAACGGATGTCTCATGCATCGCGGGGTTTGAGTTTAAAAGGGCTCAGGTCTCAACGTTATAGGGTCAAGCGAATAAGTGCATATGGTGGATGCCTTGGCGATTACAGGCGATGAAGGACGTGGTAGCCTGCGAAAAGCTACGGGGAGCTGGCAAACAAGCTTTGATCCGTAGATGTCCGAATGGGGAAACCCACCCGCAAGGGTAACCTGCTCTGAATACATAGGGGCATGGTGGCGAACCGAGTGAACTGAAACATCTAAGTAGCTCGAGGAAAAGAAATCAACCGAGATTCCGGAAGTAGTGGCGAGCGAACCCGGAAGAGCCTGCAACTTTTAGCACATGCGATAGTAGAACGGAATGGAAAGTCCGGCCATAGCGGGTGATAGCCCCGTATACGAAATCCCGTGTGTGGAACTAGGGTTGCGACAAGTAGGGCGGGACACGTGAAATCCTGTCTGAACATGGGGGGACCATCCTCCAAGGCTAAATACTCGTAATCGACCGATAGTGAACCAGTACCGTGAGGGAAAGGCGAAAAGAACCCCGGAAGGGGAGTGAAATAGATCCTGAAACCGTGTGCATACAAACAGTAGGAGCGGACTTGTTCCGTGACTGCGTACCTT
>CABHOJ010000004.1 GCA_902168195.1 uncultured Methylotenera sp.
CCGGCCGACGCAACCATTTGATATCGACATGTCGCCTGACGATGCCGGATGCGGTACAAGGTACATCGGCAAGGATACGGTCGTAGGGTTTGCCGTCCCACCATGACTGGGATGCGCCGGCATCTGCCACCAACAAGCTGGCGTTGACACCGATGCGGTCCAGGTTGCTTCTGGTGCGTTGCAACCTGACGGGCTCGGTGTCGATCGCCAGCATCTCCAGATCGGCCAGTTCGAGGATATGACCGGTCTTGCCGCCAGGCGCGCAGCAGGCGTCAAGCACACGCATCCCCTCCTTCACGTCCAGCAACCTGCCCGCATGCTGAGCCCCTGCATCCTGTACGGAAACCTCGCCTTGCAGAAATCCCGGGATCTTCTCGACCGGCATCGCCTTCTCGAGCATCACCGCTTGCGGGCCAACTACCCTGGCGGCGATATCCTGCGCCTTGAGGCGGGTGCAGTAGTCCTGGGGCGTAGTACGGGTAAGGTTGACGCGCAAGGTCAAGGGAGGATGCAGATTGCCCGCTTCAAGGATGGCCTGCCATTGGCTCGGGTACTGCGCACGAACCTTGTCGATCCACCATTGCGGATAACTGAACTGCGCCACCTCGTCCGTGCCTAGCGCATGCTTGAGCGCTGCTTCCTGTCGCAGGAAATTGCGCAACACGGCATTGACCAAGCCCTTCGCCCACTGCATCTTGAAATGCCCCGCCGCTTTGACCGCCTGATCGACGATGGTATGGGCAGCTGCACGGTCATGGTTGAGCTGATACATCGCCACCAGCAACAAGCAATGCAGCCGCTGATCCGTCAGGGGCTTCTGCAGCAGCTGTTGCAACAGGGCCTCAAGCTCGCCATAGAAGCGTAGTGCGCCGTAGCTCAGGTCCTGGGCGACCGCCCGCTGTTGTGGCGTGATGTGTGGATGTCTGCGAAAGACGCTTTCCAGCGTCAAAGTGAGATTGCGGCCGCCGAGGACATGCTCGATGGCCTCAGCGGCGATCTGTTGTGAGAGATACAACGCGATATGCCGATCAGCGCACCATGGCCATCAGCTTGGCGACGCGCGCTTCCGTCTGCGGATGGGTACTGAACAGACCCTTCAAGCCACCGGCGGACAGCGGGTTGATGATCATCATCTGAGCGGTCTCAGGGTGTTGCTCCGCTGTGTCCATCGGGATCTGATGCGCATAGTCGTGGATCTTCTTCAAGGCGGAAGCAAGGGCTTCCGGATCACCGCTGATCTCGGCACCGCCTTTGTCCGCCTCGAACTCGCGCGCGCGCGAGATCGCCATCTGGATCAGCATGGCTGCCAGTGGCGCGACGATCATGATCAGCAGTGCGACTGCCGGATGAACGCCGCGATCGCGGCCGCCGCCAGAGAACAACATGCCGAATTGCGCGATCGATGAGATGGCGCCGGCGATCGTGGCAGAGATGGTGGAGATCAGGGTGTCGCGATGCTTGACGTGGGCCAGCTCGTGCGCCATGACGCCCCGCAGTTCGCGTTCCGACAGGATGCGCATGATACCAGTGGTAGCTGCTACCGCCGCATGCTCCGGATCCCGTCCGGTCGCAAAGGCGTTGGGTTGCTGCTCATCGATGATATACACCTTGGGCATCGGCAAGCCGGCGTTCTGTGCCAGTTCTTTCACCATGGCATAGAATTTGGGGGCTGACTGCGCATCGACTTCACGCGCGTTGTACATCTTCAGCACGGCCTTGTCGGAGAACCAGTAGGCGTAGATATTCATGGCCCCGGCGAATACCAGTGCGATCAACATGCCGCTGGCGCCGCCAAGCGCCGCACCTACGGTACCGAACAGTACGACGATACCGGCCATCAGAATGGTCGTCTTGAACCAATTACCTAACATCGTTGTTCCTTCATCAATCCTGAAAATAGCTTCAGTCGTTCCCTTAGATGCGGGCGGAACGACGAAATTCAATCGCCGAAGCGATCGCCGACCTTAAGCCTGCGCCCCGCCATGAAATCTTTAACAGCCAGGCGCTTGCCGCCTGGCAACTGCAGCTCCTCGACGGACAATAAGCCCTCTCTGGTGCCGATCAAAATGGTGTCGCCGATCGCGACGATTTCGCCAGGCTTACCTTCGCCGGCTTGGGCCGTCGCCATCCAGATACGGCAAGCTTCGCCATGTAGCGGACTTTGGGCGACCGGAAAAGGGTTGAATGCCCTGACCTGGCGCGAGATGGCAATTGCGCTATCCGTCCAGTCGATTATCGCTTCCGATTTCTGCAACTTCTCGGCATAAGTCACCAAGGCCGTATCCTGCGGTTCCGCCTCGAGTGCACCGGTCTCGCACAATCTGTCCATCGCTTCCACCATCAGCTTGCCGCCGATCGCAGCCAATCCGTCATGCAGGCTCTGCGCAGTCGAACGCTCGCTGATCGGCAACACACCTTTGCTGACCATCGCACCGGCATCGAGCGCCGGCACCACTTCCATGATGGTGACGCCAGTCTCGCTGTCGCCTGCCAGCAAGGCACGCTGAATCGGTGCAGCGCCTCGCCACCTAGGCAGCAACGAGGCATGGATGTTATAGCATCCGAGTCGCGGCATATCGAGGACCAGGGTCGGGATGATGAGACCATAGGCCGCAACGATCATGACATCGGCTTGCTCTTGCGCGATGCGCGCCTGCACGGCAGGATCCTTCAAGGTCTCCGGCTGGAATACGGGAATGTCGTGCGCTAGCGCGAGTTGTTTGACGGGGCTGGCCTTGAGCTTCATGCCACGACCGGCAGGTCGATCGGGTTGCGTCAGGACGAAACTGACCTCATGCCGGGAGTCGATCAACGCTTGCAGAGCAGGCACGGCGAAATCAGGCGTACCCGCGAATATCACTTTGAGCGCAGGCATCAACGATCGCGCTGCCGTTTCTTCATCTTGTTCTTGATACGGGATTGCTTGAGAGGCGAAAGGTACTCGACGAAGACCTTGCCCAGCAAATGGTCCATCTCGTGCTGGATGCACACTGCCAGCAAGCCCTCCGCGTCGAGCGTAAATGGCTGGCCGTCATGACCGAGGGCTTCCACTGTGATGCTCTCCGCTCGCGTCACGGTCTCATAGACGCCAGGTACGGAAAGACAGCCTTCCTCATACTGTTGCTTGCCGCAGGCGTTGACGATCCTCGGGTTGATGAATACTTTGAGGTCACGTTTATCCTCACTGGTATCGATGACGATGACTTGCTCGTGCACGTTGACCTGCGTCGCCGCCAGGCCGATGCCGGGCGCCGCATACATGGTCTCCGCCATGTCATCGACCAGCCGGCGGATGCGCGCATCCACGGTTTTCACCGGGGCTGCGACGGTATGCAGGCGCGGGTCTGGATAATTGAGGATATCTAGGATCGCCATAAAATAAGGAATGCCATAAAAGCTTGATTGTTGAATGAATTACATGCAGAATTTAATGCGACTTCGCGGATTAGGGATTCTGCGCTAAAGGATCGGGGCCACCAACATGAATAAATATATTATAACGCCGCTGTTGCTTTGTTGCCTGGCTTTGCCTGCAATGGCCGATACCGTCGAGTTGCAGGACAATCACCCAGAGCGTCATGTCGTCGTCAAAGGCGACACCTTGTGGGGCATCTCCGCCAAGTTCCTCAAAGACCCCTGGCAGTGGCCAAAAGTCTGGCGCATGAACCGCGAACAGATCAAGAATCCACACCGCATCTATCCCGGGGATGTTGTCGTGCTGGATATGAGCAGCGGCGATCCGCAGCTCCGCCTGCTCAGCGAGAACACGGTCACACTCGAACCTACCGTCCGTGAAGAAGCACTTGAAAAAGCGGCCATTCCGACTATCCAGCCTAACGTGATCTCGCCTTTCCTCACGCAGCCCCTGGTGATCAACAACGATGAACTCAATTCAGCCCCGATGATCGTCAGCGGCCCTGACAACCGCCTGGTGCTCGCCCCTGGTACCAACATCTATGTCAGCCGCGTGGATGAAGGCGATGGCCGCCAATGGCATATCTATCGGCCAGGCAAGGTGCTGATCGATCCCGATACCAAAGCAGTGTTGGGCACGGAAGCCGTCTATCTGGGCGATGCTAGAGTGAAGAAATTCGGTGCGCCGGCTACGGTCGAAGTGATCCGCGCCAAGGAAGAGATCTTCAAGCAGGACAGATTGGTTCCTGCACCCGACACCTTGCAGAACAGTTTCGTGCCCCGTGCTCCGTTCAATGAAGTCACAGGTCGTATCCTGACGGTGCATGGCGGTGTGGCCGAAGTCGGTGCCAACTCCATCGTCAGCATCAACCTCGGTACTGCGGACGGCATGGAAGAAGGGCATGTATTGGCGATCAAGCGTACCGGCAAACTGGTACAGATGCCTTCGGGCAACCGACGCGAGTACAAGCCATATCGCTGGCCGGAGAACAAGAACAAGCCTTATGACTGGAGCACCGGGGCCTACGTGACTTCCACCGAGACACCGGAATCTGCGAAGAAAGCGGGAGAGAAGCTCGATCCTTCGCTGATCAAGCTACCTAACGAACGCATCGGCTTGCTGATGATCTTCCGTACCTTCGAACGCGTCTCTTACGCGCTGGTCATGCAAGCCAGCGATCCTATCAATGTGCTGGACATGGTCGAAACCCCCTAGATCCAGGTACGAATGGCGGTCATCGACCAGGAAGAAGCGCGTCTCTGGATAGCGCTCAGTCTGATTCCCGGACTTGGCAGTCAAACCCTGTGCAAGCTCCTCAGCGCCTTCGGTGAACCGGCGGCCATCTGCGCCGCCTCCATCAGCCAGCTCAAGGATGTTGTCAGTCGGGATATCGCAGAAGCGATCGCGCAAGGCGGCGAACCTGAGCGATTGCAAACCAGCATCGATTGGCTGAAGCAAGAGAACAACCATCTCGTCACGCTCTCGGACGGCCACTATCCCCAAGCCTTGCTGGAAATCTCCGATCCCCCGCCTATCCTTTACGCCAAGGGCGATCTATCCGTACTGGAGCGCAAAGCCATCGCCATGGTCGGCAGCCGCAATGCCACTGCGCAAGGCGAGAAGAACGCGGAAGAGTTCGCCTATGCGCTCTGCAACTCAGGATTATGTGTGGTGAGCGGTATGGCGTTGGGCATCGATGGTGCCGCGCACCGGGGCGCACTGCGCGCCAATGGCGCCACGATCGCAGTGGTCGGCACCGGGCTGGACATCGTCTATCCGGCAAAGCATCGTGAACTTGCGCATCAGATCGTGGAGCGCGGTTTGATCATTTCCGAATTCCCGCTTGGCACCCCTTCGCGCGCGCAGAACTTCCCGCGCCGCAATCGCATCATCAGCGGTCTTTCCCTGGGTACACTGGTTGTCGAAGCCAATATCCAGAGTGGATCATTGATCACAGCCAAACTTGCTGCGGAACAAGGCCGTGAGGTCTTCGCCATCCCCGGCTCCATCCATTCGCCTGTGTCGAAGGGCTGCCATCAACTCATCAAGCAAGGCGCGAAGTTGGTCGACAACATACAAGATATAGTGGACGAATTAGATATTTTTACAACCGGTAGTATGCCGAATCACACACCTCAAATAGCCTCAGAAGCCCATCCAGTGCTGGATTCCATGGGTTTCGACCCTATCAATATGGATACTTTGATCGAGCGCAGCGGCTTGACGAGCGAAAACCTTTCAGCCATTCTGTTGGTGCTGGAGTTGGAAAATAAAATAGCCTCTCTACCGGGAGGGCGTTACCAGCGCATCGCCTGACCGGAACTACTCGATTGGGGAATCTATGTTCGAAGTCTTGGTGTACATGTTCGAAAATTACTTTGAAGCAGATATCCGTCCCGACCAAAGCACGTTAGCAAAAGAACTATTCGCAGCAGGATTCGACCAACAAGACATCGACGGTGCCTTCGATTGGTTCGATCAGCTCGAAGCCATGACCGACCAACCCTCTGTGGCTGGCCATGCCACCGGTTTCCGGGTCTACACCGAGCCAGAAACCAAAAAGATCAGTCATGAAAGCCTCAGCTTCATGATGTTCCTGGAACAAGCCAACGTACTGAATCCGAGTCAGCGAGAGCTGGTGATCGATCGTGCGATGGCATTGCCGCAGTCCGAGATCAGCCTCGAGGAGATCCGCTGGATCGTCTTGATGGCGCTCTGGAACCAGGACAAGGCCAGTGATTATCTCTTCGTTGAAGACGCCATGTTCAACGAGAGCAGGCCGACGCTGCACTAAGAAAGGTGTTCAGGCGCATGTCGCCATGTGCCTGAGCCTGATGTATTACTTGATATCCAGTCGCTGGATGATGGTGGAGATCGTATTCGCTTGATTCAGCGTATAGAAATGCAAGCCTGGTGCTCCGCCAGCGATGAGCTTTTCACACAAGTCCGTCACCACATCCGTACCGAAATCCCGCAAAGACGCCAGATCATCGCCGTAGTCCTGCAAGCGCAATCGCAGCCAACGCGGGATATCTGCGCCACACACGCCAGAGAATCGGGCCAACTGCGTGAAGTTATAGATCGGCATGACTCCTGGTACGATCGGCACATCGATGCCTAGCGCATCACATTGCTCGATGAACCTGAAGTAGGCATCGGCATTATAGAAATACTGTGTGATCGCGGAGTTGGCACCGGCATCCACCTTACGCTTGAAACTCATGAGATCGGCACTTGGGGAAGCTGATTCCGGATGGAACTCGGGATAAGCCGCTACTTCAATATCGAACCAATCCCCTGTCTCCTGGCGAATGAACGCGACCAGCTCATTCGCATACCTGAAATCACCGGCACTAGCTTCGCCTGAAGGAATGTCGCCGCGCAGCGCGACAAGGTGACGGATATCGTTTTGGCGATAGCGTTCCAGCAGATCACGGATCTCCTCCTTGCTGGATGAGATACAGGAGATATGAGGCGCCGCCTCATAACCCTCAGCCTGGATCTCCAGCACCGTGTCCAGCGTGCGGTCCCTGGTCGAACCACCCGCGCCAAACGTCACGGAAAAGAACTTGGGATGGAGCTTGGCGAGTTGCGCACGCGCCTCTCGCAACTTGGCGATCCCTTCCGCCGTTTTTGGCGGGAAAAACTCAAAACTGATCACAGGGGAATTCTTCAACTTCGCTCTTCTTAATCTTTGTCGTCTTAATCTTTATCGCCCAACACCAGCGCGGTCAGCGCCCAGGAGATCAGGCTGTACAGGATCGCGCCGAGGATGCCGGACAATAAGCTGCGCACCTCGAAACCTTCGAGAAAATGCCCTACCAGGAAAAATAGCAGACCATTGATCACGAAGATGAACAAGCCTAGCGTCAGCACAGTGACCGGCAAAGTCAGTAAGACCAGGACGGGCCTGATCAGCATGTTCACGAGACCGATGACAGCAGCGGCGATGAGCGCACCGGTGAAGCCTGCGACATGGATCGACGGCATCAGGTAAGCGACGGCCAGCAAGGCCAGCGCATTCAGCAACCATACAATGATCAATCTCATGCTGCTCTCCTCGGGTGCATTGTGTCGAATAGAGAAGACAGACGAGCCCGCGGGCCGCCTGTCTATCATTTCACGAACTCAAACTTAGTAACGGTAGTGGTCTGGCTTGAACGGACCTTGTTTCGTCACGCCGATATACGCAGCCTGCTGATCGGTGAGCTCGGTCAATTGCGCGTTGAGCTTCTTCAGCTGAAGTACGGCGACCTTCTCATCCAGATGCTTAGGCAAGGTATAGACGCCGACCGGATACTTGTCGGTATTCGCAAACAGCTCGATCTGAGCGATGGTCTGGTTGGCGAACGACGAGCTCATCACGTAGCTAGGATGGCCGGTACCGCAACCCAGATTCACCAGACGGCCCTTGGCCAGCAGGATGATACGCTTGCCATCGGGGAAGATCACATGATCGACTTGCGGCTTGATCTCGTCCCACTCGTACTTTTCGAGGGAGGCGACATCGATCTCGTTGTCGAAGTGGCCGATGTTGCAGACGATGGCCTGGTCCTTCATCATCTTCATGTGCTCATGCGTAATGACATGGTAGTTGCCGGTGGCAGTTACGAAAATGTCAGCATGCTCAGCGGCGTAATCCATGGTGACGACACGATAACCTTCCATCGCTGCCTGCAGTGCACAGATCGGGTCGATCTCGGTCACCCAAACCTGCGCGGACAAGGCACGCAGTGCCTGGGCAGAGCCCTTGCCCACATCGCCATACCCTGCCACGACAGCCACCTTGCCGGCGATCATGACATCGGTCGCGCGCTTGATGGCGTCTACTAAGGACTCACGACAACCGTATAGATTGTCGAACTTGGACTTGGTCACGGAATCATTGACGTTGATCGCAGGGAACGCCAGGCGGCCTTCCTTGTGCATCTGGTAGAGGCGATGCACGCCGGTCGTGGTCTCTTCGGTCACACCCTTGATGTGGGCAAGACGAGTGGAGTACCACTTAGGATCGACCTTGAGCTTTTCCTTGATGGCGTTGAACAGGCAGATCTCTTCTTCCGAGCCTGGATTGTTCAGTACGGTCGCATCGCTTTCCGCTTTGGTACCAAGGTGCAGCAGCAGGGTCGCATCGCCACCGTCGTCCAGGATCATGTTGGAGAAGCCGCCATCCGGCCATTCGAAGATACGATGGGTGTAATCCCAATATTGTTCCAGCGTCTCGCCCTTGAAAGCGAATACGGCCGTGCCGCCTGCGGCGATGGCTGCTGCTGCATGGTCCTGGGTGGAATAGATGTTACAGGACGCCCAGCGCACTTCTGCGCCGAGGTCCTTCAAGGTCTCGATCAGCACAGCGGTCTGGATGGTCATATGCAGGGAACCGGTGATGCGCGCACCTTTGAGTGGCTTGGTCAGTGCATATTCTTCGCGGATCGCCATGAGGCCCGGCATTTCGGTCTCGGCGATCGCGATCTCCTTACGGCCAAAATCAGCGAGGCTGAGGTCGGCTACGACATAGTCTTTGATATCAGTCACAGTATTCATTTTCATCTACCTTGAATGTGTGACCGGAGGGAAGGGGCTTGCTGGAACGCGATGTGAACAACGCTTTCTTCACCCATCTCCCGTGCCCGGCACGAGTTAATAAGGTGAACGCCGTTCACAAAGCTGGACTACGCTTTGACAACCGAGCCTGGGGTGGGAAGAACTCCCACCTCGCAGCGTTCCTCGATTAATGATTGAATTATAAGGCTAAATTCTCATTTAGCCAAACCTTGCTAGATACCGGCTGCAGCCTTGAGTGCGGCGGCCTTATCGGTCGCTTCCCATGTGAACTCGGGCTCGTCGCGGCCGAAGTGACCATATGCGGCGCTCTTGGTGTAGATCGGACGCAGCAAATCGAGCATCTTGACGATGCCTTTTGGGCGCAGGTCGAAATGTTCGAGTACCAGCTTGGTCAGCACGTCATCCGACACCTTGCCGGTGCCATAAGTTTCCACCATGACGCTGGTAGGCTTGGCCACACCGATGGCGTAGGAAACCTGCACTAAGCAACGCGAGGCGAGGCCGGCTGCCACGATATTCTTGGCGACATACCGCGCTGCGTAAGCGGCGGAGCGGTCGACCTTGGAAGGATCCTTGCCGGAGAACGCACCGCCACCGTGTGGTGCCGCAC
>CABHOJ010000005.1 GCA_902168195.1 uncultured Methylotenera sp.
CGATGCCCATACGCTTCATGAGCGTGCTCACGTGCAGCCGGCCAAGAGCAAACCCTTCCCGACCCAGCAGATCGCGCAGCATGCGGGCGCCGGCGAACGGGTAATCCAGATGCAGTTCATCGATCCGCCGCATCACTGCCAGATCGCCGGGCGAGAGGGGCCTTGGCAGGTAGTAGACGCCGCTCCGGCTGATATCGAGCATCGCAGCCTGCCGGGTCACCGATAGTTCATGCTCGCGATCAATCATCGCTTTGCGCTCAGCAGGCCGGCTTTGCTGAGCGCTCCTTCCAAAAAATCGTTCTCCAGCGTCAACTGACCGATCTTGGCGTGTAGCGTCTTGATGTCCATCGTGGACACGGTCGGCTCTGGGCGGGCATCGCCGCCAATTACATCGGCAGCGCCTTCCAGCAACTGGCTGCGCCACTGGGTGATCTGATTGGCATGTACGTCAAACTGCTGGGCCAGTTCCGCCAGGGTCTTTTCACCCTTGATGGCAGCCAGCGCTACTTTGGCCTTGAACACCGGCGTATGGTTGCGGCGGGGCCGTCTCGTCATGCTCGCTCCTGTTCGCGGCCATACTGGCCGCCATCAGGCACAAAATCCACTTATCCCGCTGTTCAGATTTCCAGAGCCACCTCTTCTTGGGGTGGCTTGGAGACGATCCGGTTTTGGACGTGGGGGATGCAGATAGCGGACGTACGCACGACGGCCCCTTTCTTAATGTGCCATCGTGCGTACGGTCCAAACGACCAAGCAGCGCCTCAGGCTGACCTGCCTAAAGAGGCGTCTGGGCCAAGGCCCCATGCTGATCCCCTGCCCTTGCTGTCCAACTAGATGTTCTGCCCGCCCGACACCTCGATACGTTGGGCGGTCACCCAACGATTGTCGGGTCCAAGCAGGCTGGCAACAGCCGGGCCGACATCATCGGGCAAGCCGACGCGGCCCAGGGCGATCATGCTGGCGAAGGCTGCTTTGTAAGCCGGTGTGTCGCGAACGGCGCCGCCAAGGAAATCGGTTTCGATCGCACCCGGGGCAATCGTATTGGCGGTGATGCCACGGGCGCCGAACTCCTTGGCCATATATAGTGTCAGGATTTCGACGGCACCTTTGGCCGCAGAATAGGCGCCGAAGCCGGGATAGGACACGCGGGTCAGGCCAGACGAAAAGTTCACGATGCGACCGCCATCGGCCAGCAAGGGCAGCAGCGCCTGAGTGAGGAAGAAAACGCCCTTCACATGGACATTGAACATGGTGTCGAACTGCGCTTCCGTGGTCTCGGCAAGCGACACCATTTCACCATGGCCGGCATTGTTGACCAGGTGATCGAAGGTGTCGCGGTTCCAGACATCTCTCAGCGCTGCGCTCACCAGTTCGACGAAGGCCGGGAAACCAGCAACGTCCCCAATCTCAAGCTGGAAGGCGACAGCCTTGCGGCCAAGCGCCTCGATTTCGGCAACGACAGCCTGTGCCGCATTGGCGTCTGTTCGGTAGGTCAGGATGACGTCGCCGCCGTGTCGGGCAATGCTGATGGCGGTGTTGCGACCGAGACCTCGGCTGCCGCCGGTGATGATGGAAATGGTGCTCATTGGATGGCTCCTTGCCTTGCGTTTTTCGCTGGCAGAACCATCACCCGGCTGGCGCCATCGAAGTTGCCCGAAGCTCGACAATTCTTGCCTGATCGTCCGACGCGCTTGCATATGGACGGAAGGCGGCGTTATTCCTCTCGCTCATGAACCCGCCTCTGCTCGCCAGCGCTGCACGCTTTGCCGAAACCCACGCCAATGAGCATGGTGTCGCCGCGACGCCCATTCCCGGTCTCGCTGTCGTGCGGGAAGTCACACCGTCTGCGCTACAGCATGCGATCAACCGTCCTTTGGTGGCGCTGGTGCTGCAGGGGAGCAAGCGGGTCACCATGGGACCACACACTTTTGAATTCGGTGCCGGAGAATCCTTGTTGATAACGGCCGACGTACCAACGATCAGCCAGATCACGCGCGCCAATCATGCAACGCCATATGTGTCAGTGGTCGTCGAACTGGACACGGCCATAATTGCCGATCTCGTCGCCGAAATCGGCGCAGTGCCTTTCGCTGCAGGCCAGCCGGTGCGGGTCGATCGAACCGACGCCGAGGTCGCTGACGTAGCTCTGCGCCTCATGCGGCTCTTGGTCCGGCCGGCGGCCGTACAGATCCTAGAGGCACAATTGCTGCGCGAACTGCATTTCTGGCTGTTGTCAGGGCAGCATGGCGGCGCCATTCGCGCCCTTGGTATGCCCGGTGGATATGCCCAGCGCATTGCGCGAGCAGTGAACCTGATCCGAACGGAATTCACGACCACCCTGCCAGTTGAGCGCCTCGCCGAAAGCGCCGGTATGGGATTGTCGTCCTTCCACGAGCACTTCCGGGCGCAGACTTCGCTGACGCCGTTGCAATTTCAAAAGCAATTGCGCCTGATTGAAGCCCGTCGCCTGTTGCTCTCGCTTGGAGAAGCGATCAGCAATGCGGCCTACGCGGTGGGCTATGAGAGCGTGCCGCAGTTCACCCGGGAATATGGGCGACTGTTCGGTCTATCGCCTGCACGCGACATCCGAACTGCAAGACAGCGTCTTTCATCAGCGGCCTAAACCGTGGCGTCGTATGCAGATGACATCTTTGGGTCGGCAGCCGACTGGTGGGACCAACGTGGAAAGGGGTTTGGCGGCTTTTGAAACTGGTCCGCGCTCCGCCGCAGCCTAAACGCGGATTAAGGCGCCCTTCGGCGACATGCGTAGCCAAAGGATCGCCGCAGCGGTCAGGGCCAGCCAGGGTAGAAGCCATACGTTGAGCGCCTGCCAACCTATGGTGTTCTGCAAAATGCCGGCACTCAGCGATGATGCGAGCCCCACCAGGAAGATGGTGAGGTCATTGGCAGCCTGCGCCTTGCCTTTCTCTGCGGTTGCATAGGTACGGGTCAGCAGGTTGGTGCCGCCGATATAGAGGAAGTTCCAGCCGACACCCAGGAGGATCAGGGCCGCCGTGAAGGAATAGAAGCCGGTGCCGGAGAGGCTGAAAAGCACGTGGCCGGTCAGCAGCATGATGCCAGCCAGCATGACCTGCAGCACGCCAAATCGGGCGATGAGGGAACCGGTGAAGAACGAGGGGAGAAACATGCCCAGCACATGCAGCTGGATCACGGTCGAGGTGGCCCCCAAGTCGTGCTGATGGTGCACCATGGCCAATGGTGTTGCCGTCATAGCGAGGATCATGATGCCATAGCCGGTGACGGCGCCGAAGAGCGCGACGAGATAGGTTGGCTGCAGCACGATTTCACGGAGGGGCCGTACCGCGGCCCGCTCATCGGCGGTGTCCACGCTCTGCGGGACGTTCACGCCAAGCAGCACGCCAACAGCCAGGGCCGAAGCGACCGACAGGAATAGGAAGGACGCCGTGTACGTCGGCTGCAAAAGTTCGCCGCCCCATCGCGCCAAAAGCGGCCCGACGAGTGCGGCCACCACCCCACCGGCAAGCACCAGCGAGATGGCACGCGGCCTGAAACCGTCATCGGAGACTTCACCGGCTGCGAAGCGATAGAACTGGGCGAAGCCCTGGTAACATCCCGCAAGGAAGGTGCCCGCGCAGAGCAGCGTGATTGATGAGGTCACCAACCCGGCAGCAGCCACCAGGCCGCCTAAGGTACCCAAGCTGGCTCCGGTGACGAAGCCGATCTTTCGACCAACGCGTGTCATCCACATCGAA
>CABHOJ010000006.1 GCA_902168195.1 uncultured Methylotenera sp.
TACTATCTGTTGAGGTATCGGGCAACCGATGGAAAACTTTTGGTCTATTTGTCTCGGTCGCTTTAAGCAAGAGCTCTCCGCACAACAGTTCAATACCTGGATCAAACCATTGCAATTCGAAGCACGTGACGGCGCCTTGCGCCTGCTCGCGCCCAATCGTTTCGTACAGCAATGGGTGAAGGATCGTTTCCTGCATCGGATCGAATTGCTTGCCGAGGAACTGCTGAACACACCCATCGTGATCGAGCTGGCGTTGCTTGATGCCCCAACAAAACACCATAACGGTCACGACCCGAAGGAATCTACCCAGCCCGACAGCATGTTAGAGGTAATTTCCACAGCCAAACCGAAGGCCTCAGCGGTCAAGAAACCGAAGAGCGCGACCGAAAGTTGTGGCCTGAATCCATCCTTTAACTTCGATAACTTCGTCACGGGCCGTGCCAATCAACTTGCCCGTGCGGCCGCCCTGCAGGTGGCGGAGAATCCGGGTACGGCCTATAACCCCTTGTTCATCTATGGTGGGGTCGGACTCGGCAAGACGCACTTGCTGCAAGCCATCGGCAATCATCTGCGTTACTTGCGCCCAGAAGCCAAGATCCGTTACCTGCATGCAGAACGCTATGTGTCGGATGTCGTGAAAGCTTACGAACACAAAGCTTTCGATGAATTCAAGCGCCAGTATCATTCGCTGGATCTGTTGCTGATCGACGATATCCAGTTCTTCGCCAAGAAGAGCCGTACCCAGGAAGAATTCTTCTATGCCTTCAACAGCCTGATCGAAGCCAAGAAGCAGATCATCATCACTTGCGATACCTATCCCAAGGAGATCGCTGATGTGGACGAGAGACTGCGTACTCGATTCAGCTGGGGATTGACGGTGGCCGTCGAACCGCCTGAATTGGAGATGCGGGTTGCGATCCTGTTGAAGAAGGCGGAAGCCGCGAAGTTCGTGTTGCACGAGGATGTCGCCTTCTTCATCGCGAAGCAGGTGAGATCCAGTGTCCGGGAACTGGAAGGGGCCTTGAACCGTATCGTAGCGATGGCCAAGTTCACGGGACACGCCATCGACGTCAACCTCGCTAAAGACGCCTTGCGTGACCTCATCGCGGTACGTGGGAGACAGGTGACCATCGAGAACATCCAGAAAACGGTCGCGGACTACTACAAAATCAAGGTGGCGGAGATGTACAGCAAGAAGCGGTCACGGAATTTCGCCCGACCCCGCCAGATCGCCATGGCCCTGGCTCGAGAACTGACGAACCACAGCTTCCCGGAGATCGGTGAGGCGTTCGGTAGCCGTCATCACACGACGGTGATGCATGCCTGTGACGAGATCGAGCAGTTACGTCAAAACGATCCAAATGTCGCTAGAGATATCGGGGTATTGATCCAGGTGATTCGCGATTAGACCCTGTGGTCTATCGGTGGATAAGTTGTAGAGGAATAGATGGTTTACGACGGTTTAACGCTTGATGTGAAATTCATCAACATTTAATCCACAGTACAATCATGTGTTGTACAGAACACTGGGTAAACGTAATGGATTGATTGGTAAGGTGTAATGGCTTCATCAACAAGTTTTGACTGCATTACTATTGTTATTAGCTTTTAAATATATATTTAATCTATTAGATAAATAGGCTTTAAAAATATGAATATTAAAATCAACCGCGAAACCTTGCTTAAGCCGCTATCTGCAGTCAGTGGGATCGTTGAAAGAAGGCATACCTTGCCTATCCTCTCTAACCTGTTGCTGGAAGCGAAACAGGATAAGATCGTCCTGACCGCCACCGATCTTGAGATGCAAATCTCCCTTTCGACGCCAAGCAGTACCGGCGGTGAGTTATCCACCACGGTCTCTGCCAAGAAGCTACTGGATATCTGCCGTGCGCTACCCGAGGACGCCGAGATCACGATGGCGACTCAGGAAAGCCGTATCCAGGTGAAGACGGGCAAAAGCCGATTCAACCTGCAAACCTTACCGGCAGCAGACTATCCGCTGATGACCAAAGCCGCGGCGACCAGCACGGCTACCATCAAGATCGGCCAGGGCACCTTGAAGCGCTTGTTCAAACAAGTGGAATTCGCCATGGCCCAGCAGGATATCCGGTATTACTTGAACGGCCTGTTGTTCGAAGTGAATGCTAACAAACTGAATGTGGTGGGTACGGACGGCCATCGCTTGAGCTTCACATCGACTGAGCTAAGCCAGAACTATGAGAAGCAGGAGCTGATCCTGCCACGCAAGACCGTGATCGAACTGATCAAGCTGCTGGACGACAGTGATGATGAAGTGACGATCGAAGTCGGTACCGGTCAGGTAAATTTCAGTTTCGGCGAGATACGCCTCATCACCAAGGTCATCGACGGCAAATTCCCGGACTACACCCGCGTGATTCCGGTAGGCCATCAGAACAGTTTCACTGCGGACCGCCTGGGTATCCTGCTTTCCATGCAGCGTGCTTCTATCCTCTCCAATGAGAAGTATCGTGGTATCCGTATGGTGCTCGGTAAGGATAACCTGCGCCTTATCAGTACCAATAGCGAACAGGAAGAGGCAGAAGAGGATCTGGAGATCACCTACGCAGGCGATTCCCTGGATATCGGGTTCAATGTGACCTATATGATCGATGTTCTCAACAACGTGGATAGCGAGAACATCGTGTTCTCGTTCGCCGACGCCAATAGCAGTTGCCTGGTCACCGTGCCGGGTAATGACAGTTATCGCTACGTCGTGATGCCGATGCGCATCTGATGAGCGAGCCCCTTATATCCATGTTTCACGTGAAACCACGAAAAGACTAGGCAATGACACAGAAAAACACTGATTACAATTCCGATAGCATCAAGATCCTGGAAGGCCTGGACGCCGTCCGTAAACGCCCAGGCATGTACATTGGCGACACATCCGATGGCAGCGGTCTGCATCACATGGTGTTCGAAGTACTGGATAATGCGATCGACGAGGCATTGGCCGGGCATTGTGATGACATCAAGGTCATCATCCATCCGGACAACTCGATCAGTGTGGCGGACAATGGTCGCGGTATCCCGACCGACATCAAGGATGACGACAAGCACGATCCCAAACGCTCGGCAGCAGAGATCGTCATGACTGAGCTGCATGCGGGCGGCAAATTCGACCAGAACTCTTACAAGGTCTCTGGCGGTCTGCACGGGGTTGGTGTATCGGTTGTGAATGCGCTATCGGACTGGCTCAAGCTCAAGATCTACCGTAATGGCCAAGTGCATCAGATGGAATTCAATCGTGGTGTGCCCGTCTCGCCCCTAGTCGTCACCGGCGTCACTGAAAAACGTGGGACCGAGGTGCATTTCCTCGCCTCCGTCGAAACCTTTGTCCTGGTCGAATATCACTTCGAGATCCTGGCAAAGCGTATCCGGGAGCTGTCCTTCCTGAACAACGGTGTCAAGATCGAGCTGATCGACCAGCGTAATGGCAAGAGCGAGAATTTCGCCTATTCAGGCGGTGTGAAAGGTTTCGTCGAGTACATGAACCGTTCCAAGACCGTCTTGCATCCCAAGACCTTCTATGCGGTGGGCGAAAAAGACGGGATGACGGTCGAGGTCGCCATGCAGTGGAACGACTCTTACAGCGAAACCGTACAATGTTTCACCAACAACATCCCGCAGCGGGACGGAGGCACCCACCTCACCGGTCTGCGTACGGCGATGACGCGCACGTTGAACAACTATATCGAGCAGAATGAGTTGGCCAAGAAGGCCAAGGTCGATACGACGGGTGACGATATGCGGGAAGGCATCACCTGCGTACTGTCGGTCAAGGTGCCTGATCCCAAGTTCTCCTCGCAAACCAAAGATAAACTCGTGTCATCCGAAGTCCAGCCTGTCGTCTCCGAAGTGGTCGCGGCCAAACTGGCGGACTTCCTGCTCGAGAACCCGATCGATGCGAAGATCATCTGCGGCAAGATCGTGGAAGCGGCACGTGCACGTGAAGCCGCGCGCAAGGCGCGTGAAATGACGCGCCGCAAGGGTGTGATGGACACCATGGGCCTGCCTGGAAAACTGGCAGATTGCCAGGAAAAAGATCCTGCACAGTGTGAGCTCTACCTGGTCGAGGGTGACTCCGCAGGTGGCTCAGCCAAGCAGGGCCGTGACCGCAAGTTCCAGGCAATCCTGCCGCTCAAGGGCAAGATCCTCAATGTGGAGAAGGCGCGTTTCGACAAATTGCTGTCTTCCCAGGAGATCGCGACCCTGATCACGGCGCTGGGCACCGGTATCGGCAAGGATGATTTCAGTGCCGAAAAACTGCGTTACCACCGCATCATCATCATGACCGACGCCGACGTCGACGGCGCACACATCCGCACCCTGTTGCTGACTTTCTTCTATCGCCAGATGACGGAGCTGGTGGAGCGGGGCCATATCTATATCGCCCAGCCACCGCTCTACAAGGTCAAGCAGGGTAAGGAAGAGCGTTACCTGAAAGACCAGCAGGAACTGGACCAGTATCTGTTGCAATCTGCCCTCAAAGGCGCCGAGTTGTTGACCAGGGAAGGTGGCGACACCATCACGGGCGAACCGCTGGCGGAGATCGCCAAGCAGATGGTGCTGACGGAAGCTGTGATCCGCCGTATCGCTTCGCTGTATGACGAGAGTGTATTGCGTGCAATGCAGGATCTGGGGGAGATCAGTCTCGCGGATGAAGCCGGTGCGGAATCTGCGGCTTCCAAACTGCGTCCTATCCTCGGCGCCATCGGCTCCGAGGTCGTGGTGGCATACGACCAGGAGACCGGTGCCTACCGACTGGAAGTGAACAAATATGTCCACGGCAACCTGCAATCCTGTGTGATCGATGACGAGTTCCTCGGCAGTGGAGACTATCGTCAGATCAGCCGCGTTTCGACCATGCTGAACGGTCTACTTGGCGAGGGCGCATTGATCAGCCGGGGCGAGAAGCAACAGGCGGTCACGACCTTCAAGGAGGCACTGGACTGGCTGCTCAATGAAGCCAAGCACAACCTCGGTATCCAGCGTTACAAAGGCTTGGGCGAGATGAATCCGGAGCAGCTGTGGGAAACCACGATGGATCCCAAGGTACGCCGACTGCTCAAAGTGCAGATCGACGATGCGATCGCGGCCGACGAGATATTCACCACCCTGATGGGTGACCAAGTGGAACCGCGACGCGCGTTCATCGAAACCAATGCGCTCGGTGCCAATAACCTGGATATCTAGGTCTCTGGCCACTCGACACTATGACGCTGAGTGAATTACGGTTTATCGTCGCTGTCGCGCGCGAGCGTAATTTCAGGCGCGCGGCAGAAAAGTGCTTCGTCAGTCAGCCGGCCTTGAGCCTCGCGGTCAAAAAACTCGAGGATGAGCTGGGTGTCAGCCTGTTCGAGCGTAGTCGCACCGACATCAGCATGACCCCCATTGGTGAGCAGATCGTCGAGCAAGCCACGCGTGTCCTGGAAGAAGCCGGCCGCATCAAGGAGATAGCCAGGCAGGGTAACGATCAGCTTAGTGGACCGATCAAGCTGGGCGTGATCTATTCGGCCGGGCCCTACTTGTTGCCAGAGATCATCCCTATTTTGCGTCATACGGCGCCTGACATGCCGCTGGATGTGGAAGAGAACCTCACCCACCTATTGGAGGTGCAATTGCGCAATGGCGTGATCGATGCAGCCATCGTCGCCCTGCCATTCGATATTCCTGGCATCAAGGTGGAACCTCTGTATGACGAATCTTTCGTGGTCGTCGTACCTGCAGATCATCCCTGGGCTAGCAGGAAATCCATCCACCCTGATGAACTGGCAGAGCAAAAGGTCT
This sequence comes from uncultured Methylotenera sp., assembly GCA_902168195.1. GTDB lineage: Bacteria > Pseudomonadota > Gammaproteobacteria > Burkholderiales > Methylophilaceae > CABHOJ01. The sequence continues at coordinate 5,812 of CABHOJ010000006.1, forward strand.
TGCTGCTCAATAGTGGCCATTGTTTCAGCAACCAGTTAGTTCAGGCTTGTCCGGATCTTTCCCGGAAAGGCGAAGTGCTGCAGGGTAACTCGCTTGAGACTATCCGCAATATGGTGGCGTCCAATCTGGGCATCACTGTCTTGCCATGTAGTGCCACAGTTGAGCGCTATCAGAATCCCTTGATCAAGGTCATCCCCTTCCAGCAGCCTGTGCCTTCGCGCAGGATGGCATTGGCATGGCGCAAGAGCTACGGGCGCGGAAAAGCCATCGAGTGCTTGAAGGAAGCGATCCGGCAAGTGGATTCCGGATGTATGCAGAAGCTGAAAGGCAAATAAAAACGGAGGCCTTGGCCTCCGTTTTTACTGTATATCGTGCGATCGATTAGCGATTGCAAACGTACATGGTAACTTCGAAACCGAAACGCATTTCAGTAGCAGCTGGCTTGGTCCACATGTTGATATCTCCT
>CABHOJ010000007.1 GCA_902168195.1 uncultured Methylotenera sp.
TTCTCAAGCTATCCTGCTCACCAACTCGCTGAAATCGGCGATCCTGCCTTTTGCCGCCCGCATCAAACGACGTACCGGCTTCCTCGGGGAGATGCGGTACGGGCTGCTCAACGACATCCGCCCTCTCGATACCTCTAGGCTACCGCGCACGGTCGACCGTTTCGTGGCTTTGGGCCTGGAACGTCATGCCACGCTATCTGCTGACATCCCCCTCCCTAGCCTGACCGCCGATCCGCAGCATGCTGAGCTGACTCTGCACCGTCTCGGTCGGACGATGCCGGAGACGCCGGTACTGGGCTTGTGCCCGGGCGCAGAATACGGAGATGCCAAACGTTGGCCCGCCGAGTACTACGCCGAGGTCGCCAATGCCGCATTGGATAAAGGTTGGCAAGTCTGGCTGTTCGGTTCCGCCAAGGACATGCCCGTAACCGGCACCATCAATGGCCTGACGGATAGTCGCTGTCTCGATCTCGGCGGCAAGACCAGCCTGAGTGAAGCCATCGATCTGATGTCGCTCGCGACATCGGTGGTCAGCAACGACTCCGGCTTGATGCATGTCGCTGCCGCCCTGGACAAGAAGGTCGTCGCCATCTACGGTTCGTCCGATCCCGGCCATACGCCGCCGATGAGTCCGAAAGCCGTCGTACACTATCTTGGCCTGGAATGTAGCCCCTGCTTTGAACGCGAATGCCCGTTGGGGCATTTAAGATGCCTGAAAGACATCGCACCGACCGATGTGCTGGCGAGCCTGGGTTTCGTCGAGAGGAGGACCTGATGCGTGAATCGAGATCCCGGCTACAAAAGATCTGGGACAAACTGCGTGGCAAACATCATCTGGATAAGGCCGAGCGCACCAGGATCAAATTCGAGCAACGATATCCGCGCTTCGAACTAGGTAAACACAGTTACGGTCTGCCGATAGTCCACGACTGGCAAGACGGGACGACGCTCAAGATCGGGGCGTATTGTTCCATTGCGAGGAACGTACAAATCTTCCTTGGCGGCAACCATCGCACCGACTGGGTCACTACCTACCCATTCCCGGCGTTCTTTGAAGAAGCGCGACATATCAGCGATTACGCCCGCAGTCGCGGAGATGTCGTGATCGGCAACGATGTCTGGTTATGCACCGATTGCACCATCCTTTCCGGCGTAACGATCGGACACGGCGCCGTGATCGGTAGCGGCGCTGTCGTCAGGCGCGATGTCGAGCCCTATGCCATCATGATCGGCAATCCTGCACAAGTGGCCGGATGGCGTTTCAACGAGGCGCAACGACAGGCATTACTTGAGACGGCTTGGTGGGACTGGCCGGAAGAAGAGATCAGGGCTGTGGTGGATAGACTATGCTCGTCCGATATCGAAGCGTTCCTCGCTTATGCGCGACAACGTCATCGGGCCTGACTACTTCTTACCGGTTCTCTGCAACACTTCGCTGAACGTCATCTTGGCATTACGCTGGACAAGCCTGCGGGCGCGTAGTGCCGAACCTAACTTGATAAGGGCAATGCCAAAGCCTTTCAGATTCACCCGGTCCAGCAGGATAGCCTCACCCAGCAATTGCCACAGACTCAAGGGGATCACCGTCGACCATAGTCGCCAAGCAGGCATATGTATCCATTCAAGCAGGTATTTGTTCCGGCGCCGCACTTGTTTGACGTAGGCACGTTTCACATGGTCCTTGATCGAGCCCCGAGACTGGTGGATGACGCTGGCACCAGGCTCGAAATAGGAGGCCCATCCCAGTCGCCATGCCCGTAACCCAAGGTCGTAGTCTTCCCCATAGAACGGCTTGAAGATCGGATGGAAGCCGCCCAGCGCCACGAACATCGAACGGCGGACCATCATCGACCCGCCCGAGGTATACAGCGTAGGCAGCCAGCGTTGGCGGCGAGCATCGAGGGCGGACTGGATGTCCCAGTCGACGGCCTTCAGATTACCCCAATGGAAACGACGCACATTCCACGAATGCCGGTTGACCGAACCATCTTCATCTAAAATCAAGGGACAGACGGCGAAAGTATCCGGGCTGTCGAAATACTGGACGAGTGGCTTCAGGCTGCCGGCATTCAGCTCCACATCCGAATTCAGGAGGAACACCAACTCGGTCTCCGCTGCTTGCACACCGCTCCATATCGCCTCTGAGAATCCACGATTCTGAGTGTGTGCGACGACCGTGACGACCGGGAAGTTCGCCTGCAATACCTTGAGGCTGGCGTCGCTGGAGCCGTCATCCACCACGATCACCCTGGCATTTAGTCCATCGGCCTCGATACAGCCCAGTACCGAGGGTAGATTACGTTGCAACAGATGCGCCCCGTTGTAATTGGGGATGATGATGGTGATCGGTTCGCTCATGAGCGGTCGACCCTGGGCATGGCCTTGAGCCACAAGGCACCGCCGATCACCAGGCCCAACAGGTTAAGGTTGTAGCTGGAGAAGGTCGGAATGGTGATACTGATGAACAGCAGGTTGAAGGTCACCGCCGCGATCATCAGTCCAGCGGCAGTCGGGATCTCGGACAAGCGAGACAACTTGAGTAACTGGTAGTACAGCAGGATATAGAACAGGATGAAGCAAACCAGCCCCATGACACCACTGGTGTAAAGGAGCTCGACAGCCGAGTTGTGCGGCGAGTTGAATTCAAGGATGCCGTGGTAACTCGAATACTGCTTGAAGGCCTCCTGGAAGCTGTCCAGGCCATGTCCCCATATCCACTCCCCATGACTGCTGACCTTTTGCATGTCCCAGGCGTTCTGCCAGATCACCACACGCTCCTCACGGTCGATGTTCTGGATCAACTCGGTCAATCGACTGCCGAAATTGCCGGCATTGCTGACGAATAGCATGCTGGGTAGCAGGATCAGTACCGCCAGCATCAAGCGCTTGCTGCGCACCTTGGCCAGCATGAGCACCACCAGGGCGGCGAAGATCAAGGCGATCCATGCCGGTCGCGAAGAGGTCGTGAGCAACAGGTAGCCGAGTACCGGGCTCGCGAGCACCAGTGAAGCACGCCACCAGCCGGTGGTGCGATAAAAGAGGTACATCGCGAGCATGAGCCCCATGCTGCAGTAGAACGCCAGATAATGCGGGTTCTTGTTGGTCCCGTACGGTCTCGAAAAGACCGCCACGGCGATCACCTGTACGATCGCATAAACGATCAGCAGAACGACCAGGGCGCGCTCGATTCGCGGTTTCTTGAGGCCGATACGATGTCGGTCGAACGCCCAAACGCTGATGGCCAGAAAGACGGCCAGCCACATTTGCCGGAGCTCCTTGATGATCTCGAGCTGTCCTACCGCGACCCAATGCAGCAAGGTGAAAGTCACCGGCACCGCCAGCAGGCTCCACGACATCGGCGTCATGGTGGCTATCAGCTGACGCCAATGGAGCAGGCAATAAGTCAGCACGGCAAAGAAGTTGATATAGAGCAGCGCGCGATATCCGACGCCCCAGTTCAGCATGAGACTGAGTACGATCAGCCAGAGCAACGGGAAATGCAGTGATTTGAAACGGTGGGTCCAGCGCGATTGGGACATAGACATCATAGTTATTATTATGTCGGGCTGAGCAACGATGCCGAAAGCCTGGCCAGTTGTCCAGCCATTTTATCCTGACAGCGCGTGCTTAAGCCTGCATGTCCGAAATAGCCTTGCCATAGCGTCTGCCACTGTCGCGCGTCGAGCTGTCGAATATCTTCCTGCAAACGGCATACATGATAGAGGTTGCGTAAACGTCGCCCGCAACGCAGTGCCCAGGGATAGATGCTCATATCGGCGACATCGATCAGGCCGAAGGCGCCATCCTCACCCTGTACGATATTGCCCATGTGCAGGGAGCGGAAATAGACACCCTTATCATGCAAGCCACCGATGAACTCGCCCAGTCGTTTCAGACCTGCATCGTCAAGCGATCGACCGTAAACGAGCTGCCGTACCGTATTGCCCGGTAGCGGCTGGTAGAGGACGGCGGAGTTGGCCGAGTCGGTGAAGTGATAGAGCGCGCTGATCCTGACCGTCGGGATGCCGAGCACTTGTAGCCGTTCGGCATTGCGGCAGAATTGCCGTGCGTAGGAGTAGATGCGCGCGCTGCTGATCAGGTGTTTGACACGGAATATCTTGAAGATGTCGCCGTTAGGCAGGCGCAAGACCTTGCGTCCATGCGCGTCCTGCTCGAGGATCTCCGCACCCTCGCACAATCGCTCGAATGCCTGCGGCGTCAGCGCCTTGCTGATGCGTCTGGAATGCCATAACGGGAGCTTCATGGACGTGGGATGAGATCACTCAAGCTTTCGACAATCCGGATATTATGGCTTGCGCAGTAATCTTGCCAGCCCTCGAAGTCGGTCCATCCACTCAGGAAGACAAAATCTAGCCCGGCCTTGATCGCAGCTTCGTGGTCGTAGCGGCTATCGCCGACGAATAAGCCGGGCTTCTTCAATTCGCCCTCTGCTGCTTCTCTGGCCAGGATATCGTCCTTGTAATCCGGACTACCGAAGATACCGGCATCGAACAGGTCAGCGATCCCTCTTGCTGCAAAGACTTCGCGCTTCTCCGACTGGTCTCCGCCAGACACCAGCATCCAGCCAGCCTGGGGCGTCGCGTCGCGCAAGGCTTGCAGACCCTTGGCCATCTCGCAATGGATCAGGGCCTGCTTCACCTCATAGGAGAACTGTGCGATCAACGCTTGCAGCTTGTCTTCATCGACAGGCGCACCGACGATCTCGCGCAGGAAATATTCGAACTTATGGTATCGGGAAATACCGCCTAGCTCGATATGGTACTTGACCAGCGCTTGTGCTTGCGCCTCGCTATAACCGAGATGAAGGGCCGTATCGTAATAGGCCTGGATCTTCAGCGGATTGGAATCGAGGATGACGCCATCGCAGTCGAAGACGATGGTCTTGTATTGAGTGATATCCATGGCTTGAAATGAAAACGGCAGATGCACAGGCACCTGCCGTAATGGGTTCCGCGGATTAAGCCGCTGGCTTGATGGCGCTGGCTTCCTTCGCCAGCTTGGTGATCTTGGCCCAATCCTTGGCTGCAACGGCGTCTGCCGGGGTCAACCAGGTGCCGCCACAGACCACGACGTTAGGCAATGCCAGGAACTGCGATGCCGATTCCACCGTCACCCCGCCAGTCGGGCAGAACTTCACGTCGCCGAACGGACCAGCGAAGCCCTTGAGGAGGTTGATGCCGCCCACGGCGACTGCCGGGAAGAGCTTGAGGAAATAGTAATCATCGGCGTTGGCCTGCATGAGCTCGCTACCGGTGGATACGCCGGGCAGCAAGGGCAGACCCATCGCGCGGGCAGCCTTGCCCAGCTCCGAGGTATAGCCGGGGCTGACGCCGAATTTGCAACCTGCGTCCTTGGACGCTTGCGCATCGGCGACGCTACGGATGGTACCGGAACCGAGGATCGCGTCTGGCACGGACTTGGCAATGGCTTCCATGGCTTGCAGCGCGCAAGAAGAACGCAGGGTCACTTCCAGCACCTTGATACCGCCCTCGAGCAAGGCTTCGGCCATCGGGACCGCGTCTTCCACCTTGTTGATGACGATGACTGGAATCACAGGGCCGTGCTTGGCCAAGTCTAAAGTGTTCATACTTCTCTCTCTAAATGGATAATTCGATATATTCCAAGCCATGCCAGCCGTTTCAAAACGAGTTCAGGCAAGGCGCTGAAGCGAAGACAGTACATTCAAGCTACAGCGAGCGACAGCAACGCCGCCTGGACTCGATTTTCAAACAGCTAGAGCCAGGTGACTGCGCCTTCTTCGGCCGAATGCACGTTACGACGCATCCCGCCGAACAACTCACGACCGATACCATGACCGTTGTTGTTGCGCTGTGCTTCGGTCATCTGCACGGGGACCCTGGCTTGCCATTCGTCCTCGTCGACCAGCGCGTTCAAGGTACCGACGATGGCGTTCAGGCGGATGATGTCGCCATCGCGGATCTTGGCGATGGTACCGCCTGCCGAAGCTTCCGGGCTGACATGGATGGCTGCCGGAATCTTGCCGGACGCACCGCTCATGCGGCCATCGGTCACCAGTGCGACCTTGAAGCCCTTGCCTTGCAGTACGGCCAGCGGCGGTGTCAGCTTATGCAATTCAGGCATGCCGTTAGCGCGCGGTCCCTGGAAGCGGACGACCGCAACGAAGTCCTTTTCCAGCTCGCCCTTCTCGAACGCTGCCAGTAATTCTTCCTGTGCATTGAACACGATGGCCGGAGCTTCGATGATCAGGCGATCTTCCGGTACGGAAGAGGACTTGATGACCGAGCGACCGAGGTTACCCGTCAACAGGCGTAGGCCGCCGGAAGAACTGAACGGTTTGCGCGGCGTACGCACGATGCTCTCATCCGGGCTATCTGCCGGTAGATCGACCCAGATCAGGTCTTCACCCTGCATTTCCGGTTTCTTGCAGAAGTCACGCAAACCACCGTAGACCACCGAAGGCACGTCTTCATGCATGTAACCGCCTTCCATCAGCTCGCGGATGATGAAACCGGGCCCGCCTGCAGCCTGGAACTCGTTGACGTCCGCACTGCCGTTCGGATACACGCGCGCCAGCAGCGGCGTATCCTGCGACAGCTTGGAGAAATCGGACCAGTCGATGATGATGCCGGCAGCACGCGCCACCGCCACCCAATGGATACAGTGATTGGTACTGCCGCCGGTCGCCAGCAAGGCGACGATGGCGTTAACGATCACGCGCTCGTCGACCATGCGACCGATTGGCATGAATCGCTGGCTCTGGATATTGGACAGCACGGTGCGCACGGATTCGCGTGTCAATGCCTCGCGCAAGCCTGCATGCGGATGCACGAATGCCGAACCAGGCACATGCAGACCCATCGCTTCCAGCAACATCTGGTTGCTGTTGGCGGTACCGTAGAACGTACAGGTACCAGCCCCGTGATAGGCGGCGGATTCGGATGCCAGCAACTCTTCACGGTCGCACAGGCCTTGCGCGAATTTCTCGCGCACCTTGGATTTGGTGGTGTTATCGATACCAGTACTCATCGGGCCGGCCGGGACGAACACGCATGGCAAGTGACCGAAGTGCAGCGCACCGATCAGCAGCCCCGGAACGATCTTGTCGCAAACGCCCAGCAGCAAGGCGGCATCGAATACATCATGGGATAGGCCGACCGCCGTGCTCATGGCGATGGTGTCACGCGAGAACAGGCTCAGCTCCATACCGGGTTCACCCTGGGTGATCCCGTCACACATGGCCGGCACGCCGCCCGCGACTTGCACGGTGGCACCATGCTTGCGGGCTTCGTCACGGATGATGGCAGGATAGGTCTCGTAGGGCTGATGTGCAGACAACATGTCGTTATAAGCAGTGATGATGCCGATATGTGGCGCCTTCTCCGCTACGACCCGGAATTTGTCATTATCCGGCAAAGCCGCGAACGCATGCGCCACATTGGCACAACCCATGCGGTCTGAGCCCCGCGGGCGCTTGATGATCTGCTCAATACGTTGCAGATAAGCCTTGCGCGTAGGGGTACTTCTTTCACGGATACGCTCCGTGACTTCATTCAGGATCTGTCTCATGATGCGACCAACTATATGTAAATTAGAAATCGATTATCCGGAATGCCCCGGATAGCGTCAAACCAAAAGCCCCGATTCAACCACATCAAATGGTTGATAATATTGATTCAAATCAGGGAATGCGGTCAGCTTTTGGTGACCAGTACGTCTTCCATTATGAGGTACTGCAGATCGCAACCGTAGAACATGTTGAGTGCATCGGTGGGGCTGCATATCATGGGTTCGCCACGACGATTGAGTGATGTGTTCAACACCACGGGAACGTTACGCAGACGTTCCAGCTCTTCAATTAACGCATAGTACCTCGGATTGGTGGCTTTCGTCACTACCTGCGCCCGCGCCGTACCGTCCTCATGCACCACTTCGGGGATGCGCGATTTCCAGTGCTCCGCGACGTCAAAAGTGAAGGTCATGTAGGGTGCAGGATGGGTGGTCTGCAGGATATCAGGCGCTGCACGATCCAGCATGCTCGGGCAGAAAGGCCGCCAGCGCTCGCGATATTTGATCTGGGCGTTGATGCGGTCAGCGACGCCCGGATGACTGGGGTCGCCGAGGATACTACGACAACCCAATGCACGTGGACCGAATTCCATCCTCCCTTGTAGCCAAGCCAGGGGGTTGCCGGCCGCCAGCAATTCAGCGCCCTTCTGCGGCGCGTTCTCGATACGCTGGAAGATGGGCTTGGCAGGATGCGCTTCGCAGGCAGCCAGGCATGCCTCGGTCGTGAAGGCAGGGCCAAGATACGCATGCTGCATAGGCTCGACCTGTTCACCCATCTCAGCCGCGACGAAACTGGCGGCACCGAGTGAAGTGCCGGCATCGCCCGACGCGGGTTGGACGAACAACTCTTTCACGCCCGGCATGGCGATGATGCGCTGGTTAAGCTTGACGTTGAGCGCCACGCCGCCCGCCATGGCGATACGGCCAGTCTCGCGGATGATGTCGCCGACGTAGTAATCGATCATCTCCAGCGCGACATCTTCCAGTAGCTGCTGCACGGCGGCGGCGTAATGGATATAGGGATCGTCGATCTCGTCACCATGACGCTTGGGGCCCAGCCACTCCACCAGCTCGGGCGTGAAGTAGTAGCCCTTGCCGTTCTCTTTATAGCGGCGCAAGCCCACGACATTCACCAGCTTGGTGTTCACCCGCAGGTCGCCATCCTTGAAACTGACCAGGCGCGACAAGTCATACTTTTTGGGATCGCCGTAAGGTGCCATGCCCATGACCTTGAATTCGCCGTCCAGCATCTCGAAACCCAGGTACTCGGTGATCGCGCCATACATGCCGCCGAGGGAATCAGGATCGTAGAACTCCTTGATCTTGTGGATCTTGCCGTTCTCGCCGTAACCGAAGAAGGTAGTGGCATATTCGCCCTTGCCGTCGATGCCGACAATCGCCGTCTTTTCCTGGAAGCCGCTCAAATGGTAGGCACTGCTGGCATGGGCCAGATGATGTTCAACCGGCACATATTGGGCATTCTTCAGGCCGAGCTCGTTCATGAGCTGCATCGCCTTGTCGCGATTGCGGCGGAAACGGCGATTGCCGTTGAAGATGGCATCCAGTGCACGATCGGGCGCGTACCAGTGACGCTTAGCATAATGCCAGCGCGCGTTGGTGCTCAGCGGGATCTCGGCATAGGGGAAAGCGACGACATCCACCTGGTCCGGACGCACGCCGGCCTCCTCCATGCAATATTTGGCGGCTTCATAGGGAAACTTGTTCTTGGCGTGCTTATCGCGGAGGAAACGTTCTTCTTCCGCGGCAGCGATGATCTTGCCGTCGACGATGATGGCGGCAGAGGCGTCATGGCCGACCGCACCGGATAATCCCAAAATAATCATGCTAGATATTCACCTGTTTACTTATTGTTCCCGACCAACGCGACACCTGCGCGTCTCAAGAGCGGGTCGTTCCCGTAACGCTGTTGCAACGCCTCAATCAGCATACGCTGGATATGTGGCCGATCCGCCCAGTTGCGCACCAGGCGCTTAAGGTCCTTCACATGCTGTCGCTCGAACCGACGGCGACTGGCGTGATGCCGCAGACTATCCAGATCGATCAGCACGGGGGCATCAGCTGCCACATGGATATTGGTGGCCTTCATATCGCCATGCGCGATCTGCAATAGACGTAGCTTGTACATGAGTTCCGCCAGCTTGCCGGCCAGCGATCGTTTCAATTCCAGTTCTATCGTCTTGTCACGCATCCACGCGGCGATATCGGGCGCCTCGATATACTCGGCGAGGAAATACGCCTGCAAACGGCATGGGCCGAAACGTCGCTCGACCAGCGCCAATGGCTTGGCCGTCGCGATGCCGTGCATGCGAAGCCGATGAGCGTTGGCCCAGGAGAGCGCGGCACGAGAACGACGTAACAAGCGACCAAGACCATGCAACAAACCCTTGATATTGTACCTTTTAACGACGACATTCCGTCCAGCGATCGTCGCTAGTGCCACTGTACAGGTATTGCCGCTTTTAAGACGGCTGCCTGTGTTGCCGGCGATCGCCGCATCGAGTGTGCGGGGCTCCAGTACGGCGGCGGCATCCAGTTCACGCGATCGAGCCGAATACAGTCGCCAGGTATGGGTCACGGCGACATCGGTGCAGCTGCGGAACACTTTCCTGTCGGCGTAGCCATCGATGACCCGATGCCGTTCTGCTTCCACCAGTCCGCCAAGTTTGCCCAACGGGATCGCTTGGCAACCACGCTCGCTGACGTAGATGCGCATCAGCTCAGGTAGCCAGGCATCCAACTCCAGCACGTCGAATTTGGATAGCAGCAATGCCAGGTTCCGCCAGGCAGCACGCCCAGGGAAGAATCGGGGTGCTCTGCGAATGCCGTCGCCATCCAGGGTATAGAGCGTCTCACCTTGCAAGAGGAAATTCTTGAGATAGAGATCGGTCTGTATCAGTCCCGCGCGATGATGACGGGCCACTTCACGCACCAAGGCAGCGGCCAGGGTCTGGCGCTGATCGCGATCCAGTTCCGGCCACAGGGACTCGGCGTCGCGGCTGTCCTTGATCTCGGCGAAGATCAATACCTCGCATGACCCGTCAGCCGCCACACCCTTGTGCAGCAAGGCTGGCGTCGCGATCCCCGCTCCCGCTAGCAGCGCCACCCCATCTGCATCTCGCTTGGCGTGTCGCGCGGCATGGCGGCCGAGGAACAGCTTGGCATAGACATCGCGCCCCGCCCATGTGCCACGGCATACCAGGCGTTGATCCGGAACGGTCCGCACGTACTCATGGCAAGTCAGCGCTTCGTTGTCTTTCAGCGCGAGTGTGAAGGGAATATCGCCTCTGCCGTCGAACCCGGACACGCTGGTCATCAAGCTGCTATCCCATGCAAATCTGTTGTCAGTCGCAAACCTGCTGTTCGCTGCAAAACTGCGGCCGATCTATTCGGAGATGCGTTCGAAGACCGCGAGATGCAGCGATTTGATATACGGCAGCTGACCGAAATCCTCGACCAGACGGAAACCGCTTTTCGCGAAATAGCCCTCGACTTCATTGAGCGAGGTGGGGAACTTGCGTAACTTCCTGCCGCCCAGTTTCTCGCGCAGGATCAGTTTTGCCTGGGTCCAGGAGAATGGGCTGAAATAGGACAGCACGACATATTGCTTCGATACCCGGCATAACTCGCTGATCGCACGTTGGCGGATCGCCGGCGTCGGGAAATGCTGGAACAAGCGGAAACAGACCATGGTATCGATGCTCCGGTCCGGATGCGTCAGGTGCTCCACGTCCGCCTTTTCGACGGTGATTCCCAGACCGGCCTTGTCGGCATTCTGCTGGGCGATGGCGATCATGGCATCCGACAGGTCACCGGCCTTGACCTTGTAACCCTGGCTGGCGAGGCGCAGGAACACCCGACCGCCACCGCACGGCAGGTCCATCACGGTATGGCTTTTGGGGATAAGCTTGAATGCGCGATCGAGCAGCTTCATCTCGCCTTCATGTTTATGCGCCTTGCGGTGCTGGTAGATGGTGGCTTTGTGTTCGTCGTAGTTGGTACGGGCGCGATAGGTGGTCGGTTCAGACATGCAATGATTCCATGCAGGATAAATCGGAAATTATACTACTTAAGAGAGTGACGACTAACTTCGGTCTTTGCGACGCGTGCTGCGACGCACGATCAGCCGACACATGAGCTTGTGCCAAATGCCCAATCGCTCGATACCATAGTATTGCTTGAAGAAATACAGACGGCGGCTCCTGCTCCAATGCTTGGCGTGGCGGTTGAGCGTAGCAAGGTCATACAGCGCGCGGATGGCAGGGAACAACTTCACCCGCGATTTCTCGAGGTCAATGACCACGACGTCCGGGTCGCCGCTCTGGCTGGTATGCACGAACAGGTGCTTGGGATAGAGCGAGCGGTGCTGGATACGTGCGCCATGGAGCATACGCACCGTGGCGGCGACGCCACGGATCACACGGTTCTGTTCCTGGAGGGTCGGCCGACCGTTGGCGAACAAGGCCTCGGTGATGTCTTCCAGCGGCCGGTAATCGACCAGCTCTTCCGTCATCAAGGTCGCCTGGTGATGACCATCGATGACCTGTTCGCCATAGAACACCGGCTTGGGCGCAGGCACACCGTGCTTCTGCAAGTAGCGCATCATCTTGAATTCGCAGGAGAAAGTCGGCTCCCCGGTGAACGGGTGGCGGAAAGTGCGGCGCTGATGGTTCTGCTGGCGCTTGAGGAAGACGCCGAACTGCCCGCCCTCCGGTAGATTCAACCCTAGCCGGCCGACGCCACTCCAGCCGCCCCTACGCTCGTTAGGCGCTTCGAACCAGTCCGCTTCCTGCTTCCATACCGCCTCGAAGCTCAGCAACCGGTTCAACTCAAGTAAATGCCGACGTTCCGGCGAGATAAAGACTGACACGCGCGCGCTCCATACACCTAAATTGTTACAGGCATTTTGCCATGAAATTTCAGGTATAGGCGTTCCGCACGCGCGTTGACTCTGCGCCAGAAGGCGGCATCCTCCGACAGCGTCCTGCGCAGGCCCTGCACACGGTAATACCGCAGGAACCGCAGGATGTCGCGACGCGTCAGGCCACAATGCATCGCAGAGAAATAGAGGGCGGCGATATCCTTCATGCGGTCCGCTTCACGGATCTCGGTCCGGATGCCGACGCGGTGCAGGTCGATGAGGTATAGCCGGAGTACGTTCTCCGCCATGTGCTGGCGATCCAGGCAAAGGTGGCAGAGATAGAAATCCCGATGATTGAGGCCATGATCATGCAGTTTGCGCGCAAGCTCGGCCACGGCCACGATCAGCCTGCGCTTGAAGCGCGCATCTGGCGGCGCGCTCGCCCAGTTCGCGCACAAGGTTTCGAGTGAGACGATATCGCCGAGGTCTTGCGTGATGACGAAGGAACGCAAGGCAGCCGGGCTCAGGCCCTGGCAACCGTAAGCCACAGCGGGTGTCGTCGGGATGCCGATCTCGTCCAGGCGATGGATGGCGTCCCATTCGGTCTTGGCACTGACGATCGGCAAACGCAAGGTCAGCAGGTTCTTGAATATCTCGCCCCAGCCCACGCCGTAATGCAACTTGGCGAAATAGGACCGGCCTTTCGATTCGAAGCGGATGGTGCGACGGCCGCGCACATCGCGGAACACCTCACCCTCGAGCGCCATCACGCGCTTGAACGCATCCTTGGTACCGAACGCTTCGACGAGTTCAAGCGGCATCTGTAGCGTATTACAGCCCAGGCCCATCGATGCCTCCCCATTTGTTTCGGGCGATATCCATGAGGATGTTCGCTTCGGCGTTGCCCTGGTTATTCGCCATGATGGCCTTCGCATAGCCCAGACCGTTCGCGGCCCAGGTCTCAAGGTGATCGGACTCGAGCATGCTGGCCAGCGCCTTGTTCAAGGCCGGCTGGTCGAAAGGCGAACGCATCACGACACCCGCTTGTGCACGTTCGATGTGGAAGGCGTAGCCGCAGACGTCGGTGACCAGCACCGGCAGGCCGCTGGCCATCGCCTCCAGCAACACATGTCCGGCGAGCTCGTTGCGCGCAGGGTGGATGAGAAGGTCGGCACCTTGCATCAATTGCGGGATATCGCTGCGCCCAGGCGAGACGTGTACCCGCTTGCTCAGGCGCTTATCCGCGGCCATGCGCAGGAAGGCCTTGGGATTATCCTGCCCGACGGCCAGCAGGCGTGTCTTCACTCGCTGTTTGCCCGGCAGGACAGCCAAGGCTTCGATCGCGCGATCCAGCCCCTTGGTGCGAAAACCCGAGCCGACCAACAGCAGCACGCGGTCATCCGCGTCGAAACCGAATTCGCGCCGCAGTCGCTGACGCATTTCTTCCTTATCCTGCAAGGCCATCCGTGCCGGCGACAGGTAGGGTGGCAACAGATGGAAGCGATGTTCCGGCGTGCGATACCAGCGCTGGAAATCCGCTTTCTCGCGCTCGGAGAGCAATAACACCTGACAGTTGGCGTCAGGCGTGAATACCGCACGCTCGCATTTGGAGAACCAGCGGAAGCGCCCGGAAAGACGATAGAAGAAACCACGCTGGTTCTGGGCGCGCTCGGCGAAACAGGGGTCGGCGGCGAAATAGGCATCGAGGCCGGGCATGCGGTTGAACCCGACCACCAGGCTGTAATTGACCTTGGCGATCTCCTCACGTGCCTGGCGGATGAAATTGTCGTAGCGCTTGTGGTTGATCATGCCACGGGCATTGATCAGCCGGAGTTTGATGCCGTTCTGCGGCGCCTCACCCTCCCACGACATGGTGAAGATATCGACGCTGTTGCCGGCCAGTGCCAACGCATTGGCGATACGCAGCATGTCGCGCTGCACGCCGCCGTAGGGAAAGTATTTGAAGATGATGAATGCGAAGCGCAAGTTGGTAAGCTAAATAATGAATATCTAATTGTATGCGAAAATAGGCCGAAAGCCTCTGACCATGCCTCATAAACCATGCCACGACTCCTGATCATCAAGACTTCATCGCTGGGCGATGTCGTCCATAACCTGCCCATCATCCAGGATATCCTTACGCACCGGCCCGGGACCGTCATCGACTGGGTGGTCGAGGAGTCGTTCGCCGACATCCCGGCCCTGCATCCCGCTATCGACCGCGTGATCCCGGTCGCCATCCGGCGCTGGCGCAAGCACCTGTTCAACCGTGGCACATGGCATGAGATCGGGGCGATGCGCTCGCAAATCAAGCAGGGCGACTATGACCTGGTGCTGGATACGCAGGGGCTAGTGAAAAGTGCCGTGCTGTGTCGACTGGCCCACGGCGCGCGTCATGGGCAGGATAGGCACTCGGCGCGCGAGCCGCTGGCGGCCTGCTTCTATACGCAAGTCCACCCGATCGCCAGAGGCCGGCATGCGGTCGTGCGCAACCGCGAACTGGCGGCCAAGGCGTTGGGCTATGCCATACCGGAGACGGCGCCGGACTATGGAATCCAGGTCCCCGCCGCCACGCCGTCGCTGGCTAGCGGCAGACCCTACATCGTCGGCTTGCACGCCACCAGCCGCGACAGCAAATTATGGCCGGTCGATCGCTGGATCCATCTCGGGCGGCATCTCGCTTCAAAGGAGCATGCACTGCTGCTGCCCTGGGGGAACGCCGCGGAACAATTGCGCGCACAACAGATCGCGGAAGCCGTGCCCCATGCGGCCGTCCTGCCTAAACTCAGCTTGAGCGAGCTGGCTTCAACGCTGGCTGGTAGTCGTGCCGCGATCGGCGTGGATACGGGCCTCGTGCACTTGGCGGTGGCGTTAAACATCCCGACCATCGCCCTCTATACCGACACCGATCCAGCACTGACCGGCATCTATCCTGGCGCCGGTGGCATCGCCGTCAATCTTGGCAGCGTCGCCAACAGCCCTTCCACGGAAGACGTGATCCGGACGACGGCCGAGATCCTGGGTCTGTGACCAGAAATCACAACTTGTGCACTTGAAATCAAAAAGCCCATCCTCATTTAAAAAGTTGATGCGCTCATTTTTTAGAGGGAAACCCATGCAGAAAGACAATCAGAATCCAGAGTCCTTGGACGAAGCAGCAATCGAGAACCTGCAGAGCGGCGCCGCCGGCTCGCTGGACGAACGCATAGGCGAGTTGGAGAACCAGCTGTCGGAAGCGCAAGCCGCCGTACTCTATGCCAAGGCCGAAGGCGAGAACATCCGTCGCCGCGCCCATGAAGATATCGACAAGGCCCGTAAATTCGCGCTGGAGAAATTCTCCGGCGAACTGCTTGCCGTCAAGGACAGCCTCGATGCCGCCCTCCATGTGGAGAATGCCACCGTCGAGAGTTACAAGAACGGCGTGGAACTCACCGCCAAGCAACTCGGCAGCGTGTTCGAGAAATTCCATATCCTCGAGATCAACCCGGTCGGCGAGAAGTTTGACCCCAATCTCCATCAAGCCATCAGCACGGTCGAATCAGACCAGGAGCCCAACACCGTCGTCAGCGTCCTGCAAAAGGGTTACACGCTGAACGAGCGCGTGCTGCGCCCGGCGCTGGTCATGGTCGCAAAAGCCAAGGCCTGAGTCCGCACCGCTGTATTCACGCGATATTTAAAGAATTTACATGAGGTGGGGTTGAATTACCGACGGTAATCCCCACTTTTGCAACATCGGTATTCATCATTCAAGTATTCGTTATAGGGAAGACATCATGGGAAAAATCATCGGTATTGACTTGGGCACCACCAATTCCTGCGTGGCTGTCATGGAAGGCGGCAAGCCGCGCGTGATCGAAAACGCTGAAGGCGCACGTACGACGCCATCGATCATCGCCTATCAGGATGACGGCGAGATCCTGGCTGGCGCGCCTGCGAAACGTCAGGCAGTGACCAACCCGAAGAACACGCTGTATGCAGTGAAGCGCCTGATCGGTCGCCGCTTCGAAGAGAAAGAAGTCCAGAAGGACATCGGCCTCATGCCTTACACCATCAGCAAGGCCGACAACGGCGATGCCTGGGTGGAAGTACGTGGCGAGAAGATGGCGCCTCCCCAGATCTCCGCGGAAGTACTGCGCAAGATGAAG
This sequence comes from uncultured Methylotenera sp., assembly GCA_902168195.1. Classification (GTDB taxonomy): domain Bacteria; phylum Pseudomonadota; class Gammaproteobacteria; order Burkholderiales; family Methylophilaceae; genus CABHOJ01. The sequence continues at coordinate 16,594 of CABHOJ010000007.1, forward strand.
AAGACTGCTGAAGACTATCTGGGCGAAGAAGTCACCGAAGCCGTCATTACGGTACCGGCCTATTTCAACGACTCCCAGCGTCAAGCGACCAAGGATGCCGGTCGTATCGCCGGCCTGGAAGTGAAGCGCATCATCAACGAGCCGACCGCAGCCGCACTGGCCTTCGGGATGGACAAGCAGGAAGGTGACCGCAAGATCGCCGTCTATGACCTGGGTGGCGGTACCTTCGACATCTCCATCATCGAGATCGCCGAGATCGACGGCGAGCACCAGTTCGAAGTGCTTTCCACCAACGGCGACACCTTCCTCGGTGGCGAAGACTTCGATAACCGCCTGATCGATTTCCTGGCGGACGAATTCAAGAAAGAGAATGGCCTAGACCTGCGTAACGACCTGCTGGCCAAGCAACGCCTGAAGGAAGCTGCCGAAAAGGCCAAGATCGAGCTGTCCTCCAGCACCCAGACCGAAGTCAACCTGCCGTACATCACGGCGGACGCTTCCGGTCCCAAGCACTTGGTGGTCAAGATCACCCGCGCCAAGTTCGAATCCCTGGTGGAAGACCTGATCGAGCGCACCATCGCTCCTTGCCGCACCGCGATCAAGGATGCCGGCGTCAAGGTCGAGGACATCACCGACGTCATCCTGGTCGGCGGCCAGACCCGCATGCCTAAGGTACAGGAGAAGGTCAAAGAGATCTTCGGCAAGGAACCGCGCAAGGACGTCAACCCGGATGAAGCCGTGGCCGTCGGTGCCGCGATCCAGGGCGGCGTGCTCAAGGGCGACGTCAAGGACGTGTTGCTGCTCGACGTGACTCCACTCTCCCTCGGTATCGAGACCTTGGGCGGCGTCATGACCAAGCTCATCAAGAAGAACACCACGATCCCGACCAAGGCCTCGCAAGTGTTCTCCACCGCCGACGACAACCAGTCCGCCGTGACCATCCATGTACTGCAGGGTGAGCGCGAAATGGCGTCCGGCAACAAGAGCCTGGGCCAGTTCAACCTCTCCGACATCCCGCCGGCACCGCGCGGCATGCCGCAGATCGAGGTCACGTTCGACATCGATGCCAACGGCATCCTGCACGTTTCGGCCAAGGACAAGGCGACCGGCAAGGAGAACAAGATCAAGATCCAGGCCAACTCCGGTCTCTCTGAAGAAGAGATCAAGCGCATGGAAGAAGAAGCAGCCCAATACGCGGATGAAGACCGCAAGCTGCGCGAACTGGTCGATGCCCGTAACGCCGGTGAAGGCATGATCCACAGCGTGAAGAAGTCGCTGGCGGAACATGGCGACAAGCTGGAAGGCGACGAGAAGGATAAGATCGAAGCCGCACTCAAGGAGGCGGAAGAAGCCGTCAAGGGTGACGACAAGGATGCGATCGAAGCCAAGACCAACGCCCTGATGGAAGCCTCGCAGAAACTGGGCGAGAAGGTCTACGCCGAGCAGCAAGCCCAGCAAGGCGCGGCAGACGCACAACCACAGGACGAGAAGACCGTCGATGCGGAAGTGGTCGATGCCGAGTTCGAAGAAGTCAAAGACGACAAGAAGTAAGCGTTTCGTGATGCAATCGCCTGAGGCACACCCGTTGCGAGACGCGGTGTGCTTCGGCACATTCGGCAGGAAATAAATGGCAACTAAAAAAGACTATTACGAAGTGCTGGGCGTCAACCGAGACGCTTCGGACGACGAGATCAAGAAAGCCTACCGCAAGCTGGCGATGAAATACCATCCGGACCGCAATCCGGATAACCCAAAAGCCGAGGAAAGCTTCAAGGAAGCCAAGGAGGCTTACGAGGTCTTGTCCGATGACCAGAAACGCGGTGCCTACGACCAGTACGGCCATGCCGGCGTCGACCCGAGCATGGGCGGCGGCGGTGGCGGTGCGCAGGGCTTCGGCAACTTCTCCGATGCCTTCGGTGACATCTTCGGCGATATCTTCGGCGGCGGTGCCGGTGGCGGCAGACGCTCCAACGTCTATCGTGGCGCGGACCTGCGCTACAACATGGAGATCACCCTCGACAATGCCGCCCACGGCACCGAGACCAAGATCCGGATCCCGGTCATGGCCGAATGCGAGACCTGTCACGGTGATGGCGCACGTCCCGGCACCAAGCCTGTCACCTGTACCACCTGCGGTGGCCACGGTCAGGTGCGCATGCAGCAAGGCTTCTTCTCGGTACAGCAGACCTGCCCCAAGTGCCATGGCACGGGCAAGATGGTCAAAGACCCCTGCCCCACCTGTCATGGCGGCGGGCGCGTCAAGCAGCACAAGACCTTATCGGTGAAGATCCCGGCTGGGGTAGACGAGGGCGATCGTATCCGGCTCTCGGGCGAAGGCGAAGCGGGCGTCAATGGCGGCCCGCCAGGCGATCTGTATGTCGTGGTCCATCTGAAGCCGCACGAGATCTTCCAGCGTGAAGGCGGCAACCTGCATTGCGAGATGCCGATCAGTTTCACGACGGCAGCCCTCGGTGGCGAGATCGAGATCCCGACACTGGACGGTCATGCGCGCATGAAGATCCCGCCCGAAACGCAATCCGGTGCGGTATTCCGCCTGCGCGGCAAGGGGATCAAGCCTTTGCGCAGCAGCGAGCATGGCGACCTGATGTGCCATGTCGTGGTGGAGACGCCGGTCAAGTTGACGGATCGTCAGAAAGAATTGCTGCGGGAGCTCGAAGAGATCAACCAGCAGGATTCGGGTAAGCATAGCCCGAGATCCAAAGGCTGGATGGATAAGGTCAAGGACTTCTTCCAGTAATTCAGCGTCAACACAAAAGCCCGCATCTGCGGGCTTTTCGTTTTAGGTCGCCCCACACCTTATCCCAGGTACCGCTTGGCTTTCAGGCTTGGACACCCAAGTGCTTGCGGATCTCCTGCGCGGCCTGCGCGATGGCGTTCTTCGATGCAGGGGTGATGGCCAGTGCATTGAGCAGGCCGAAATCGTGGATCGTGCCCAGATAACGTGTCGCGGTTACTTCCACACCCGCTTGCATGAGTAGATGGGCATAGTGCTCGCCTTCGTCGCGTAGGACGTCATATTCGGCAGTCTGTAATAGCGTCGGCGGCATCCCTTCCAGCTTGCCTAGCGGGGTGCGCAGTGGCGACGCGTACATCTCCTTCTTTGCATCGACATGGGAGGAATACTGATCCCAGAACCAGCGCATCATGTTGCGTGTCAGGAAGTAGCCCTCTTCATAACGGCGATAGGACTCGGTATCGAATTCCGCGTCGGTCACCGGCCAGAACAGGGTCTGGTGCTTGATGGCAGGGACATTGCCGTTCTCCTTGGCCATTAGGCAAACCACCGTCGCCATATTAGCGCCGGCGCTGTTACCGGCGACGGCGATATTCTTGCCATCGACCTTAATCTCTTTCCCGGATTCGCTCACCCACTTGGTGGCGAGGAAACATTCGACCACAGCCGAAGGATATTCGGCCTCAGGGGAACGTCCGTAATTGACGAAGATCATGGCGCAGCCAGAGGCCAGGCAAAGGTCGCGCACGAGTCGCTCGTGGGTGGGGAAGTCGCCCAGCACCCAACCGCCGCCATGGAAGAACATCACGCCGGGCAAGGTGCCCTTGGCCCCGGTAGGTCGCGTCACCGTGAGACTGACCATATGGCCCTCGATCTCGATCACCCGGTGTTCGACATCGATGCCGCTGGTATCGACGTTGATCGACTTTTGCGCATCGCTCAGTACCTTGCGCGCTTCCTCTGGCGCAAGCTGTTCCAAAGGCGGGTTGTCGGCTGCCGCTAGCTGGTTGAGGAAATGGCGCGTGATGGGATCCATGTCTCGGTAAGGATCATCACTCTTGGCGAAGGCGTCACTGAAAGGGTTGAGGATGTTCATAGGGGCTCCGTGGGTTCTTGATGGCAGAGCCCAGGCACAAGCAGGTTGGCACGTTGAGCGCTTGCCGTTTTTAGGAGTTGATGATTGTGCGCGATACGTGGCGGATGCGATGTCGGACATCAGCCGATTCTGTTGTCAGAGTTCGCCCCAGTGGGTGGAGGCGGACGCTCAGATATGCGATGGGCTCAGAAAAGGAGTGCATGGACTGGACGCCATGCACCGGTGAGGCAACACCCAATGACTAGTAAGTCCCCTTCTGGATGAATTCGATCTTGTAACCGTCCGGGTCCTGGATGAAGGCGATCACGGTGGTGCCATGCATCTGTCTCTTATACACATCTGACGCTGCCGACGAAGAGGATAGTGTAG
>CABHOJ010000008.1 GCA_902168195.1 uncultured Methylotenera sp.
GCCTCGGACACGGTACGGGAGGACATGCGACCGAAGAAGGAATCCTGGTCGTTATCGACATACACCATGGTACCCAGCGTGTCGGACATACCGAAACGGGTCACCATGTCGCGCGCCAGCTTGGTCGCACGCTCGAAATCGTTGGAAGCGCCGGTCGACATCTGGTTCATGAACAATTCCTCGGCGATACGGCCGCCGAACAGGATGGAGATATCCTCCAGCATCTTGTCCTTGTAGTTGCTGATGCGATCGTGCTCCGGCAGCTGCCAGGTCAGGCCCAATGCCCAGCCGCGCGGCATGATGGTGACCTTATGCACCGGATCCGCCTTGGGCAACAGCTTGGCGACGACGGCGTGGCCGGATTCGTGGTACGCGGTATTGCGGCGCTCTTCCTCGCGCATGACCATGGACTTGCGTTCCGGACCCATGAAGATCTTGTCCTTGGCATCCTCGAAGTCCGACATGTCGACCGTGCGCTTGTTACGGCGCGCGGCGAACAGGGCTGCCTCGTTCACCAGGTTGGCGAGGTCGGCACCGGAGAAGCCGGGGGTACCGCGGGCCAGGATGTCGGCCTTCACATCGGGATCGATCGGCACTTTGCGCATGTGCACGAGCAGGATCTGCTCGCGACCGCGGATATCGGGCAAGCCGACCATCACCTGGCGGTCGAAACGACCCGGACGCAGCAGCGCCTTGTCCAGCACGTCCGCACGGTTGGTCGCGGCGATCACGATGACGCCGGAATTAGGTTCGAAACCATCGAGTTCGACCAGCATCTGGTTCAGGGTCTGCTCGCGTTCGTCGTTACCGCCACCGGTACCGGCACCACGATGACGACCGACCGCGTCGATCTCATCGATGAAGATGATGCAAGGCGCGCTCTTCTTGGCCTGCTCGAACATGTCGCGCACACGGGCGGCACCTACGCCGACGAACATCTCGACGAAATCGGAACCGGAGATGGTAAAGAACGGCACTTTGGCCTCACCGGCAATGGCCTTGGCCAGCAAGGTCTTACCGGTACCCGGAGGGCCGACCATCAGCACACCGCGCGGAATACGACCACCGAGTTTCTGGAACTTACCCGGATCGCGCAGGAATTCGACCAGTTCGGCGACTTCTTCCTTGGCTTCGTCACAGCCGGCGACATCGGCGAAAGTGATCTGGTTGGAGGATTCATCGAGCTGGCGCGCACGGCTCTTGCCGAACGAGAAGGCACCGCCCTTGCCGCCACCTTGCATCTGGCGCATGAAGAACACCCAGACGCCGATCAGCAACAGCATCGGGAACCAGGACACGAAGATGTTCATTAGCAGGGAAGGTTCTTCGTCGGGCTTGGCTTCGACGATGACATTGTTCTTCAGCAAGTCGGAGACCAGCCATGGATCGGAAGGGGCATAAGTGTTGAATTTCTTGCCGTCACTGGTGACACCGCGCAATACGCGGCCATCAATGGTGACCTTTGATATCTGGCCCTGTTTCACCTGGTCGATGAACTGGGAATAGACCACTTGGCCTTCAGCAGCGGTCTTGGCGCCGAACTGATTGAATACGGTCATCAGCACCAGCGCGACGATCAACCAGATAGCGATATTCTTTACGATGTTATTCAAAATCCCGTTCCTTCATTGATGGGAAAAAATTCACAACTTCATTCTAAACTTATTTCTAATATGCTGCCGCTTAGTCTATTTATCAACCTTATCGGCAAAATTTATTCGTGGCGCTTGAGGCCTAGCAGATAAACTTCGCTGCTGCGGTCCCGCGAGGCCTTGGGCTTGCGCGTGGCGACCTTCTCGAAGCCCTGGCGCATATTGCGGATGATCTCGTCAAAGCCTGAGCCGACGAACACTTTGACAAGGAAGTTGCCGCCCGGTTTCAACCATTTCAGGCTGAATTCCAGCGCGAGTTCCGTCAAGTAGGCTGCGTTGGCCTGGTCGACCGAACTGATACCGCTGATGTTGGGGGCCATGTCGGCGATCACCAGATCGACCAGCTTGCCGTCGAGCTTGTGTTCCAGCTGTTCGAGCACGGCCTGTTCGCGAAAATCGCCCTGGATGAAATCGACGCCGCCGATGCCCTGCATCTCGAGGATATCCAGCGCGATGACCTTGCCCTGCCCCTTCAGGCGCTGCACCGCGACCTGTGACCAGCTACCCGGCGTGGAGCCGAGATCGACGATGGTCATGCCGGGCTTGATCAAGTGGTCCTTGTCGTCGATCTCGATGAGCTTGTAGGCGGCACGCGCACGGTAACCGTCACGCTGCGCACGCTTCACGTACTCGTCGTTGACATGTTCCTGCATCCAGCCTTTGCTGGTTCTGGTACGCTTCATGTGTTAGACTGCGACGCTTTTTTAACGAATAAGATTTTTTGAATCAACAAGATATGTCCAATCTCAATTCCAAGCAAGTCAGCCATCTGCGCGGCCTAGGCCACAACCTGAACCCGGTCGTCATGATCGGCAACAACGGCTTGACCGAACAAGTGTTGAAAGAGATCGAAGTGGGCCTGAACGCCCATGAACTGATCAAGATCAAGGTGTTCGGCGACGATCGCGCCGCGCGCATCCAAATGTTGGAAGAGATCTGCGACAAGACTGGCGCCACCGCCATCCATCATATCGGCAAGCAACTGGTGATCTATCGCCAGGCCGACAAGCCGAAGATCATCTTGCCTTAAGTACCAGCATCACGCCCAGCAGGCTCTCGATCAGGTAAGCGATACTGGCCACACCGTGCCAGGTCTTGAAACGGTCCGCGAACACGCTATGCATCACATCCGCCGGCATCGCCAGGGCCTTGAGCTCGGCAATGATGGGCTGGATACCGAAATGCCCCGCCAGCGTCAGTAACAGCATCGAGAACACCAGCCAGAAGTAACCCTGCTTGAGACTGCCGGTGCCATGCCGCACCAGGCGCTGGATCAGCAGGTAGAACGCACTGCCCATACCCACATACGCGACCAGCGTGAACATCTTGCCCGCCAGCATCCCTGCCAATTGCCTGTCGCTCAAGGCATGGAACAAGGTCGGGGCGGCCAGATAGCCGATGGCCCACAGCGCCCCCACCCAGACGGTGATGACGATGAGCGCAAGCTTGTCGGACCAGTGGTTCATGGAACAGGCTTAGATGTATTCGACCGCACGGACTTCGTAGGAACGCAGACCCGCGGGCGCCATCACCTCGGCGACTTCGCCTTCGGTCTTGCCGATCAGCGCACGCGCGATGGGCGAACTCACCGAGATCTTGCCCTGCTTGACGTCGGCTTCGTCGTCGCCAACGATCTGGTACTTGGAGACATCACCGCTATCCAGATCCTCGACTTCCACAGTTGCACCGAATACGCAACGGCCCTCTGCGTTCAAGGTCTTGGGATCGATGATCATGGCGTTGGAGAGCTTGGCTTCGATCTCGGCGATACGGCCTTCGATGAAACTCTGCCGTTCCTTCGCCGCGTCATACTCGGCGTTCTCGGAGAGGTCGCCTTGCGCACGGGCTTCGGCGATCGCCTGGATGACGTTGGGACGATCGACGCTGAGCAGGCGCTGCAACTCCGCCTTCAACAGTTCAGCACCTTTGATCGTGATTGGAATCTGGTTCATGGATATTTCCCTACTTTTAGCTTTGGACCACGTTAAGCTGGTTCGTAAAAACAAAAACCACACCTGACGCCAGGCGTGGTTCACATTTGAAACATATCTTATTACTTTGTCAGTTGCTTGTGCAAGCTCTGGAGCGACTGCACTTCCAGCTCCTGCATATGCGCCATTCCGATACAGGCAGCCTTGGCGCCGGCTAACGTCGTGTAATACGTCACCTTTTGCTGCAAGGCGCTGCGGCGGATCTCGTAAGAGTCAGCGACTGCACGTTTATCTTCAGTGACATTGACAATGAAACTGATGTCGCCGTTCTTGATCATGTCGACAATATGCGGACGACCTTCCGCCACCTTGTTCACGGGCGTGACGTCGAGACCGGCGGCAGTCAATGCCGATGCCGAGCCCTTGGTCGCCACCAGCTGGAAACCGATATCGGCCAATGCCTGGGCGATCTCGATCACCCGCTCGCGGTCCTCGCGGCGCACGCTGATGAAGGCCTTGCCGCCCGGAGGCAGCTTGTCGCCGGAGCCCAGTTGCGATTTCACGAACGCTTCGGCGAAGGTACGTCCTACGCCCATGACTTCGCCCGTGGACTTCATTTCCGGGCCGAGGATGGTATCCACGCCTGGGAACTTGATGAACGGGAATACCGCTTCCTTCACCGAATAGTAAGGCGGCACGATCTCCTTGGTCACGCCCTGCTCCTTCAGCGTCTTGCCGGTCATGCAGCGCGCGGCGACCTTCGCCAACTGCATGCCGCAGGCCTTGGAGACGAAAGGTACGGTACGGGATGCACGCGGATTCACTTCCAGCACGTAGACGGTCTCGCCCTGGATGGCGAACTGGACGTTCATTAGGCCGACGACCCCAAGGGCCTTGGCCATCTGCACGGTCTGTTTGCGCAATTCGTCCTGCAATGCAGGCGAGAGGCTGTAAGGTGGCAGCGAGCAAGCCGAGTCACCCGAGTGCACACCGGCTTGTTCGACGTGCTCCATGATGCCGCCGATGATCACGTCCTGACCGTCGCACAGGGCGTCGACATCAACCTCCAGTGCATCGTTGAGGAAGCGATCCAGCAGCACTGGCGATTCGTTGGAGACCTTGACGGCCTCGCGCATGTAGCGCTCGAGTTGTGCCTGTTCCTGCACGATCTCCATGGCGCGGCCACCGAGTACGTAGGATGGACGGACGACCAGCGGGTAACCGATCTCCTGCGCCAGTCGCAGGGCTTCTTCCGGGGTACGTGCGGTGCGGTTAGGCGGTTGCTTGAGGCCGAGTTCCTGCAGCATCTGCTGGAAACGTTCGCGATCCTCGGCACGGTCGATGGCGTCCGGGCTGGTGCCGATGATGGGCACGCCGGCCTTTTCCAGGTCGCGCGCCAGCTTCAGTGGGGTCTGGCCGCCGTATTGCACGATGACGCCCACCGGCTTCTCCAGTGCGACGATCTCCAGCACATCTTCCAGCGTCAACGGCTCGAAATAGAGACGGTCGGACGTGTCGTAATCGGTAGAGACGGTCTCAGGGTTACAGTTGACCATGATGGTCTCGTAACCATCCTCGCGCATGGCGAAGGCAGCATGCACACAGCAGTAATCGAACTCGATGCCCTGGCCGATGCGGTTGGGGCCACCGCCCAGCACCATGATCTTCTTGCGATTGCTGGGCTGCGCTTCGCACTCTTCCTCATAGGTCGAATACATGTAGGCCGTATTCGTGGCGAACTCCGCAGCACAGGTATCGACGCGCTTGTAGACCGGACGCACGCTCAGCGCCTGGCGATAGGCGCGCACGGCGTGCTGGTCGGTACCGAGCAGCTTGGCCAGGCGACGGTCCGAAAACCCGCGGCGCTTGAGCTGGAACAAGGCATCCTTGTCGAGATCGGCCAATTGGCGACCCTTGAGGGCTTGCTCGCGGCGGATGATGTCTTCGATCTGCACTAGGAACCATGGATCGATGCTGGAATGCTTGTAGACCTGATCGACCGTCATGCCGGTACGGAAGGCATCGCCGACGTACCAGATCCGCTCAGGGCCGGGTTCGCCTAGCTCCTTCTGAATCAGGTCGGGATCGGTGGTCTTCTCATCGAGGCCGTCCACGCCGACCTCGAGGCCGCGCAGGGCCTTCTGGAACGACTCCTGGAAGGTACGGCCGATGGCCATGACCTCACCCACGGACTTCATCTGCGTGGTCAAGCGGGAGTCGGCTTGCGGGAATTTCTCGAAAGCGAACCGCGGCACCTTGGTGACGACGTAATCGATGGAGGGTTCGAACGAAGCCGGGGTCGCGCCGCCGGTGATCTCGTTCTTCAATTCGTCCAGCGTGTAGCCGACCGCCAGCTTGGCCGCCACCTTGGCGATCGGGAAGCCAGTCGCCTTGGAAGCCAGTGCCGAGGAGCGCGATACACGCGGGTTCATCTCGATGACGATCATGCGACCGTCTTCCGGGTTGATGGCGAACTGGACGTTGGAACCGCCGGTATCGACGCCGATCTCGCGCAGCACCGCCAATGAGGCGTTACGCATGATCTGGTATTCCTTGTCGGTCAGCGTCTGTGCCGGGGCGACGGTGATCGAGTCACCGGTATGCACGCCCATCGGATCGAGGTTCTCGATCGAGCAGATGATGATGCAGTTGTCCTTGTGGTCGCGCACCACTTCCATCTCGTACTCTTTCCAGCCGAGCAGGGATTCTTCGATCAGCAACTCGCTGGTCGGCGAGGCTTCGAGACCACGTTCGCAGATGGCCATGAACTCTTCGCGGTTGTAGGCGATACCGCCACCGCTACCGCCCATGGTGAAGGAAGGGCGGATGATCGCCGGATAGCCGATGGTGGCTTGCACCTGCAAGGCTTCTTCCATGCTGTGAGCCACCGCGGACCTTGCCGAACCGAGACCGATCTTGGTCATGGCGGCCTTGAACTTCTCGCGGTCTTCCGCCTTGTCGATGGCTTCCTTGGTCGCGCCGATCAACTCGACATTGTATTTTTCGAGCACGCCATGCTTGGCGAGATCGAGTGCGCAATTCAGCGCGGTCTGCCCGCCCATGGTCGGCAACAAGGCGTCAGGGCGCTCGATGGAGATGATCTTCTCGACGATCTGCCAGGTGACAGGCTCGATGTAGGTCGCGTCGGCCATCTCCGGGTCGGTCATGATGGTGGCCGGGTTGGAGTTGACCAGGATGACGCGATACCCTTCTTCACGCAGGGCCTTGCAGGCCTGTGCGCCAGAGTAATCGAACTCGCAGGCCTGGCCGATCACGATAGGACCGGCGCCGATGATCAGGATACTTTTGATGTCTGTACGTTTTGCCATGGATTATTGCTTGTGCTGTTTCATGAGATCGATAAAGCGATCGAACAGGTAACTCATCTCGTGGGGACCTGGACTGGCCTCAGGGTGACCCTGGAAGCTGAATGCCGGCCTGTCGGTGCGGGTGATGCCTTGCAGGCTGCCATCGAACAGCGAGACGTGCGTCGCACGCACGTTGCTGGGCAGGCTAGCAGGATCTACGGCAAAACCGTGATTCTGGCTGGTGATGAAGACGCGTCTATCGTCCAAGTCCTGCACCGGGTGATTGGCGCCGTGGTGACCGAACTTCATCTTCATGGTCTTGGCGCCACTGGCGAGACCGAGCAACTGGTGACCAAGGCAGATGCCGAATGTCGGGATGTTGGTCTCCACCAGCGTACGGATCGCCGAGATCGCGTAATCGCAAGGCTCTGGATCCCCAGGGCCGTTGGCCAGGAAGATACCGTCGGGCTTGAGTGTGAGGGCTTCTTCGGCCGTCGATTGTGCTGGCAGCACCGTGACCCTGCAGCCACGCGAAGTGAGCATGCGCAAGATGTTGCGCTTCACGCCGTAATCGAACGCGACCACGTTGAACGTATGACTTTCAGGCTTGACGTAACCTTTACCCAGCTCCCACTCACCTTCTTCGAAGACATAAGCCTCCTTGACGCTGACGACCTTGGCCAGGTCCATGCCCGCAAGCCCCGGGAAGCCGCGCGCCAGTTCCAGCGCCTTGGCTTCGTCGACCTCACCGGCCATGATGCAGCCGGATTGCGCGCCCTTCTCCCGCAGGATACGGGTCAGTTTGCGCGTATCGATATCGGCGATGCCGACAACATCGTTGGCGACCAGATAATCCGATAGGGTTTGTTCACTGCGCCAGTTGCTCACAGTGAGCGGCAGGTCGCGAATGATCAGGCCGCTGGCGAATACGGCATGCGATTCGACGTCTTCGGCGTTGACACCGACATTACCGATGTGGGGATACGTGAGGGTGACGATCTGCTTGGTATAGGATGGATCGGTCAGTATCTCCTGATAGCCGGTCATCGCGGTGTTGAAAACGACTTCACCGACGGTGTGGCCAGGAGCGCCGATTGAAATGCCTTTGAATACTGTCCCGTCTGCGAGAACCAAGATTGCAGGCTGCATGGCTGGCAGGCTTTGCGGCAATTCGTAACTCCTTGTAAATATTCGACTTATGCACCACCGATAGCGGATGTGCAAAGCGGGACAAGTGTGCACTCATCCCGCTCTCAATTTTGCGAATTATAGCCTAAAAGCCGTTTCCCATCAAACCGGCTTGGCTTGAAAATTAAGCTATTTCAACCCGAGTACGTCTCGCATGTCATAAAGCCCGGCCTTACGGCCCTCCAGGAATTTGGCTGCACGCAATGCGCCAAGTGCGAAAGTGGCCCGGCTCGATGCCTTGTGCGTCAGTTCGACGCGTTCGCCGATACCGGCGAACAGCACGGTGTGATCCCCCACCACGTCGCCGCCACGGACCGTGGCGAACCCGATGGTGTTCGGGTCGCGCTCGCCAGTGACGCCTTCGCGGCCGTAGACGGCGCAAGTCTCCAGATCACGCCCCAGCGCGGAAGCGGCGGCTTCGCCCAGTCGCAATGCCGTACCCGAAGGCGCATCCACCTTGTGGCGATGATGCGCCTCGATGATCTCGACGTCATAGCCTTCGGCCAGCACTTTGGCTGCCGATTGCACGAGATTGATGAGCAGGGTCACACCTACACTCATATTGGGCGCGAAGACGATGCCGATGTCGCTTGAAGCCGATTCGATCTGTTGTTTCTGTTCCGTGGAGAATCCTGTCGTACCGATCACCAGCTTCACGCCCGCTTGCCGGCAAGCCGCTAGATACTGCAGGCTGGGTTCTGGGCGGGTGAAATCCACCAACACATCCGCTCCGACCAGCGCAGCCGCGACATCATGACTGATCTTCACGCCGGATACCTTACCGAACAGCTCACCGGCATCCCGGCCGATCTGGGGGCTATCGGGACGATCGATCGCCCCATGCAACACGAGCTCAGCGTCAGCGAACACACTCTCGAGCAAGGCGTGGCCCATGCGGCCACTGCAACCTGCGATCACGACTTTCAACATCTTCTTAGAAACCTATCTTCTCTAGCATGCGTTCAAAATAGCCAGGCTCATCCTCGGGCGGCAGATCCTCCTCGACCGGCGCCGGCTTTTTAGCGGGTTTGGTCGCGGGTTGCTTGGGCTCCGCTTTAGCCTCGGGCTTGGCAGCTGGCTGCGCAACAGGTGCTGCTTTTGGTTCTGTCTTCGCAGGGGCGGCCTCTTGCACTGTTTCTTGCGCTGGCGCCTTCGCCGGCTCGGCTGGCGCGGGCTTCACTTGCTCTTGCTGTGGCGCGACTTGTTTCTGCTGTGGCTCCGCAGCAGGTGCCTGGGTCTCTTCCGGCGCAACGAGTGCAGGGTCAGCCGGCATCACGGCAGGTGCCGATGCTGGCGCGACGGTGGGCTGTGGTTCGCCCTTCGAAGGTGCAGGCGCCTGTTCTGCAGGAGCAGCCGCAGGAGCGATCAATTCCCCGGGCGCGGCTTGTGGTTTCTGCTGATCCTCGTCGTCGCTCTTCCAGAATTTCAGCTTGTCCATCAGGCCCTTCTTCTCTTCAGGCTTGGTCGTGGCCTTGCTACCCGAGGAAGTCACTGGCGAGGGCTCTGCCACATCGCCGGTACCGGCAGGGATCACGTCGCCACGCACGCGCTTCAGCGCATCGCCCTCGAATTCGAGGATCACGCGTCGCTGCTCGATGATCTTGCCGGCCTTGCGCATCTGGTAGAAATAATCCCAGCGGTCACGGTGGAAGCTGTCCTGGATCAAGGGGGTGCCCATGATGAAGCGCACTTGCGACTTGTTCATGCCCGGCCGCAGTTGCAACATCATCTTGGAGGTGACGACGTTACCCTGCTGGATATCCATCTTGTAAGGCTTGAGGGAATATGAGGAGCAAGCGGCACACATCAGCAGTGCCAGTAAAATAATTGTGTGGCGCATCACCATGACTTTGCTACGAAATGGCGCTAATATACCACGAGGCTAAACCTGCCTGACAATCGACTCCCCCAAATACTGAAGACTGAATACTATGCGTGAACCTGACGAACTGAAGAATGCCGGATTGAAAGCCACACTACCGCGTCTCAAGGTCCTCAGCCTGTTCGAAAACAGCAAAGAACGCCATTTGTCAGCCGAGGATGTCTACAAGATCCTGCTGACGTCGGGAGAGGATGTCGGGTTGGCAACGGTCTACCGCGTATTGACCCAGTTCGAGCAGGCCGGGCTGCTGATGCGTCATCATTTCGAGAGCGGCAAGGCGGTATTCGAGCTTAATCAAGGCGGCCACCATGACCATATCGTCTGCCTGCAATGTGGCCGTGTCGAAGAGTTCTGTGACGAAGAGATCGAGAAACGCCAGAAGATGGCTGCTGAAGAGCGTGGCTTCAAGATCCACGAACATTCACTCTATATCTACGCAGACTGCACCAAGCAACCTTGCCCGCACAAGGGCTGAGCCTAGCTTAAGATTGGCAAGGCTGCTAGAAATCCAAGCCTAGAAACCCAGCATCTCCTCGGCGTGCTTGCGCGTCGTCTCCGTGATCTCGACCCCACCCAGCATGCGTGCTACCTCGCCCACCCGCGCGTCGGGGTCCAACTGATGGATATGACTCAGGGTCTGGCCATCCGACTGGGTCTTGCTCACCTTGAGATGTTGCGTGCCCTGTGCCGCGACCTGCGGCAGATGGGTGATGACCAGCACTTGGCGCTGTTCGCCAAGTTGTCCCAGTAACTGGCCGACGATCTCGGCCACCCCGCCGCCGATCCCGACATCCACCTCATCGAAGATCATGGTGGGGATATCGCCCTGCTGCGCGGTCACCACACGGATCGCGAGACTGATCCGAGACAGCTCGCCGCCCGAGGCGACCTTACTTAATGGCCTAGGGGTCACGCCGGCATGGCCCGCGACCAGGAATTCCACTTGTTCCAGCCCGTGCGCTGTGGGTTCCTGTCGGGCCAATTCGACGACAAAACTTCCGCCGCCCAGGGCGAGACGCTGCATCTCGCCGGTGATCTTTTCCACCAAGCGCACGGCTGCGTGCTGGCGGCCGGCACTCAACTCCTCGGCAAGCCGCAGATAGATCGTCTTGGCCGCCTCTTCCTGTCGGGCGAGCTCGCCGTCGTTACCCAGCACCTCCAGCTCCGCCATACGTGCCTGACTCGTCTCGAGCAGTTGTACCAGCTCTTCCGGACGTACGCGGTACTTCCGCGCGGCCGCATGCATGGCCTGGATACGCTGTTCCATCTCCGCCAGGCGCTCCGGGTCGAGGTCCGCGTGATTGATATAGCGATTGATGAAGCGATCAGTCTCTTCCAACTGGATGATGGCGGAGTCCAGGGTGTCGAGCGCCTCTTGCAAGGCCGCATCGTAATCCAGCAGCTGTTGCAATTTATGCTGTACCTGGGTGAGCTGGCGCAAGGCGGAGAAATCGCTTTCGCTGATCAGGCTGCGGCATTCTTCACCACCGCTGAGCAGGCTGGCGCCATGCGCGAGGCGGCTATGTTCCTGTTGCAGACTCTCCCAGTCGGCCGCATCGGTGGCCAGTTGTGTCAGTTCGCGCACCTGGTCTCGCAGTTCCGCCAGCTCCTCCGCATAGGCTGCTGCGTTCTGCTCCATTTCCACACGTTGCTTGTACAGGCTGAACCAATGGTGGTAGCTAGTAGCGACTTTCTGGGACATTTCTGTCAGCCCGGCGTAGGCGTCCAGCGTCTGCCGCTGGTAGCTTTGCTTGAGCAGGGAGTGATGGGCGTGCTGGCTGTAGATGTCGACCAGGAATTCGCCGGCGTCACGTAGCTGTTGCACGGTGGAGGCCATGCCGTTGATGAAGGCGCGCGAACGGCCATCGCCGTAGATGAGGCGCCTGAGGAGCAAGGTATCGTCTTCGATGTCGATCTCGTTCTCGCTGAGCCAGGTTTTGAGGCCGGCGACTGCGCGGATATCGAAACTGGCAAGGATCTCGGCTTTCTCGCTGCCGGCTCGGGTGATCCCGCCTTCGCCGCGCGCCCCCAGTGCCAAAGACAAGGCATCGACCAGGATGGATTTACCGGCGCCGGTCTCGCCCGTCAATACAGTGAATCCCGGATGGAAATCC
>CABHOJ010000009.1 GCA_902168195.1 uncultured Methylotenera sp.
GAGACAGCACCAGGAATTTGGCTCTGGCCGCGGCCAATGCCTTGCTGAGGTCGCCGTTATACGTCAATGCGGGATCGAAATAATCGAGTGCGCGTGTCATGCGCAAGTACGTATTGGCATCGAATTCGCCGGCGAATTTGTCGCCCTGGTAGCGCAGGTAGGATTCCATCTCGAACTCGACATCGAAGCTGTACTGGATGTCGCCTGCACGCAACTTGCGACCGAATTTCTCGCCCATGGCGTCGTCCGAGAGGTAGGTGATATGCCCCAGCATGCGGGCGATCCGTAATCCTCGGCGGGGTACCGTACTCTGTGCATAATAATCGCCGCCGTGGAATTCCGGGTCGGTGATGATGGCCTGGCGCGCGACTTCATTGAAGGCGACGTTCTGCGCCGTGAGATTGGGTGCCGAGGCGATGATCAGCGCATGTCTTACGCGATCCGGATGCGCGATCGTCCATTGCAGTGCCTGCATGCCACCGAGGCTACCGCCCACGACTGCCGCCAGCTGCGGGATGCCGAGATGGTCGGTCAGCCTGACCTGCGTCGTCACCCAGTCTTCCACCGTGACCAATGGGAAAGCGGCACCCCACGGCTTGCCGGTGGCCGGATTAATCGATGATGGTCCGGTCGAGCCGTGACAGCCGCCGAGATTGTTGAGTCCGATGACGAAGAAGCGGTCGGTATCGAGCGGCTTGCCGGGGCCGATCAGGTTGTCCCACCAGCCAGGGTATTTATCGCTCTCGTTGTACTTGCCGGCGACATGGTGGTTGCCCGATAGGGCGTGGCAGATCAACACGGCATTGGACCGCTCGGCATTCAGGGTGCCATAAGTCTCGTACACCAGGTCGTAGGCAGGCAGGATCTCGCCGCTCTTCAACGCGAGCGGTTCCGAGAAATGCGCGGTCTGTGCCTGTACGAGGCCTACGGAGGAGTTCTCTGACATGGCCGGAATTATACACGGACGGCTATACTACGGCCTATGCCGCCGAATATCTCAAGCTATCAAGGGGTCAGCCCACGCATCGGCCCCGACGTCTATATCCATGACACCGCTGTCGTTATCGGCGATGTCTGTCTGGAACAGGATGTCTCGGTGTGGCCGACCGTGGTGATCCGGGGCGATGTCAACAGCATCCATATCGGTGCCGGTACCAATGTGCAGGACGGATCGGTGCTCCACGTGAACCATCGCTCGGCAAGCGACCCTGCCGGCGCGTCGTTGATCCTGGGTCGTCATGTCACCATCGGGCATAAAGTCATCCTGCACGGGTGCACCATCGAAGACGAATGCCTGATCGGCATGGGTAGCATCGTCATGGACAAGGCGATCATCCGGAAGCATGTGCTGCTGGGCGCCGGTAGCCTGGTGCCGGAGGGCAAGATACTAGAGAGTGGTTATCTCTACCTGGGTAGTCCGGTCAAGCAAGTACGGCGGCTGACCGAGCAGGAACTTGGCCATTTCATGTATTCGGCCCAGAACTACATTCTGCTCAAGAACCAATATCTCGGCCATTGAAGTTGCCGGGATTCCCCATGACCCTTCTGTAGGACTCAACATGGTGTTCTCCTCTCGCCAGAAACTGGCTGGTGTCATGTTCGCGCTCGTGGCGGCGATCGGCTTCTCTGCCAAGGCGGTGCTGGTCAAATTGGCCTATATCGAAGAGGTCGACCCGATCACCTTGCTGGCGCTGCGTATGGCCTTCTCATTGCCATTCTTCCTGCTGGCGGCGTGGGTGGCGAATCGGCATCAGTCGCATGCGCCGATGACCAGGTCGGACTGGTGGGCGGTCACGGTCTTCGGGTTCACCGGCTATTATCTGGCGAGCTTCCTGGATTTTCTGGGCCTACAATACATCAGTGCAGGGCTGGAGCGACTCATCCTGTTCCTCTATCCGACCATGGTCGTGCTCATTTCGGCGGTCTGGTTCCGCCAGCTCATTGGGCGGCGAGTCATCATGGCGCTGGTGTTGAGTTACCTCGGCATCGCCTTCGCTTATGTGCACGATATGCAGATCCAGGCGGAAGGCGTGTTACTCGGGGCTGGGCTGGTATTCGCCAGTGCGCTGGCCTACGCGATCTATCTCATCGGCGCCGGACACACCATCGCCCGGATCGGCGCCACCAGATTCACGGCCTATGCGATGACCGTCGCCTGCCTTGCTGCCTTGTTGCAGTTCGTCCTGATGAATCCCATCTCGAATCTCGACCAGCCGATTCAGGTCTATAGCTTGAGTCTGGGGATGGCCCTGTTCTCGACGGTGATGCCCGCCTTCGTCCTGGCGGCGGCGATCCGCCGTATCGGTTCGATGCGGACGTCGATCATCGGGTCCGTCGGCCCGGTCTCGACCATCTACCTGGCCTACGCTTTCCTGGGAGAGGCCGTGTCCCTGATGCAGATCCTGGGTTCTTTGCTGGTGCTGGCGGGGGTGCTGATGATCGGGTTGAAGAAGACCGAAGTCCAGCCGGACTGATGCCTTAATTCGGCTGACGCCGGCCTAGCGTGACCCGCTCGATGCCGCCGAGGTCGCGTATGGAACGGACTTCGTCGAAGCCCCCCTGGTTGAGCAACATGCGTACGTCGTTCGACTGGTCATAGCCATGTTCCAGAAGGAACCAGCCGTGATGCTTGAGATGGTTGGGGGCCGCCAGCAGGATGCGGCGGATGGCGTCCAGGCCATCCGGTCCTGAGGCGAGTGCGCTGATCGGCTCGAAGCGTAGGTCGCCTTGCTGCAGGTGCGGATCGTGTTCGGGAATATAAGGTGGGTTGCTGACGATGACGTCGAACTGCCTGTCGCCCAAGGCCGAGCACCAGTCGCTAGCTAGCAACTCGACATGACCACACCCCAGTGCCGCGGCATTGGCCTGGGCGACTTGTAAGGCGTGGACTGAGGCATCGACGGCAGTGATAAGGGCGTTGGAACGTTGGCGCGCGATGGCCAGCGCGATGGCGCCGGTGCCGGTACCGAGATCGAGCACACGGCAAGCCTGGTGCTCAGGGATCTTCTCGAGTGCGGCTTCGACGATAGTTTCGGTATCCGGCCGCGGGATCAGGGTGTCTGGGGTGACCATGAGATCCAGCCCGAAAAACTCGCGCTTGCCCAGGATGTAGGCGATAGGCTCGCCCTTCAGGCGACGTTCGAGTAGTGCCTGAAAGTCCTGATGGCTATCGGCATGCAGGTCGTCAAGCTCGTGCGAGATGAGCCAGGCACGGTCCTTCTTGAGCACGCTTTGCAGAAGCATCCGGACTTCCAGCCTGGCCTCGTCGCTGGGGAGGCCGAGCTTTGCGCTCAGGGCCGCCTGCGCCGCGGTCGTCACTGACCGGATGACGGCGTCGCCACCGGCTTTCACGGCATCAATCTTCACCCAGTGTCGCCAGCAATTCCGCCTGGTGTTCGGCCAGCAGGGCGTTGATCAGTTCGTCCATATCGCCCTCGGTGATGGCGTCGATCTTGTAGAGCGTGAGGTTGATGCGATGGTCGGTGATGCGACCTTGCGGGTAATTGTAGGTGCGGATGCGTTCGGAGCGGTCGCCGGAGCCGATCAGCGACTTACGCTCGCTGGCGATCTTGGATTGTTGTTCGTTGACTTGCTTGGCCTTGATGCGCGCCGCCAGTACCTGCATGGCTTGCGCCTTGTTCGAGTGCTGACTGCGGCCGTCCTGGCATTCGACGACGATGCCGGTAGGGAAGTGCGTGATACGCACCGCGGAGTCGGTCTTGTTGATGTGCTGGCCGCCGGCACCGGAGGCGCGGAAGGTGTCGATACGGATGTCCGCCGGGTTGATGACGACATCGCTGACCTCATCGGCTTCCGGCAGTACGGCTACGGTACACGCCGAGGTGTGGATGCGACCCTGGGTCTCGGTATCCGGCACGCGTTGCACGCGGTGGCCGCCGGACTCGAACTTGAGCTTGGAGTAGGCGCCAAAGCCTTCGATCTTGGCGATAATCTCCTTGTAACCGCCCAGTTCGGATTCGTTGACTGACACTATTTCGACTTTCCAGCGCTGGCGTTCGGCATAGCGGCTATACATGCGGTAAAGATCGCCCGCGAACAGCGCCGACTCGTCACCACCGGTACCGGCGCGGATCTCAAGGAAGATGTTGCGCTCGTCGTTGGGATCCTTGGGCAATAACAATTTCTGCAGCTCGAGGCCGATGGCCTCCTGCTTGGCCTTGGCGCTCTCGATC
>CABHOJ010000010.1 GCA_902168195.1 uncultured Methylotenera sp.
GCCGATGATCGCGCTCGAGGACAGGTCGCCCATGGCCGTCATCAGCCAGGCCACCGTAACCGCCACCGCCAGGGAGAAGCCGGCAATTTGCAGCGGGCGCTGACTGCGCCAGCCATCCTTGCTCCACGGCCACAGGTGGTCGCGCAGCTCCAGCAGCACCCATTCCACGAAGCCGACGTCCTGCTTGTGGGCCGGTAGCGTGCGATCGGTCGGCATGCGCGGATCCGGCCCCTTCACCGCCTTGGGCATGATCTGATCTGCCACGGCCGCCGGGTAGATGGGAATGAAATATCCGTTGTCGCCGATCGGTGTCATCTCGAGACCATCCTTTTCGCGGCGCTTGCGTTCGCGGGCGAGCGGCGGGCAACCGCCGGTGTCGGTGTACAGGATCATGCAATCGAGACAGTGCAGGCATTCACGGTGATCGATGCGGCCGTCCTCGTCGATCGCCTGCGCGCCGCAGCCGACGGCGCAGGCATGGCATGAATTGCAATCCTGCTTGCGCTTGAGGCCGTACCAGCGGAAGGTGCTGGGAATGGCGAGCGATGCGCCGAGCGGGCACAGATACTTGCAGAAAGGCCTTTCGATAAAGATCGACAGGCCGAGCAGGAAGGCCACGAACAGTCCGTAAGGCCAGGCGCGGTTGCTGATGCCGACCAGGAAGGTGGTCTTGAACGGCTCGACTTCTGCCAGCTTCTCGGCCAGGCCCATCGAGAACAGCGAGACGGTCAGCAGGCCGAAGAAGATGATGTACTTGAGCCACTTCAGCCGATCGTGCCACTGCTGCGGCAGCTTGGTCTGGAAGCGCTTGAGACCGACGATGCGCGCCACCTTGTAGATCGCCTCGGAAAGCGAGCCGAACGGGCACATCCAGCCGCAGAACAGGCCGCGGCCGAACAGGAAGGTGGTGACTATGATGAAGATCCAGAACAGGAAGACGAACGGATCCGAGAGGAACAGCGACCAGGTCCACTGGAACAGCAGCGAGTGAAACCAGGTCAGTACCTGCGTGATGGAGGGCTGGGCCATCAGGCCGAAACCGACCAGGACGATGCTGATGCCCCAGAAGCTGTACTTGAAGAGATTCACCGGCCACTTGTTCTTGTGCGAGGCCATGCGCGTGAGCCGCTCGCGGTAGGCATACACCACCGCCACCGCCACGAGCAGCACTGCGAACAGGACGATCTTCAGCGCCTGGGACTTCCATACGCGCACCCACGGTGCGTCGGGTTCGTCGACCTTGGGACGGCCGCCTTCGAGCATGCTGGCGGGCAGCCAGTACTTGGATTCGAACACCGCGAAACTGCGATGACCGGTGGCCTGGTCCACGCGATTGCCGAGGAAGGTGAAGCGCCACGGATAGGCGGCCGAAAACGAGTGTGAGCGGATTACGAAGATGGCCGATTCCGTGTAGCGCGGGGCACCGGCGGCCGCCAGACCGTACAGGTTGTAGGCATCGAGGTCGCGGAAGGTAAACGAGTCCGCGCCCTGCTTGACCTGCACGCGATCGAAGATGCCGCCACGCACGAAGCCGGAACCCTTGAACGATTCGACGCCGGCAGTCTTGATGACGAATATCGCGTTCTCGCCATCCTTCAGGCGCGAACGCAGGCTTTCGTAGTCATTTGCGCCGAGCAAGCTGCGGCCGATGTCCGGCTGGTTGAGGTCGCCGAACCACAACTCGATGAAGGGTTCGGAGGCATGCGGTAGCCCTACCTGCTCGGGCTTGACGACGAGGCGCTGCACGGCGCCCATATCGACGAGTTGCGACCAGTCGTAGGTCTTGCCGGCCACGGCGAAGCGTGCAGCTTCGCGCACGGTCGGCGCGATGATGCCAGTCTGGCGCGCTACGGCGGCGCCGGAGGTGGTGATCACCTGATTCTGCGAGATCACAGTGACGGTGGCGCCGGAAATGGCGTCCACACCGACGACGTTCTCATCAGGGCGCGAAGGGCCGACTTCGATATTGTCGGTAACCGACTTGCCGACGTACTGCTTGTTGAAATTGATCAGTGCCGATTCGGGAATGCCGAGCAGCAGAATGGGTTCGGAATGCTTGAGGACCTTGAGGCCGGTGAAGCGCCCGCGTGTGTCCATGCCGATCAGCGTGACGACCGGCTTGCCGGAATAGGCGGGCGTGTCGGTGATGTCGGTGGAGAGCATCACATAACCCAGCAGCTTCTTCTGCGGGGTGTCGTTGTCGTAGGCCTCTACATAGGGAGGCTGGCCCTTGCGCTGCGAAAAGTGGCCGGCGCCGGGAAAGACCTCGGCGCAAGGCAGCAGCGAGCACATGTCGGGTGTGGCCGCCAACTGCGGTGGCAGCTCGGCTTCATAGGTGCCGGATCCTGCATATATAGGTGATGCAACAACCGCCAGTGTAAAGACAATCGTCGCCCATAGAGTTGACAGGACGCAGCGTATTGACGAAGGCATGGTGTATCCAAAAAATGGGCGGCGCAGCCGGATGGCTGCGCCGCCAAGTCAAGGTTTTCAGGCCTCGACCAACATGCGTGAACGCATTTCAAGGTGCAGCGCGTGGCAGAAATTGGTGCAATAGCACCAGTAGATGCCCGGCTTGTCGGCAATGAAGGTCACCGACTTG
>CABHOJ010000011.1 GCA_902168195.1 uncultured Methylotenera sp.
CCTGATGTCGTTGGGCGGCCTCGCGATCGCCATCGGCTTGATGGTCGATGGCTCGGTGGTGGTGGTAGAGAACACCTTCCACCATCTTGGGCATCGAAAGGACGAGAGCAAGCTGCGCGTCGTGCTGGAAGCGGCATCTGAGGTCGCGACGCCAGTGCTGTTCGGTGTCGGCATCATCATCCTGGTGTTCCTGCCGCTGATGACGCTGGAAGGCATGGAAGGCAAAATGTTCGCGCCGCTGGCGTTCACCATCGCCATCGCGTTGTTCGTCTCGCTGGTGCTTTCGCTGACGCTGTCGCCGGTGTTGTGTTCCTACCTGCTCAAGGGTGGTAGCGGCGAAGCCACCAGGATCATCCAGGCCATCAAGCGGCCTTACATGCGGGTGCTCAAGCTTGCGATCAGTAACGAGCGCAAGACCATCGGCATCGCCACGGCGGTGTTCCTCGGTTCGCTGGCGCTGGTGCCGCTGCTGGGGACTTCCTTCATCCCAGAGATGCGCGAAGGGTCCATCGTGCCCAACATCATCCGGGTGCCGAACATCTCGCTGGAAGAATCCCTACAGCTGGAGAAAGAGGCGATGACCGAGATCGCCAAGATCCCGGGCGTGAAGTCCGCCATCTCCGCGGTCGGTCGTGGCGAGAGCCCGGCAGACCCGCAGAGCCAGAACGAATCGGGGCCTATCGTCAGCTTCCTGCCGCGTGACCAATGGCCCGAAGGCTGGGATCAGGATACTTTCGCCGCCAAGATCCGCGAGGCGTTGAAAGGCTTGCCCGGCGT
Source organism: uncultured Methylotenera sp. (assembly GCA_902168195.1). Classification (GTDB taxonomy): domain Bacteria; phylum Pseudomonadota; class Gammaproteobacteria; order Burkholderiales; family Methylophilaceae; genus CABHOJ01. Next base: position 778 of record CABHOJ010000011.1, read on the forward strand.
GCAGGTTGTGATGTCGCAGCCGATCGCCGCGCGCGTGGCGGAACTCCTGACCGGCGTGCGCTCGGACGTGGCGGTGAAGATCTTCGGTGACGACCTCAATATCCTGCGTGCCAAGGCCAACGAGATCGGCAAGCTCGCCAGCAAGGTGGATGGCGCAACCGACGTGCGTATCGAGCGGATCTCGGGCCAGCAGTACCTCAATATCGTCATCGACCGCCAGGCGATCGCGCGGCATGGTCTCAATGCCTCGGATGTCCATGACGTGATCGAGACCGCCATCGGCGGCAAGATCGCCACCGAGATCTTCGAAGGCCAGCGTCGCTTCACCGCGGCGGTGCGTTTCCCGGAAGAATTCCGCGGTAATGTCGAAGCGATCAAGCACATCATGTTCACCTCGCCGAACGGCGCTCGCATCAGCCTCGAAGACCTGGCCAAGATCCAGGTCAGCGATGGCCCGGCGCAGATCAGCCGCGAAATGGCCAAGCGCCGGATCGTGGTCGGCGTCAACGTGAAGGACCGCGACCTGGGCGGCTTCGTCGCGGAGATGCAGCAGAACCTGCAACGCGACATCAAGCTGCCTGAAGGCTATTACCTGGAGATCGGCGGGCAGTTCCAGAACATGGAACGTGCCATGAACCACCTGATGATCATCATCCCGGTGACCATCGGTGCCATCTTCTTCCTGCTGTTCCTGCTCTTCAACTCGGTGCGCTACGCGACCATGATCATCACCGTGCTGCCGTTCGCGTCGATCGGGGGCATCGTGGCGCTGTTCGTCACGGGTGAGTATCTCTCCGTACCGGCGTCCGTGGGCTTCATCGCGCTGTGGGGGATCGCGGTGCTGAACGGTGTGGTGCTGGTCTCCTATATCCGCACCCTGCGCGATGAAGGCAAGACCCAGTTCGAAGCCATCACCATGGGCTGCCAGCAGCGGTTCCGCCCGGTGATGATGACGGCGACCGTGGCCATGCTGGGCCTCGTGCCCTTCCTGTTCGCCACCGGCCCCGGTTCGGAGATCCAGCGTCCGCTGGCGATCGTGGTGATCGGTGGTCTCATCACCTCGACCCTGCTGACCCTGCTCGTCTTGCCGACGCTGTATCGCAAGTTCGAGGAGGAAAAGATCGAGGCCTGATACTACGGTCAGCTTCGATTGGCATTACCCAGCAAAAAGCCCGCGCATGCGGGCTTTTTGCTACCAGCTCCCCATACGACAGATGGTCGTAGGCAGGGACATATCACTACCGGAAGAAACTTATCCCGGATACGCATGCCGAACTGAGCAGAACGTTAAGGCTGCATGGGCAAAGCGCCCCTGTATATCACTGATAGATTTGACGAAAGGATAGATTGATGGCGGCTTTCATTATTGCGAATGTACTGGTCACGGATGATAAATGGGTGCCGGAGTACGCGGCCCGCGTGCACGATATCGCTGCCAAGCATGGCGGCAAATACCTCTCCCGCAGCGGCAACATCGAAGTGTTGGAGGGCAAGGCCGACCCGCTATCGCTCATCGCCCTGATCCAGTTCCCGGACAAGGCCGCTGCCAAGGCTTTCGCCCACGACACTGAGTACGCCCCCTTCGGCAAGGCCCGACAAGCGGGTAGCGTCAGCACTTTGCTGCTGATCGACGATACCGACCTAGCCGGCACGATCCCTTACCTGCCAAAATAAGCCGGTCTGCTGGACGATACTGAGCCGATAAAAAAAGCCTGCACAGATGTGCAGGCTTTTTTATGTTCGCCTCTCGTTTCAGCCGCAGTTTTCACTGCATAGGCGAACGGGCCGATGGGTCGCAGTTATCAATATGCGATCGAATATCCCACATACCCGAAAGGTTGCATGCGGGTCTCGGCGATCGGGCTGTTCGCCTGCTCGTCGCTCAAACGGGTAAGGGCGCCACCGAACAGCAGGAAGGTATCGTTACCGAAGGCGTAGGAGCCATTCAGCCCCACCTTGTATTCGGTGCCCGAACCGGCGGCATAGGCGGCGCGGACAGGCGTCGTTTCGTTCGCCGCTACACCGAAGTAGTAATCGTTGAAGCGGTGGTCATTCCATTGCGCGCCGATCGAGCCGTTGAGCTTGAAAGCGGACGTGCGGATCAGGCTGCGGATGAATTGCAGATCGAATGTCTGGCCGTTGCTGGCACCGCCGATGTCATGCGCCCAGAGCGCGTTGACTGTGCCGTAATCAGTTTGCCACCTGACGGTCGGGCCCAGATCCAGACTGAAATCCCGGTCATCCATGCCGCGTGTGCGCCTGCCGTCATCGGCATCCCAGCCGAAACGCGCTTGCGTGGCGAGGCCGAAGCGCAAGCGCTTGTCGTCGGAATCCAGCAGCCAGACACCTGCCTGCAAGGCATTGATGTAGAAGCGATCGCCGTAGTTGGCGTTGATGATGGGCAAGGCCATGACCCGCATATCCTCCGAGCCGGAAGTCTCCGGCAGCACGGCCACACCGATACCGTAGAGGTTCTTGCTGCGGGGGATGGCGGTTTCGGTCTCGCGGTCGATCTTGTCGGCCGCTGCTGCGACAGAGGTGATTGTCATGGCGCCGAGCAGGCATGCCAGGTTGAACTTAAGCTTATGTTTCATAACGACCTCTTGAATAAACGACTGGGCTTGGAATCCAGGGAACACGCAGCGGAATGTAGGCTAACGCGCGCCAATACCTGCATGTGACTCGCTGGCTTCGCGGTAAGTTCTGCCGGAGGCGTTGTTCTGTCTAAGGACGCTTGATTACCATGAATCCTGTTTCTTGTCAGTCTGTTAGCACACAACGGAATAGTCCATTCGCACCATAGAGCCCCGTAGCGGGTGCGTTTATCATCCGCTCACGATACCCAGATTGGGTGGTGGATTTTCTTCCGGCATACAGGGGCAGGATGTTTTTATTATTGAGAGAGCTGTTCGGCATCTTCACGCGGCGTCAGCTCCGTCGTCTTTTACTGTTGCAGCTGCTCATGATCCTCATGGCATTCGCCGAGATCGCCGGCGTCAGTGCCATCGGCGTCTTCATGGCCGTGGTTGCCGACCCCAGCATCCTCAATCGCCCCAACCTCATCGGTAACCTCTACAAGATGAGCGGCGTGACCGACCCCGGCGAGTTCATCTATCTGGTCGGTGTGGTGGCGGTGATCGTGCTGGTGTCGACCGCCATGATCTCCATGCTGACGATCTGGCGCGCGGCCCTGTTCGCAGCGCGCATCGGTCAGGAGATGGCCGACCGACTGTTCCGCTATTACATGCATCAATCCTGGCTGTTCCATTCCTGGGGCAGCAGCGCCGAATTGACCAAGCGCATCGCATCCGATGCTTATGTGGTGTCCTCGCAAGTGGTGTACCCGCTGATGCAGATCAACACCAAACTGATCCTGGCAGTATTCATGACCACCGGGCTATTGCTGCTCAACCCCTGGGTCATCCTCATGGCGCTGGCGATCTTCGGCAGTGGATACGCCTTATTGTATCGTTTGGTGCGCATGCGCTTGACCCGCAACGGCAGGCGCATCTCGGAGATCGCGGTGCGTCGTTACAAGCTGATGTCGGAAGGGTTCGGCGGTATCAAGGATGTGCTGCTGCTGGGGCGGCAGACCACCTTCGTCAATCGTTTCGAGACCAACGGCGATACGCTGTCCAAAAGCCTCAGCACTAATGACGCGCTGGCGATGGCACCCAAGCACTTCATGGATATGGTGGCGTTCAGCTCGGTGATCCTGCTGTTCCTGTACCTGACCAAGAGCCACCAGGGCGATCTGGCGACTGTGCTGCCGATGCTGGCGCTATATGCGCTGGCGGGCTTCAAGGTATTGCCGGCGATCCAGCAGATCTACCATGCGGTCGCCACCATCAAAGGCTCGACGGCGGCGTTCGATGCGATCAAGGAAGACCTGATGGCAAGCCGCTACCTCGACGATCATGCTGGCCGCCAAGATAAGTCCATAAGGAAACCCCCGATCAAGCTCAAGCACGGCATCAGCCTCAGCGATGTGACTTTCACCTATCCCGGCAAGACCCAACCTGCGCTGCGCTCGCTAAGCGTGGAGATCCCCGCCAATCGTTCCATCGGTTTCGTCGGTACTTCCGGTTCCGGCAAATCCACGCTGGTGGATCTGGTGATCGGCCTGCTGGCGCCAGATGAAGGCAAGATCATGATCGACGGTGAACCGCTGACCAAAGACAACGTCCGTGCGTGGCAGGATAGGATAGGCCTGGTGTCGCAGAGCATCTACCTTTCGGATGCGAGCATTCGGGAGAACGTTGCGTTCGGTATCCCCGAAGACCAGATCGATACCGAGCGCGTGATCGAAGTCCTCAAGCTGGCGCACCTGGACGAGATGATCGCGGAACTGCCGTATGGCATCGAGACGCGCGTCGGCGAGCGCGGCGTACAGCTCTCTGGCGGGCAACGGCAGCGTGTAGGCATCGCCCGATCGCTCTACCACAACCCCGAGATCCTGGTGTTCGACGAAGCCACCAGCGCGCTGGATGGCATCACCGAGAAATCCATCATGGAAGCCATTGCTGAGTTCGCTGGTAAGAAGACCATCATCCTCATCGCCCATCGTTTCACCACCATCCAGCAGTGTGACCTCATCTACTACATGGAAAGGGGCCGGGTCGTCGATCAGGGGACGTATGAGGAGCTGATGCTGCGCAACAACCAGTTCAAGGCCATGTCGTCCAGCCACGCGCCCCTATACAAGGCAGCAGCCGCAATGTGATGGACGGGCGCTTATTCCCAGGTGATGGCTTGTTTGAGCACTTTGGCGGGCACACCGCCCACCAGCGTATTCGGCAGCACGTCGGCGGTGACCACGGCACCGGCCGCAACCACGGCGCCAGTGCCGATACGTACGCCCTTGAGGATGGTGGCGTTGAGGCCGATCCAGACATGATCCTCGATGACGATAGGCGCAGAGATCGTCGTGTTGCCGTTGATGGCGTGGTTATCGCTGTCGCGAATGGTGACGCCGCTGGAGATGGCGACGCCATGGCCGATGGTGATGGCGTTGAAGCAATCGATGGTGGCGTTGTTGTTGATGTAACCGCTGCCGAGGGTGAGTTTGGCGCCGTCGTTGACCGCAAGATGGCAGCCTGTCATCAGGTAGAAGTGCCCCTCGACGGCGAGTTGGGCGTTCTCCCCCAGCTTGAATTCAGAAGGGAAGTAACGCAGGCCAGGCCACTTGCAACCCAGTTCGAGCTTGCCCTCGCCGGCAAGGGTCGAGGACGGCGCGGCGAAGACGCTGACGTCAGGGTAAAGGTTGATGTACCGATGTTTGTTTCTGTAAGCGAGTCGCGCTGTCCTGAAGCGGGAAAGCAGCGTGTGCTCATGACTGATACTCAGGAAGTTTTCCAGATGCATTTCAAAATCATACCAAATGCGCGCCCATCCCATGGCGCTGATTACGGACTGGCGACATGGGGGCGCTAGGACCGATGAAGTACACCGCTTTGATCCGTACCTATAACAGCTTGCCGCTGGTGGCGGATGTCGTCGCCAACTTGCGTGCGCAGGTCAGGCCGCCGGAGAAGATCATCGCTGTGGATTCGCACTCCAGTGCCGACCAGCGTGCTGCGCTGCACGCGCTGGTCGACCAGGTCATCGACTATCCGGACGAACCCTTCAACTACTCCAAGGCCATCAATATCGGTGTGGCCGCCTGCGATACGGAGTACGTCCTCATCATCAGCTCGCATGTGTTGTTGACCGACCCCAACCTCATCACCTATGGCATGAACCACATCTCCATGAGCGGCGAGCGTTGCCTGGGATGCTGCTTCAATCAGGGCGGGGATATCGAGAAGACCTACGGCGTCTCGTGGGTGGACAAGAACAGCTTCTCGCTGCTGCTGGGGCTGTCCAACTCATGCGCCTTCCTGAAAAGGCGATACATCGTGGAACGGCCCTTCCGCGAAGACGTATTCTCGGCCGAGGACCAGGAATGGGCGGCCTACTATCTGCGCGAGCATGACGCCAATTTCTACAGCTTCCACTCGGTATTCGTGAAATACCTTAACCCGCACGTAAGCGAACTGAAGACCATGAACGAATTCATCTCCATGGCCTATTTCACTCATCCGCACCTGCGCAGCGCGAAATACGTGCTGCCTCGGCTAGGCCGGGCCATGCTGGCGGTATTGCGCTTCAGGCGCTCACGGGCCAAGTTCCATTTCACCATGGCGTGGGAATTGTTCATGACCAATTTCAGGCAACCTGTCAGGCGGTCGGCATACTACGGGGAGGAAGTCGAGACGGCAGCTATCGAACCGACGTCAGCGCCGATCGAGCTAGCTACCAGGAAAGATATCTCCGGAACGTTGAAAGTTTAGGTCGGGTGAGACTGCAGGATGACTTTAGAGGGTAGAGCAGCTGACGAAGTGAATAGTGCGCAGTACATCAGTGACAAGGCCTGATGATCGGATCTCGGTCATCAGGCCTTTATATTTAACAGCTTCAGGTTTAACAGCCCCAGATGCGTTTCATCTGTTCAAGTTGTTTTTTGCGTGTTGCCGAGATCTTGACTGCCTTTTGAGCCGTCTTCTTCTTGCTGCTGTCCGCACCCATCAGGCCGCCACGGTACATCGGGGCGCCCGGTTGAAACAACGAATCTTTAGCCATGACTACTCCTCTTGAAGATGATCTGGATTTTTATAGTAAGTGCGTACTTGCGACTACACTATAGCCCGATTGGCCCATCTATTCCTAGTCCCTGATCATAGCCCCGGTAATTCCCCCTGGATGGTCGCGAGCGCCAAACGGTACAGGCGATCCCCCTCCCGTAGCATCGCTTCGCTCGGCACGAAGGTCAGCACCTCATTAGGCGCGTGCCTGCCGGCGACCAGATACATATAGCGGGGGCGCTGCCCGGTCACCTGCGCAACGCCATCCAGATACATCGCCGCGCTCAGGTGATAGCGCTGCATCAGCGCCGTGCGCTGGAACACCGCCAGCGAGGGGTTGAACGTGGTCTTGAGTTCCAGGATCAGATGCGGCAGCGCCAGCAGATCGGGGCGGATCTTGCAGTGGATGCCGGTCGCTTCGTCCTGCCAGAAGAGGCTGCGCTCCGCCAGGCCATCCCGCAAAAGCGCCATCACCTCGGGCAATTGCCGCACATGGTCACAGATGCCCCGCACCGCCTGCATCTGCGCTTCGGTGATGAAATACACATCGCTGCGCTCAGCCTTGATGAGTGCCATATCGGCCTCATGGAACATATCCGCACGCTGCACGGGCAGCGCCACATACTCTTCCTTGAATCGCGCCGGCTCCAGCAGCGCGCAATGGACGGCCGTGCCGAAATCCAGCACCGGCGCCGATTCATGACGGCGAGCAAGGTAACGTTGCAAAGCCTCGGGGGATTCCAACACGCGCTTAAGCATCGAACTTGACACATGTGCTTGCTCGTTCAGGTAGGTCTGGAGGTCGATGTCATAGATGCCTGGCGCGAAGTCGGCGGGCGTCTGAACATCGGAGGGTTCAGCAGGATCCATCACACCTATTTTGGCTTAAGTCGCTGACTTTTTTGCGTGCGTTCGTAGAATTCGCTCGGTTTGGTTCTGACCCAACTCACGAACTTGATCATCTCCGGATGGGTCAGCAAAGCCTCGACATTGTTATATCGCCGGGCCAACTCCGTCTCTGTGAACAGGGCATGGATCTGACGATGGCAGATCCGGTGCAGAAATTCCGTTTCCTTACCGCCCTTGGATTTGGGGATCAGATGATGCGCATCACGCTGGGATACCGGGATCACCCGCTCGCACAGCGGGCAAACCAGCGCTGGCACTTCTGCCGTTGGCGGGTGCGACTCAGCGATCAGTTTGCGACGGATGCGTCCGGTCATGAGATTCCAGAGGTCAAAGAATTCAGCGGTCACATAAACCCATAGGGGCCGAAGCCCCCATGGAATTAACCACAACGCAGAATCATTCTGTCAGCGCATTCTATGACTTTGCATTCATCGCATCATAGGACGTGATCAGGTTACGGTAATCCGGGATATGGTTGGACAACAAGGTCGCCAGACCCTCGATATCCCGACGCCAGTCACGATGTAATTCGCAAGCGACACCGAACCAAGTCATGAAATGGACGCCTGCAGCTGCCATGCGTTGCCAGGCGGCATCCCGGGTCATCTCGTTGAATGTGCCGGAAGCGTCCGCAACGATGAACACCTCGAACCCCTCCTCAATTGCGGCCAGTGCAACGAACGCGACGCAGACCTCGGTCACGACACCAGCCAGAATGAGCTGCTTTTTGCCCGTCGCCTTGATCGCCTCGACGAAGTCTGCGTTATCCCAGGCATTGATCTGACCTGGGCGTGCGATGTAGGGTGCATCCGGGAACATCGCCTTCAATTCCGGCATCAGCGGACCGTTAGGGCCATTCTCGAAGCTCGTGGTCAGGATGGTCGGCAGATTGAAATACTTCGCTGAATCAGCAAGGGCCAGCACATTGTTCTTGAAACGGTCCGGTTCGATGTCCCGGACCAAAGACATCAGGCCGGCCTGGTGGTCCACCAACAATACAGCGGCGTTATCGCGGTCGAGACGTACATAGGGTTTGTTCATGGTAATTCCTTTCAAAGTTAGTCAAAAAAGCCAGGTTCAGCATCCTTAATAAGTTGATCTTTCACTCGCCTGCCAAGGCAAAACGACCTTCGTTGTAATCATCGATGGCCTGATGAATCTCCTCCATGGTGTTCATGACGAACGGGCCGTGTCCGACAACTGGCTCGTTGAGCGGAGCGCCATTCAATAACAACACGACTGAATCTTGCTGTGCCTCCAGCACCAGCTCGCTACCTTCGCGTTGCATCACGGCCAGTTCGGACGGGCGGATGGTGTGGACATCGCCAGTGCCGACTGCACCCTGCAAGACGAATACCGCGGTGGTGTGACCTTCTGGTAAGTTGAATGCCACCCGACTGCCGGCATTGAGTCGCACATCCCACACGTTCATGGGGCTGTAGGTATGCGCCGGACCTTTTTGACCGGCATACTCCCCAGCGATGACGCGCACCTTACCCCCATCCTCAGGCAGTTGTACTTCAGGGATCATCGAACGTGTGATGCCCTGATACCCTGGCCTGGTCATCTTGTGTTCTGACGGCAGATTGACCCAGAGCTGGATCATCTCGAAAGGACCTCCAGTCCTTGCATAATCGTCCCCGTGATACTCCTCATGGACGATGCCGGCGCCCGCTGTCATCCATTGCACCTCTCCAGGGCCAATGGTGCCCCCAGCGTTGGTGGAATCGTGATGGGAGACTTGGCCGTCATAGACGATGGTCACGGTCTCAAAACCACGGTGTGGATGCTGGCCGACACCCCGACGTTGTTCGGTCGGCTCGAAGCGGGCCGGACCGGCATAATCCATCAGCAGGAACGGCGACATCTCCTGATGGATGTCACGATAAGAGAAGATGTTCTGAACGGGAAAGCCATCGCCCACCCAATGTTTGCCATTACTTCGTTTGATGAAGGCCAGTTTTTTCATGATGTATTCCTTTCGTGATGTGCAATGCGTGTTTCGATGGTTCCCACTATAGGCATTGATAGATTCACCAACTAGATGGTTAAATGTGAAATCACTTTTCATTAAATGGGATAGTCTTGGACTTCAATGAAGCAGCTGTATTCGTGAAAGTCGTGCAGGCCGGCAGTTTTAGCGCTGCCGCCAGGCAATTGGGTTTGCCGACCTCGACCGTCAGTAGCCGTGTCGCCCGTCTTGAGAAGAGGCTGGGTGTCACGCTACTTCAGCGGACTACCCGAAAACTGCATGTGACGGATGCGGGTCAGGCATATTTTCATCATGCGTCGCTGGGCCTCAGTTACATGCTCGAAGCAGAAGCAGCCCTCGATGAAGCACGCCAGCAGCCGCAAGGCAGGCTCAAGGTGACCGCCCCGGCCGATCTGGGCGATAACCTGTTGGCGGGTTTGATCGAGCGCACGCAGCGTGAATATCCTGCGCTGGAGGTCGAACTGCTGCTAACCGACCGGTATATCGATCTGATCGCCGATGGCGTGGATGTCGCGATCCGCACGGGCGAGCTACGTGATTCCAGTTTGATCGCGAAATCTCTCGGTACCATCCGTTGGGCGATGTTCGCCAGCCGTCGCTATCTCGAAGCGAGTGCCCCACTGGAAGAACCGCAACAGTTACATCACCATCAATGCCTGCAGTTCACCCCCATGGGACGCGATAGCTGGAATCTCAGCAATGGGCCGAATACCATCACTGTGCCGCTCCCAGGGCGAGCGATGGCCAATAGCATCGGTGTCGTGAGGACGATGGCACTCAATGGTCAGGGCGTCGCTTTGTTGCCGACCTTTATCTGCAAGCCAGAACTGCTGACAGGGGAGTTGGAGCATGTGCTCCCCGGCTGGGAAGGCAAGGCGGACCCCGTGCATCTGGTCTATCCGAGGCAACGATTCATGCCGCCCAAGTTAAGGGCTTTCATCGATGTCGCGCGCGAGGCCTTGCACTCCCGATTTGACGACACATCCCAGACGTAAGGCAAAATGCAGCTCTTCAAATCCAACCCTGTGAGGACAATGTCGTTCATGAATCAAGATACCCCTGAGCAAATCACAGAGCATGGCGCCAGCGTCGTGATCACGCACCGCGTGAGCGAAGCTAGCCGCGCGCAATACGAGCAATGGTTGAAGGCGATCGGTTCTCTCTGCAAGGCCTCTAAAGGTTTGTTGGATCATCACATCATCCGCCCCATCCCCGGCTTGTCGGACACTTATTCGATCTTCATGCGCTATGATACCGAGCATCATCTCAAACAGTGGATGGAGTCCGAGGACCGTAAACGTCTGATCGCTGAGGTGCAAGGCTTGCTGATCGGTAACGACACCTATCACATCAAAAGTGTGCTGGATTTCTGGTTCGTCAAGGAAGGCGAGAAATCCAGAGTGCCGGTACGCTGGAAGCAATTCCTCATCACCTGGTCCGCCATTTATCCGCTGGTGATCGGTGTGCCAATGGTGTTGATCCCCTTACTCAGATGGCTGCGCATACCGGAACACCATGCCACCGATATGCTGTTTGTCACTGCGACGCTGGTAATCCTGATGGTCTATGTCGTCATGCCGCGGTATACCAGACTCGTCCGGGCCTGGTTATTCCGATAGACACAAACGATCGAAGACCAGGCGATTGAAAGACACGCAATAGGAGCCTCCATGGAAGCGCACTTCTGGCATCAAAAATGGCAACGCGGGGATATCGGGTTTCATCAAGCGCAGGCCAACCCCTTACTAGTCAGACATTTGGATGACTTGCGACTGCAGCCTGACGCACGCGTGTTCTTGCCTTTGTGCGGCAAGACGCTGGACATCGCCTATCTGCTCGACCGTGGCTATCGCGTCGCCGGCGCAGAGCTGAGCGAGCTCGCGGTGCAGGCGCTTTTTGAATCGTTGAACCTTGGACCCACCATCCAGCAGGTCGGCACATTGAAACACTACCGCGGGCCATCGATCGACATCTACGCGGGCGATGTTTTCAGTCTCGATGCACTAACGCTAGGTGGCATCGATGCCATCTACGATCGTGCTGCCCTGGTGGCATTACCCGCGGATATGCGCAAACGCTATGCGGCACATCTCGCCGAGATCAGCCGAGGAGCCCCGCAACTGCTCATCAGCTATACCTATGATCAAACGCTTATCGATGGGCCGCCGTTCTCTATCACCACAGATGAAGTGGAGCGGCTTTATGGCGATAACTACAGACCGACTGTGCTAGCGACGTATGAGGTGGAAGGCGGGTTGAAAGGCAAGGTGCCCGCCACAGAGACTGTCTGGCTATTGAAGGCATGAACATGGTCGATGGCCTTATTCGCGGGACATCATCCGTCAGAGCACCAGCGCCAACACGACCGGGATCACCAGCACCGCCGCCACGTTGCCGATGAGCACGATGGCAGCGACTTCATCCGGTTGTTGTTCGTAACGCTCGGCGAATACGTAATTGATCATGGCAGGGGGTAAGGCCCCGAAGATGATGAGCATGGCGCGCTGCTCGCCTTCCAGCCCCAGTAGGATCGCCAACAACCAGGTCAGCAGGATGCCGCTGAACAGGCGGACGAGCGTGCCGATGACGCCCACCCGGAAGGCGGTCACGTGGGATTGTGCGATACGCACGCCCAGCGCGAACAGCGCCAGCGGGATGGAGACATCGCCCAGCATCTTGATGCCCACCCGCAAGGGTTCCCAGAGCTCGACCTTGCTGAAGCTGATGGCGAGTCCGGCAAGCGCGGCGAGGATGACCGGATAACGCCAAGCGTTCCACCATTTTGCGTGACGATCCAGATACCAATTACCGAACGAGAAGTGCATGAGGTTGGAGACCATGAACATGACGACGGCGGCGGCCAGGCCTTCCTGCCCGAACGCCAGGACGGCGAGCGGTAATCCGAGATTGCCGCAGTTGTTGAACATGGCGGTCGGCACCAGTGTCTTGGGCGATATGCCGCTGGCCTGTGCCACCAGCCACGCGATCAGGCCCGATCCGACGATCATGAGGAAGGCACCGATGGCGAACATCTGGTGCCCGGCGAGGTCGAACGAGCGATCAGCCAAAGCGGAAAACACCAGTGCGGGCACGAAGATATCCAGGTTAGCCTGGTTGGGCGTGGCCAAATCCAGGTTACGACCGCGCGCATAGACCCAGCCAACGAGCACGATGGCCAGCACGGGGAAGACGATGGCGATGATTCTTAACAGGGTGACGGGTTCGTTCAAGGGTGATCCTATCTTTCTTGCATGGTATCGAATCGCACTCCCTAACAAAAGCGCCGCAGAGCAGTGTCGCGGCCAAGAGGCAAGGGTACAATCCTGAAGATGTCCGAGATCAAGCAATCTTCCGCCGGCTGGCGTTTCGATCACTCATACGCAAGATTGCCAGAAGTTTTTTACAGTCCTGCGCAAGCGGCCCGATCGCGTGAGCCATATCTGGTGATATTCAATCACCGGCTTGCCGAATCCATGGGTCTGGATGCTGCCGCCCTCGCCGACCAAGGCTCGGCAGCGCTGTTCTGTGGCACCGCCTTACCTGAAGGCGCCTTGCCGATCGCTGAAGCCTACGCGGGTCATCAGTTCGGCCATTTCACCATGCTGGGCGACGGCCGCGCCATGCTGTTGGGCGAGCACCTCATGCCAGACGGACGACGTGTGGATATCCAGCTCAAAGGTTCGGGCCCCACGCCTTACGCGCGACGCGGTGACGGCCGTGCGGCTCTAGGCCCGATGCTGCGCGAATACCTGATCAGCGAGGCGATGCATGCCCTGGGGATCCCGACCACGCGCAGCTTGGCGGTGGCGACCACCGGCGAACCCGTCTATCGTGAGGAGGTATTGCCGGGTGCGGTGCTCACACGCGTGGCGGACAGCCATCTCCGGGTCGGTACGTTCCAGTACGCTGCCGGCATCGACGATCCGCAGGCGCTGAAGGCCCTGGCCGATTACACGATCGAGAGACACTACCCGGCATCGATGCAGGAAGAGAACCCGTACCTTGCGCTATTGCATGCCGTGATCCAGCGTCAGGCAGGGCTCATCGCACAATGGATGCAGGTAGGTTTCATCCATGGCGTGATGAACACCGACAATATGGCGATCAGTGGCGAGACCATCGATTACGGCCCCTGCGCATTCATGGATAGCTATGCCGCCATGACGGTGTTCAGCTCCATCGACCGCCAGGGCCGTTACGCCTTCGGCAATCAGCCGCCCATCGCGCAGTGGAACCTGACGCGGTTTGCCGAGACCTTGCTGCCTTTGCTGCATCCGGACACCGAAGCGGCGATCAGGCTCGCGGAAGACGCCTTGTACGGCTTCGTGCATCAATACGAACAGGCCTGGCTGACGGGGATGCGCGCCAAACTTGGGCTGCTGGTGCCGATGGATGATGATGTCGAGCTGGTCAGGCAACTCCTCACGCTGATGCAGCAGGATGCGCGCGATTACACCAACACTTTCCGCGAACTGACCACGACACGCGATCTGGCGAATGCTTCGGCTGAGATGCAAGCCTGGCTATCGCGCTGGCGTGCGCGACTCGAATCGCAATCCAGCGCGCCCGCAGCGCTCGAAGAGGCGATGCGTCTCGCTAATCCCACCGTCATCCCACGCAACCACCAAGTCGAGGCGGCGCTCAGCGCCGCCGTCAGCACCGGTGACCTGGGACCGTTCGAGCGTTTGCTGAAAGTACTACAGAAGCCGTTTGAAGAGACCGCAGAGAATGCAGACTACCGCGCACCCGCACCACCCTCCGCACAGCCGTACCAGACTTTTTGCGGCACATAACTTTTGCGGAATCGAGGGGATCGACTGCGCTAATATGCAGTCTATTGATGCAGGTTAAAACCCAATGCTGTGTATCTCTGTTTAATCGTCATTTTTGATAGGGGAATCCATCCATGAAACAACCATTATTGATCGGTCTACTGTCCGTCATGCTGCCGGGCGTCGCCCTAGCGGCTGAACCCACCCCGCTGGATCTCTGCGTCAAGGCTGCCCTGGAAGCGCATCCGGGCAAGATCAAATCCTTGAGCTCCGAGATCGAGGACGGCAAATCCCAGTTCGAGCTCGACATCAAAGGGCTGGATGGCAAGTACTGGGAAGTCGAGTGCGACGCGCTGACCGGCAAGATCAACCGTACGGAGCGCGAGATCCGCGCCCATTCCACCGAATTCAAATCCAAGGCCAAGATCAGCCGTGAGGACGCCACCAAGACCGCTCTCGCCAAGTATCCGGGCAAAGTCATCAACACCGAATACGATATCGAGGATGACGGCGAGATCTCCTACGAGTTCATCATCCAGACCAAGGAAGGCAAGTACATCGAGGTCGAGGTGGATGCGGTGACAGGCAAACTGGCGGGTGAGGAAGAAGTTCTGTACCACATCGGCGGTAAGTAATGAGTTAAGAGACTCTCGATCATGGCACCTGCGGGTGCCATGATCGTTTTATCCGCTAGCCTGCATTGATATTTATCGGCGCAGCTTGACCGTCAACGTCTCTGAGTAGTACTGGAAGGCAAGTATCTGTCAGCAAGCTTCCGTGCCGGTATCAGAACATCGTATTACTGTTGGCCGAGGTGGCCGGTATGACTTGCAGCACATCCCAGTGCTCGACGATCTTCCCATCGGCGTCAAAGCGGAAGATATCGATGCCTGCCCAATCGCGGTCCTTAAAACCTGGCCATTCCTGATGGCAATGGAGCACCACGTAGTTCCCCTCGGCGAAGACACGTTTGAACGACACCTGCTTGCCCGGATATTCACGCGCCATCCTCTCGAAGTAAGCGATGAAGGCTTCCTTGCCGTCCGCTACGTGAGGATTGTGTTGAATGTAGTTGGCGCCCGCGTATCGCTCAATCGCTTCACGCGGACGGCACTGGTTGAACATCAGGTCGTAGAAATCCATTGCTGTTTGCTTGTTTTGCTCGAGCGGATCATTCATCGCTGACAATTGGTTGCTCCCAAAGTGATGTTTTCGTGGAATCGATTCTGAACCCCATTAGCCCATGCTTCTTCGGTTGAAGCGCTCCCCTCAAGCTTGTGGAGCTGGTCTTGCGATTTTAGGCGGCCGCTTTCAATCGGCCAGTTCCAGAACCACCGGCGTGTGATCGGAGGGTCTTTCCAGCTTACGCGGCGCCTTGTCGATGATGCAGGCTTTGCAGTCGCCCAGCAGCGGTGTGCTGACCAAGATGTGGTCGATACGCAGGCCCATGTTGCGGCGGAAGGCCGCCATGCGGTAATCCCACCAGCTGAAGCAGCCATCGTCTTGCTCGAATAACCTGAAGCTGTCGTGGAGGCCGAGCGCGACGAGCTTGCGGAAGGCTTCGCGTTCCGGTGCGCTGACCAGTACCTGGCCTTCCCAGGCTTTGGGGTCATGCACGTCGCGGTCTTCCGGCGCGATGTTGTAGTCACCTAGCAGCATGAGTTTAGGG
>CABHOJ010000012.1 GCA_902168195.1 uncultured Methylotenera sp.
GCGTATAGGGGTTGACCCAGCTCAGGATCGCTTGCAACAGCACCGCATAGAGGAAGATATAGACACTGAGCTTGAGCAGGCCCACCAGGGCCAAGCCAAGCAGGGCGAGCCAGACAGCGTTGCCGGCCACCAACAAGGGAAAATCGCGCAGCCACAGGCTGCCGAGTTGCAGCAGAATCTGGGTCACATAGGCCAGCAACAGTGTGGAGAAATCGATGCCGCGCCAGCCGGGGACGACCCGTCGCAGGGGGCGTACGGCGAAATTGGTCAAGGCGACGATGGCTTGCGAGACCGGATTCTGAAAGGGCGCCCCGGTCAGTTGCAGATAGAACCTGAGCAGCACGACCAGCGTGAACAAGCCGAGGATGGTGTACAGCAGGAAGTTAAGCGCGTTGGCGATCATGTCTATAGGTTCTGTTCTATGGGGTTCTATTCTATGAGTTTCAGTTCTATGAGATTCTGTTCTCGGAGTCTCTGGATCTCTAGTCTTTGCCGAGCTGGTCGCCAAGGGCTTTCGAGCGGTTGGCTGCAGCATGGGTGGCCTTTACGATGGCGGCCTTCACCTCAGCGCTCTCCATGCTGAGCAGGGCCTGTTCGGTGGTCCCCCCTCTCGAGGTGACTTGGCTGCGCAGCACGGCGGGACTGTCGCTACTGCTGCCGGCCAGCGTGCTGGCACCGGCGAAGGTCTGCAAGGTCAGCATCCTGGCTTCAGCTTCGCTGAACCCCAGTTCTATCGCCGCTTCTTGCATGGCTTCCATGAAATAGAAGACGTAAGCCGGACCGCTGCCGGAGATGGCGGTCACGGCATCCATCCTGGCTTCGTCGTCCAACCACAGGGTCACGCCGACGGCCTGCAGGATGTTCTCGGCTTGCTGACGCTGGACGTCGGTGACGGCGGGGGTGGCATAGAGCGCGGAAACGCCTTGCTGCACCTGGGCCGGGGTGTTCGGCATGACGCGTACGATCGCTTCATAACCGCCGAGCCAACGCGCCAGATCCTCGCAGCGAATGCCGGCAGCGATGGAGATCACCAACTGTTTGTGCAACAGGCTACCAAGGAAGATCGACAAGTCGCGCAATTGTTGCGGCTTCACTGCGAGCACGATGATGTCGGCGTTGCCGACACTCGGCATCTGCTCGGTAGCCAGCACGGCGAATTCTGCTTGCAGGGCCTGACGTTTGTCCGCGTCGGTCTCGACGACGCTAATCCCGGCGGCGTCGAATCCTTGCTTGATCATACCGGTGATGAGCGCGCGGGCCATGTTGCCGCCGCCGATGAAACTGATCTTCATGTGTTTACCGTCGATCCTTGCAAAATGGGGTTGGTTGGGTGGTCTTGTTAGGGTTGCGCCATGACGGTCTCCGCGCGAGGGCGCGGGCCGAAGATCGCGGAACCGATACGGACGATGGTGGCTCCTTCGTCGATGGCCGCTGCATAATCCTCCGACATCCCCATCGATAGCGTATCCAGCATGTAGCCTTTTGCCTTCAGCTGCGTAAAGAGTTCCCGCACCATTCTAAACTGCTTGTGCTGTAATTCAATGTCGCTCGTCGGCGCGGGGATCGCCATGAGGCCCCGCAACCTGAGATGCGGTAATCCCTGGACGGCCATCGCCAGCGTCTCGAGGTCTTCCGGCAGAACGCCGCTCTTGCTCGATTCCTGGCTGATATTCACCTGCAGGCAGATGTTCAGCGGGTCTGCATCGGTGGGTCTTGCAGCATTCAGTCGCTCGGCGATCTTCAGCCGGTCTACCCCATGCACCCATGAAAAATGCTGGGCGATGGGCTGGGTCTTGTTGCTCTGGATCGGCCCGATGAAATGCCACTCGATATCGAGGTCGCCGAGGACCTGTTGTTTGTTCAACGCTTCCTGCAGGTAATTCTCGCCAAAAAGCCGTTGTCCTGCCTCGAATGCCTCGCGCAGGGATGCCGCCGGATGCGCCTTGCTCACTGCGAGCAGCAAAACGCTGTCGGCAGTGCGTCGCGCATTGTGCTCAGCCGCATGGATGCGCGCTTTTACAGCTTGCAAGCGGTCTGCAATTGTGGTCATATTTCGCTCATTATCATCACTAAAAAATTATAACAGGGGGCTTCGTGGATATTTCCGATTTGCTGGCGTTCTCGGTCAAAAACAAGGCGTCAGACCTGCACCTTTCCGCGGGGATGCCACCCTTGATCCGTGTCCATGGCGACGTGCGCAAGATCAATGTGCCGGCCATGGATCATACGCAGGTCCACGACATGGTGTACGACATCATGAACGACGGCCAGCGCAAGGTCTACGAAGAGACGCTGGAATGCGACTTCTCGTTCGAGATTCCCAATCTGGCCCGCTTCCGGGTCAACGCTTTCAACCAGAACCGCGGTGCAGGCGCGGTGTTCCGTACCATTCCGTCCAAGGTGCTGACGATGGAGCAGCTGGGATGCCCGCCGATCTTCAAGGAGATCGCACAGAACCCGCGCGGCATCTGCCTGGTGACCGGCCCGACCGGTTCCGGCAAGTCCACCACACTGGCTGCGATGGTCGATTACATCAACGAGAACGAGATGGGCCACATCCTGACCGTCGAAGATCCGATCGAATTCGTCCATGTCTCCAAGAAGTGCCTCGTCAACCAGCGCGAAGTCGGTCCCCATACCTTGTCCTTCAGTAACGCCTTGCGCGCCGCGCTGCGCGAAGACCCGGACGTGATCCTGGTCGGCGAGATGCGCGACCTGGAAACCATCCGTCTCGCCTTGTCGGCTGCGGAAACCGGCCACTTGGTATTCGGTACCCTGCATACCAGCTCGGCCGCCAAGACCGTCGACCGTATCGTCGACGTGTTCCCTGCCGCAGAAAAGGAGATGGTGCGTTCCATGCTCTCCGAATCACTGCGCGCGGTCATCTCACAGACCTTATGCAAGACCAAGGACGAGCAGGGCCGTGTGGCGGCCCATGAGATCATGATCGGCACCCCGGCGATCCGTAACCTGATCCGGGAGAACAAGATTGCCCAGATGTACTCGGCGATCCAGACCGGCCAGAACATCGGCATGCAGACGCTGGATCAGAACCTCACGGACCTGGTCCGCCGCAACATCATCTCTGTCGGCGAAGCGCGCAGCAAAGCGGCCAACAAGGACGCCTTCGCCGGCTAGTCATACTTCAGACATTCAGTACAAGGTAAATCATGGATCAGGGACAGGCAGAGAAATTCGTATTCGACTTATTGCGCATGATGATGGCGAAGAAAGCCTCCGATCTGTTCATCACGGCGGGTTTCCCGCCTGCCATGAAGATCGACGGCAAGATGACGCCCGTGACCAATCAGCCGCTCACCGGCCAGCATGCCAAGGAGATCGCCCGTTCCATCATGAACGACAAGCAGGCCTCCGAATTCGACGCTACCAAGGAATGTAACTTCGCCATCGGCTTGCCAGGCGTCGCCCGATTCCGGGTCAACGCCTTCGTCCAGCGCGGTGCCACCGGCCTCGTGTTCCGGACCATCACCACCAAGATCCCCAAGTTCGAGGATCTGGGGTTACCGGAAGTCTTGAAGGAAGTCGCGATGACCAAGCGCGGCCTGGTGATCTTCGTCGGTGGCACAGGTTCCGGTAAATCCACCTCGCTCGCGGCCATGGTCGGTTACCGCAACGAAAACAGCTACGGCCATATCATCACCATCGAAGACCCGGTCGAGTTCGTGCACGACCACAAGAACTGTATCGTCACCCAGCGCGAGGTCGGTGTGGATACCGACAACTGGTTCGCTGCATTGAAGAACACCCTGCGCCAGGCGCCCGATGTGATCCTCATCGGCGAGATCCGCGACCGCGAGACCATGGATTATGCGATCGCCTTCGCCGAGACCGGCCACCTGTGCATGGCGACCTTGCACGCCAACAGTACTAACCAGGCGCTGGACCGCATCATCAACTTCTTCCCGGAAGAACGCCGGCATCAACTGCTGATGGACCTGTCGCTCAACGTCAAGGCGTTCGTGTCGCAGCGACTGATCCCGAAGAAAGAAGGCAAGGGCCGTGCGGCTGCCATGGAGATCATGTTGAATTCGCCGCTGATCTCCGACCTGATCTTTAAGGGCGATGTGCACGAGATCAAGGAGATCATTTCCAAATCGCGCGAACTGGGCATGCAGACCTTCGACCAGGCCTTGTTCGACCTCTTCGAGACCGACCAGATCACCTACGAAGATGCCTTGCGCAATGCGGATTCGGTGAACGACCTGCGCCTCAAGATCAAGCTCGAGAGCAAGCACACCAAGGACAAGGATCTCTCCGCCGGCCTGGAAAACCTGGGCATCGTCTAGGCAACTTTCATGGAGGCAATGCAAAGCCATCTCGCGCAGTTGAAAGCGTGGCTTGCTTATGCAGGTTCCTGCCTCATGGACTCCCCGTCAGCATCCGGCTGCCAGCTCTTCTGGACCTTGATGGTACTGATCGGGTTGGTGATCGCATTCATGGTGGTGTTCGTCGTCAGTTACAAATTGATCCGCATTCAGCTCGAATACATCCGCAACCGGAAACTGCTCGAAGCCAGGATGGGCGTGGCGGATCCCGAAGTGATGAAGAAGTATGCATGGGCAGCGGACGACTTCGCTAACGAGCTTTCGCAGGAAGAACTTGCGACGCTGATCCGTGAAAACAAGGCGAACGTCCGGACCGAGACGACCTGACACCAAACGCCTTCAACTCTCTAGATTTCCTCCTGTCGTATCAGTATTGAGCAGGCAAGGAGGCATCCATGGCAGGGAAGGTTTTCGTCGGTATCTCGGGCTGGCGATATGCGCCCTGGCGCAAGGTGTTCTATCCGCCGGGTCTCCCTCAGGCGAAGGAACTGGATTACGCTTCCCGGGCGTTACCTAGCATCGAGATCAACGGCTCGTTCTATGCCTTGCAGACACCGAAAAGTTACGACAGATGGTTTTCCGATACCCCGGATGATTACGTTTTCAGCATCAAAGCGCCAAGATATGTGACGCATATCCTGAGACTCAAGGAAGTCGAAAAACCGATTGCCAATTTTCTGGCGTCCGGCGTCTTGAGGCTCAACCAGAAGCTCGGCCCTATCCTGTGGCAATTCCCGCCAAGTTTCAAATTCGATCCAGAGCAATTCCGGCGATTCTTGACACGATTGCCCCATGATACGGATGCGGCATTGGAGCTGGCGCGGGGGCATGAGTCGCGGATGAAGAATGTACATTTGGAGATCGATAAAAAGCGCCCTTTGCGGCATGCGGTGGAAATACGGCACCCAAGTTTCATCGACCCCGCTTTCGTCGAAATGTTGAATGACAACAGCGCTGCGCTGGTGATTGCGGATACGGCAGGTAAATGGCCCTACAGAGAGGATGTGACGGCCGATTTCATCTACATACGGCTGCACGGCGCGGAAGAATTGTATGCCAGCGGCTATACCGATGATGCGCTGGATCGTTGGGCACACCGTATCAGATGCTGGAGCGGGGGCAGGCAGCCGGAAGACGCCAAACTGATCGACGAAGGTCATCGACCGACGAACAAGCACCGCGATGTGTACTGCTATTTCGACAACGATATCAAGGTCAAGGCCCCGTTCGATGCAAGAAAATTACTGAATAGGCTGGGTTTGGAAAAAGGTTTGGCAAGATTGCCGCAACCGCTGGATGGGGTCGAGTGACCGGCTTAAAGATCGAAAGCAGGCTTGCGTCCCACGAGGCTTTCCAGCATGCGCAGTTCGTCATCGGAGTGGTCGGTGACTGCCATGGACTTCATCTGCATGGCGTTGGCAGTTACGCCGCTGATCTCATGTGCACTATGATAGCTGGCGCTGATATGTTCCACATGCTCCCCTGTCCTGAGTTCGGTGCTTCCGTAACAGGTACATGTGTAAAGGCGATGGGGAGAACTATCCAGATAAACGGCTGTGCCGCGGATGCCGATGGTAGCGACGCTCGTCACGATATGGGTGCCGTGGTTGCGCTTGCCGAATACCGCGAGTAATGCGCCGGTGACCAGGCGCAAGCCCCCAGCCAGGTGCCCGCTACGGGCGATCTCGAGTACCGTGCCGCCGCGCAGCAGATAAGCATCTTCTCCCATGCTCACGACCAACTTCCCATCATGCGAGACCACGATCTGGTCGCCTGCACGAATACGGGTATTCAGTGTTGCTGGGCGGTGGTTGACATAGACCGTGCCCTCGAGCGCATGGATCGTCGAAGCCGCTTCCGCCTTGAAAGGTAGCCAGAGTAGAAGCGGACCGGCAACCAGGTTGCCGAGGAAGCGGCGGCGAGAGAGGTTGGCGTTTGGATGGGTTGCATTCGTTTTCGGATGATATCTACGCACGCTGGCCCTGGCCTTCTCTTAGTTTGAATTATTACTGCGGAGTCGGTTGCGCTGCTGGTTGTCCTGTTGGTTGTGCTGGGCATTCACCGGCACGCTTTCCGGAAACGATGCTGGTGGTGGCGATATCCATGCCCTGGATCTCCGTCACCAGATTGATCTCGCCCTGGAACTGTTCTGCGCCATACGCGACATTGCCCGAACCTGACATCGGCAAAGCGCCCTTGCACTGGATCGTGAAGTCGTAGCGTCCGCCCTGTTGATTCTGCCCCTTGAACCGGCAATCCGACATGCCGGATTCGGCGAACAATTGCTCCGGATCGCGGATATCTTCCTTGTTCAGGCACTGGCTCCGGTAGAAAGGCCCCATGGGCTTGCCGCCACCATCTGCTGTCGTCGTCACGGTGAGGTTCCACAGGCCGGGCTTGGGTTCGACGGCTTGCGCCGAGCCCACGTTCGATAACGCCGATATGAGTGCGATGAGGATGAGGCGCTTCATGTCAATCCTGGTAGACGATATGACCGTGCAACAAGGTGTAGCGGACCTTGCCCGGTAGCTCCAACCCGAGGAACGGCGTGTTCTTGCCTTGACTGTGCAGCGCCTTGGGCTCGACTTTCCAGTACTGCTCAGGATCGAAGATGCAGACGTCTGCATCCGCATCGATGCCCAGGGTCCCGGCCTTGATGCCCAGGATGCGGGCCGGCTGGTCCGTGATGCGGGTGATCGCATCGACCAGCGGTACCTTGTTCTCGGCGGCCCATTTTAAAGTCAGGGGCAACAGGAGTTCGAGCCCGGTCGCGCCCGGTTCCGCCTCGGCGAACGGCAGCAACTTGGCGTCGTCGTCGACCGGCGCATGATCCGAGCACAGGCTGTCTACCGTGCCGTCCTTCAGGCCCTGGCTCAGCGCATCGCGGTCGCGCTGGCTGCGCAACGGTGGGCGCAGGTGGCAATTGGCGTCGAAAAAACCGATATCGTGCTCTGTCAGGTGCAGATGGTTGGCGCTGATGTCGCAACTGATCTTCACGCCTTCTTTCTTGGCACTGCGGACCATGTCGATGCCCTCTGCAGTAGAGAGTCGGCACAGGTGGACGGTGGCGCCGGTCTCCCTGGCCAGTCGCAGGATGGTTGCCAGGGCAAGCGTTTCCGCAGCTGCAGGGATGCCACGCAGGCCGAAGCGTGCTGCGATCTCGCCGTCATGGGCGACGCCGTCCTTTGCCAGGTAGGGTTCTTCCGGGCGCAGCCAGACGGTGAACCCGAAGGTCGCCGCGTATTGC
>CABHOJ010000013.1 GCA_902168195.1 uncultured Methylotenera sp.
GGCTAAATAGGCTAACTAAGCACAGAAACAAAACCATTCCACTATAACCACGAGTTCGCCACAAATAATACGGAAGGTAAGGCAACCAGAATAAGAAAATTAGAAAACCAAAATCATAGGGCCGATAAACTTTGTTGATTTTTGATTTGCTATCCGTATCGACCCACATCACCACAAGAATTAAAGACAGCATCGAGGCTGTACTGAGCAAAGGCTCAGAGGGCTCGATTCCTTTCCAGTAAAAAACACTTTCGTATATCGCACAAGCAAGGCAGAGAAACCCAAAAACGATCAGATAGTAAGTGTTGCTTTTCAACATGACCCATGCCTAAACATTAATTAGTCTATCGTTTGATGATACGTCGGTTTAGTCAGCCATCCGACAACGTCCACCGGTTTGGTTTTGGCAATTCTTCGATTAAGATGATGTGACACCAGATTCCAAGAAAAATCATGCTATTACGCTATCTTCTCCGTGGTTCCGAGCCGGCCCATTTCGCTGTCCTGCGTAACGTCCCTCTCTTCTCCGGCCTCAGCACGCACGAGATGCATACGCTGGATGGCCTGTTGCACCAGCGTACCTACGTCAAGGACGAGATCATCTTCGACCAGGACGAGGAAGGCCAGGCCATCTATTTCGTGCTGTCGGGCAAGGTGTGCATCACCCGCCAGGACCAAGCCGATATCGTCGCCATGGTCGAGCCGGGCCAGTTCTTCGGCGAGCGCGCCCTGCTGGAACATCTGCCGCGTGTCGCCAAGGCGCGCGTCGAGGAGGATTGCATCCTCGCCGTGCTGTTCCGCGACGATTTCCTCGGGCTACTGCACAGCTACCCGCAGATCGCGGACAAGATCACGCAGCATTGCAGCCTGCGCGATACCAATCTGCTGCTGCAGTTCAACCCGAGTCCAACGCGATTGCTCGCCAACCTGCGTGAGGTGCCCGGCCCGCTGACCTGGATCGCCATCATCGCCAGCACCTGCCTGACGCTGTTCATGTTCAAGAAGATCCTCTGGCTGGTGGTACCTTTCCTGTTCGCCCTGATCCTATACTACCTGCTCGCGCCCATCGCCAAACGCATGGTGCTGGCCGGCTTCAGTAGCGGCATGGCGGCGATCACCCTCAGCGGCGGTTTGCTGCTCGTGACCACGCTGGTGGTGTTCCTGTTCTATCCGATCGCGATGGCCAACGGCCAGTACTGGCAGGAAGGCGTCCTGCGCTATCTGACCGGCGCCACCACCATGCTCGACCAGTTGCTGCAATCGATCCAGGTGCAGTTCAGTTTTCTCAGCAAGACCGACCTGAGCCAGAAGATGTGGGTGGAAGTGAAGGATTTCACCGAGCACTTCTCGGACCGCTACCTCGGCAACATGCTCCTGGGTATCGCGGCCTGGTTGCCCTCCCTGCTACTGACGCCGATCATCACCTTCTTCCTGCTGAAGGATGGTGCCTACCTGCGCAAGATGCTAGGCAGCGCAGTGCCGAACGCCTTTTTCGAGAAGACCCTGAACCTGATGCATGCGGTGGACCGCACGGCGCGCATGTATTTCGTCGGCCTGATGAAGATGACGGTCATCGATACGGTACTGATGACGCTGGGCTTGTGGTTCCTCGGCTTCGATTCGCCGCTGCTGCTCGGTTTGATGGTGGCGGTGTTGTGCTGGATCCCCTACCTCGGCCCGCTGTTGGGGCTGGCCATCGTGCTGATGGTGGGCGCGACCGATTTTCCCGGCAACCTGCCGCTGGTCTATGGCGTATTGACGCTGTTCATCGTCATGCGTGGGCTGGATGACTTCGTCTTCATGCCGTGGGTAGTCGGCCGCAGCCTGCATCTGCACCCGCTACTGACGGTGATGATGTTCCTGGTGGGCGAAGCGATCGCCGGGGTCGCCGGCCTGATGCTGGTGATCCCCATCCTCGGGATCATCATGGTGCTGGGAGAAACGGTGGAGATCATCCTGACGGATACACGCCTGCAGGCGCGCCACCGGTTCGCCCGGCGACTGCGCTGGCGGGCCGCGACCCGGGATTTGGCTGGCGATTAATTCTCGAAGGAATTCGGCTTACCAACCCCAGCCGTAGTGGAAGCGGGTACCGAATCCGGGCCCGTAGAACGGACGATAGCCATAGTAGGGACCGTAGCTGTAACCCCACCACGGATCGTAATACTGGTAGGAGCGCATCTGGTACTCACGGCGCATGCGGCGCTCCTGCTCGACCTTGGCCTTTTCGCGCTTGTTGATCTCATCGGCATAGGCGTCACGCATCACCTGTTCGCGTGCCTGCTGGATATGATCCAGCACCTTGGGACTGACCCCTTGCTTGTTGAGGTCGACGACTTGCGATGGCGTCAGTTCATAGGTCGAATTCGAGGCCTTGATCTTGGCGATGATCTCTTCCGGCGGCATCTTGTCCTTGGAGAGTTTGACGATCTCGTCCAGCGTCAGGTTAGGCGTCGGTTTGGGCATGAGCCGCTCCAGTTCCTCCTGCGAGATGCGCTTAATCTGCGGCTCCTGCACGCCGGTCGTGGCGCAGCCGGACAACACCAGTAACAGGCCGGACAGCAATACGCCGCCCGCTTTATCCATCCAATGCTTCATCATGTTCTTATCCTCGATAGGGCTATCGTCACCCAACGCACCAGCCATGGAATCGGTTGAATGCGTGCTGAAATCTACAAGAATTCAGGCAGCCGGCGTCATTTAAAGTTCCTGCCCACCAGTGGCGAAGGGCTGGCCAGGCTGTCGTCGTAAGGGTGCGAGGTCTGGCCGTAGAGCGCCATCACCTTGCGCACGTATTGCCGCGTCTCCTGATAGGGCGGGATACCCTTATGACGATTCACGGCACCCTCTCCCGCGTTGTAGGCGGCCACCGCAAGGCTGACGTCGCCACGGAAGTACGACAGTAGCCAGCGGATGTAGGCGATGCCGCCCTTGATGTTCTGCGTGGCATCGAAGGCGTTCTTGACGTTGAAGCGTTCGGCGGTCGCCGGAATCAGCTGCATCAGCCCCTGCGCCGATTTATGGGATAGCGCGCCAGTCTTGAAATTGGATTCGACACGGATGATGGAAAGCACCAGCTTGGGATCGATGCCGTACCAATCGGACAAGGTGCCGACCAGGTCCACGACCCAGCGCTTGTTCTCCGGCAGGTTGTCGATATGCAGGTCGATCTCGGCCAGCGCTTTCTCCGGCGCCACGGCCTCGATCACGCAGGGTGGCAGATCGGTAGTGCTGTAGTCGATGGTCTCCAGCATCTTTTGCGCCTCGTAGTGCCCCTGGGAAGAGGCCAGCGAGAACAGGGAGGCCGCCAGCGCGCGGTTCTTCGGCACGCCCTTGCCGAAAGCGTAGAGCATGCCCAGGCGATATTCGGCTTCCGGACTGCCGAGCCGCGAAGCCTCGCAATAGAGGTTGGCCGCCTGCCAGTCCGCCTCGCGCGCATTGCGGCTGCGCTCATAGGTGACAGCGCGCTCCAGCAAGGCGCGGATCTGCGGCGGCTCGTTCTCGAACGTCGCGATCTCCTCGGAAGAGAACGCGGCGCTTGCTGGCCATGCCTGCAAGGCCAGCATCCACAACCCTGAATAAATGACTGCTCTCAACGGCATGCGCCCCTTTGCCGACACGCTGCCGCAGCGGCGTCTCAGGCTTTGCTGAAGACCATCTTGTTGGCCTTGTAGTCTACTCTGATCGTATCCTTGGCCGCAAAATTCCCCTGCAGGATCTCGCGTGCCAGCGGATTCTCGATCTCGGACTGGATCGCGCGCTTCAACGGACGGGCGCCATAGACCGGATCGAAACCGGCGTTGGCGATCTCGCCCAGCGCGGCATCGGTGACATCGAGCTGCATTTCCATCCCCGCCAGGCGCTTCGCCAGGTATTGCAGCTGGATGGCCGCGATCGATTTGACGTGCGTCTCGCGCAGGGCGTGGAACACCACGACCTCGTCGATGCGGTTGACGAACTCGGGCCGGAAGTTGGCTTTCACTTCGCCCATCACCGCCAGCTTGATGACCTGATAATCGTCGCCCGCCATAGTCTGGATCATCTGCGACCCCAGGTTGGAGGTCATGATGATGACCGTGTTCTTGAAGTCCACGGTACGCCCCTGGCCGTCGGTCAGGCGACCATCGTCGAGCACCTGCAGCAGCACGTTGAACACATCCGGATGCGCCTTCTCGACCTCGTCGAGCAGGATCACGCTGTAGGGCTTGCGGCGCACGGCTTCGGTCAGGTAACCGCCTTCCTCGTAGCCGACATAGCCCGGCGGCGCGCCGATCAGGCGGGCCACGGAATGCTTCTCCATGAATTCGCTCATGTCGATGCGGATCAGGTGGTCCTCGGAATCGAACAGGAAACCTGCCAGAGCCTTGGTCAGCTCGGTCTTGCCGACACCCGTTGGGCCGAGGAACAGGAACGAACCGTAAGGCCGGTTCGGATCGGACAAGCCGGAGCGCGAACGGCGGATGGCATCGGACACCAGGCGCACGGCCTCGTCCTGCCCGACTACGCGTTCGTGCAACTTGTCTTCCATTTGCAGCAGCTTCTCGCGTTCACCGGTCATCATCTTGGAGACCGGGATGCCGGTCGCGCGCGACACCACCTCCGCGATCTCTTCCGCGCCTACCTGGGTGCGCAGCAGCTTCATCTTGTTCGGCTCGCCTTCCTTGGCTGCCGCTTCCTTCAGCTGCGCCTCGAGTTGCGGCAACATGCCGTACTGCAGTTCGGAGACCTTCTGCCATTCGCCCTTGCGCTTGGCGTCCTCCATCTGCAGTTTCAGTTTCTCGATGGCTTCCTTGATGTGCTGGCCGCCCTGCACCTGAGCCTTTTCCGAGGTCCAGATCTGTTCGAGGTCGGCATATTCCTTCTCGAGGCGCGCGATCTCCTCCTCGATCAGGTCGAAACGCTTCCTGGAGGCTTCGTCCTTCTCCTTCCTCACGGCTTCGCGCTCGATCTTGAGCTGGATTAGCCGGCGCTCGAGCTTGTCCATGGATTCCGGCTTGGAGTCGATCTCCATCTTGATGCGCGAAGCGGCCTCGTCGATGAGGTCGATGGCTTTGTCCGGCAGGAAACGGTCGGTGATGTAACGATGCGACAACTCGGCCGCGGCGACGATGGCCGGATCGGTGATGTCGACACCGTGGTGCAGTTCGTATTTCTCCTGCAGGCCGCGCAGGATGGCAATGGTCG
>CABHOJ010000014.1 GCA_902168195.1 uncultured Methylotenera sp.
GGCGTACTCCAGTCATCATGTACGGCAGGGCGGAAGGGAACAGGATCTTGGTGAAGATCTTCCATTCCGACAGGTTCAGTACACGTGCCACGTTCATGTAGTCCTGTGGCACCTTGCTCACGCCGACCGCGGTGTTAATGATCATGGGCCAGATGCTGGAGACGAAGATCACCCAGATGGCTGCGGGGCTGGCAGCCTTGAACACCAAGAGGCCGATCGGTAACCACGCCAGCGGCGAGACCGGGCGCAGCAGGCTGATCACCGGGGCCATCATGTCGGACATGAACTTGAAACGGCCGATGATGAAGCCCAGCGGAATGCCTACCAGCGCCGCCATCCCGAAGCCGATGCCGACACGCTCCAGCGACGCCAGGATGTTCCAGCCGATGCCCTGATCGTTAGGGCCATGCTGATAGAACGGGTCGCTGAACACCTCCACTGCGGAATGCCAGGTCGGGATAGGCCCCGGCAAGCCTTGCGACTGGTAGGAGACCAGCGCCCAGAGGGCGACGAACAGCATGAGACCGAACATCGGTGGCAACAGCCACTTGAGCGCGGTGCGCATGCTGGACGCGACGGCGAAAGTGCGCTCAGTGACGGCCTTGGCCGTCGCCGGTTTGACCACCGGCTCATTGGCTGCGGCTTGGGTGATGACGGTATGTTCGCTTTTCATGATGGTTCCCAGACTTTGCTCATTGATGCTGACTGCACTCATATCGATTTCCTTTGCGTGTGGCGATCAACCTCAGGCCTTGATCTTGAAGCTGGCGGCGTAGGCTTTCGGGTCCTTGCCGTCCCAGACTGCGCCGTCGATCAGCTTGCTGCTGCGCATCGGGTCTTTCGGCACGCTGATGCCCAACTGGCTGGCGGCTTCGGTATAGAGCTTGATCTGGTTGATCTTCTGCGCGACCCCAAGGTAGTCCGGGTCGGATTTGAGCAGGCCCCAGCGCTTGTGCTGCGTGAGGAACCACATGCCGTCGGACAGGTAAGGGAAATTCACCTTGCCGTCGTTGAAGAACTTCATGTAGTTCGGGTCTTCCCATTTCTTGCCGATGCCGTTGTCGTAATGGCCGAGGAAGCGGCCCTCGATCACTTCTTCCGGTGCGTTCACATAAGCTTTTCCCGAGATCAGCTTGGCCACCTTGGAACGGTTGGCGGTGGCGTCGATGTAACGGCAGGCTTCGAGGATCGCCTTGGTCATGGCCAGCGCAGTGTTCGGGTTCTTGGCGATGAATTCGGCCGTGGTCCCCAGCACCTTTTCCGGGTGATCGGTCCAAATGTCCTGGGATGTGGCGACAGAGAAGCCGACCTTGTCGAAGATGGCGCGGGCATTCCACGGTTCACCCACGCAGAAGCCGTCCATGTTGCCGATACGCATGTTGGCGACCATCTGCGGTGGCGGGACGACGATGGTCTTGACGTCCTGGAACGGATGGATGCCGTAGGTGGCCAGCCAGTAATAGAGCCACATGGCATGGGTGCCTGTGGGGAAGGTCTGGGCGAAGGTGTAATCGCGGTTCTCGTTATCGAGGAGGCGTTTCAGCGTCGCCCCGGAGGTGACGCCCTTCTCCTTGAGCTGGCTGGAGAGCGTGATGCCTTGCCCGTTATTGTTGAGTGCCATCAGCACGGCCATGTCCTTCTGCTGCCCGCCGATACCCATCTGTACGCCGTACATCAGGCCGTAGAGCACATGGGCCGCATGCAGCTCTCCATTGACGACCTTGTCGCGTACGCCTGCCCACGAGGCTTCCTTGGAGGGGATGATCTTGATGCCGTACTTCTTGTCGAAGCCCATCTCGGCAGCGACGACGATAGGGGCGCAGTCGGTCAGCGGGATGAAACCGATCTTCACTTCCGTGATCTCGGGCGCATCCGTACCGGCAGCCCAGGCGCTGTTGCGGATCTGCTCCGGCACGATGCCGAGCAGCGCCGAGGCGCCCATGACGCCCGCGGCGCTGGCCCGGAAGAAATTGCGGCGGCCGCTATCGATTGAGGCCTCGGCAGTGGTGACTCCAGGCTTTTTCTGGTCAACGCTCATCTAGTTCTCCTAACGAAACATCCAAATAAAAAAGGCGTCCTGCTGGCGGAAATATTCCGTAGCAAGGACGCCTTTGTCCGGTGGGCCAACCCTGGCCCGGTATTGCTTGGGTCGCCGGTGAGGGCAACCCATATTGCTGAAAGAGCGGTGGCCTCTAGGGCCGGTTAACGGTTCAGAGCAGCAGCTTTGCTGCCTGGACCACTTGCTCGGCCAACGTGGCCAAGCGGATATTCTGGTTCATCGCCATGTTACGGAGCAGCCGATACGCTTCATCTTCATCGATGCCGCGCTGTTTCATCAGCAGCCCCTTGGCTTTCTCGATCACCTTGCGATCTGCCAGTTTGCTGTTCACTTCGTTCAGCTCGTGGCGCAACGCCTTGAATTCGTCGAAGCGGGCGATCGCTGCATCCATGATGGGCTTCAGACGTTCGTTCGTCAGGCCGCCCACGATATACGCGCTCACACCGGCTTTCGTTGCTTCGCGGATCTTGTCCGTATTACCGTCATGCGTACACATTAGGATCGGTTTCGGCGTATTCGCCGACATCACGCAAATGTGTTCCAACGTATCTCGACTCGGTGAATCCGTGTCGATGATCACCACATCCGGTTGCAATTTTCGTACCGCATCATCCAGGTTGGCCGTATCCGTCAGGTGCGCGATCACCTCGTAGCCCGCTTCAGAGAGCGTCTGCTTCAACGGAGCCGTGCGCTCCAAGTGATTATCGACCAGCATGACCCGGAGCATTGCTTGACCCAACGGTGAATGATTCAGTCACCCATAAGCAACAGCTATGCCAAACGATTTTTTTCGAAACTTTGTATGTATAAAGACAAGGGCTTAGAAAACTTATCCACGACAAGTTTATGCAAAGCGGATCGAGGATTTTTCGCACAATAACTGTGCGCTTGCACCAAATGATGCAAGCTTGTGAAGAGCGATTCTGGGAAGGTGTAGGTTTTGGCTAGCGCTTACTGAGTCCACAGCCGTGATTGATGGCCTTGCTCTGTTCGGTATAGCCGATCAGTGCGCCCGTGGCCGTGGAATAAGGCTGTTCGAGCAGGAAGTCGACCAGTTCGAGTTGCCGCATGCTGACCTGCTGTTCCAGTTTTTCGATGCGGCAATCGCAGGCGCTCAATATCGGTGCAGTCTCTGCCTTCAGGGTCTCGGCGCAGCGTTGGGCTTGCTGTGCCTTGCGCTCAGCCGACCAGGGCTGCGTGTTGCGAGAAGCGGGTGTGATGTCGGCCCGGGTCTGCGCCAGCAGCTGATACATGAATTCGATGCTGTGGTGCAGGTCCTTCAGTGGCTTGTTTTCGGCGTTACTGGGGATGACGGCGTCGCCCTTCACCTGGTAGCGGTAATCCACTGCAACGATGCGGTTCTCCGGAATGGCATAGCCCTGGGCACCGAGCAGGATGCGTTTGGCAGGATGCTGGTCGAGATAGGCGTTCACTTCGTCGAGGTCGGTTTGCGGCAGGGTCAGTTGCATGGTGGCCTGACAGCCTTCAGCTTGCGTGCGATGGTCTTTGAACTTCAGTTGGATGTTGCCGTCCTCCCAGCCGTGACGGAAGGTCGGGGCGTTGTCGAGCAAGGCCTTGGATTCGAGCGAGAAGAGCTTGACCTGGTCAGTGGCATTGTCGCAAGCCCACGCTGAGGGGATGCCGAGGCAATACAGGAGGCTGGTCAGAATTGCGGGTAAGGTTCGGGACATGGTCTGGGTTCTGGGTGATTGAACTGCAGCTTGGAGCTTTGCCCCTTTATAAAGTTCTGCAGCTGGTGGCGACCAGATCGCTGCCAGACCCCGAATCGGATCAAGGTGAAGGTCAGGCAGGTGTTGGGGGTTCGTTCTGGTCGAATTGCAGGCTGGCCAGTCGTGCATAGAGCCCGGACTGACTGCGCAATTCAGCGGGCGAGCCGGTTTCGACGATCTTGCCGTGTTCCATGACGATGATGCGGTCGGCCTTTTGCACGGTCGCCAGGCGATGCGCGATGATGAGCGTGGTGCGGCCCTGCATCGCCGTGTTCAGGCCTTGTTGCACGAGGACCTCGGATTCGGCGTCGAGCGCGCTGGTAGCCTCGTCCAGTAGCAGGATAGGCGCGTCCTTGAGGATGGCGCGGGCGATGGCGATACGTTGGCGTTGCCCACCGGACAGACGGGTGCCGCGCTCGCCGAGGAAGGTCGCATAGCCGTCCGGCAAGCGATGGATGAATTCATCGACCTGGGCTGCCTTGGCGGCCAGCATGACTTCGGCGTCCGTCGCATAGGGTCGGCCATAGCGGATGTTCTCCATGGCGTTGGCCGAAAAGATCACCGGATCCTGCGGCACGACGGCAATCATGTTGCGCAGGCTTTCCAGGCTGAGATGGCGGATATCCTGGCCGTTGATGGTGATCTCGCCCGCCGTCACGTCGTAGAAACGCAGGATCAGTTGCAGCATGGTCGTCTTGCCTGCGCCGGAAGGGCCGACCAGCGCGATGGTCTCGCCTGGGCGGATCTCCAGGTTGATCTGGTCCAGCGCTGCAACCTGCAATCGCGAGGGGTAATGGAAACTCACTCCCCGGAATTCGATCAAGGCTTCCTTGTTATTCTTCGGCGTCTCCGGATGAGCCGGTTCCTGGACGGCCGGCGTTGCATGCAGCAATTCCAGCAGGCGTTCCGTTGCGCCTGCCGCACGCATGAGGTCGCCCCAGACCTCGGCGATGGTGCCCACGCTACCGGCGACGATGGCGGCATAAAGGATGAAAGAAGCCAGCTGGCCGCCGGTCATCGTGCCGTCCGCTACCTGGCGCGCGCCTAGCCAGAGGACGAAAATGATGGCACCCATGACAGCGGTGATGACGAACGCGGTCATCGAGGCCCGGATCTTCACGCGCCGGATCGAGGTCTGGAAGCTGACTTCCGTGGTGCCGCGGAAGCGGCCGATCTCGCGCTGTTCCTGGGTATAGGACTGCACGGTCGGCATGGCGTTGAGGATCTCGCCGGCCAGCGCGGAACTGTCGGCGATACGATCCTGGGATTCGCGCGAGAGCTTCCTGACGGAGCGCCCGATGAGGATGATGGGCAAAGTCAGTACCAGCATCAGGCCGAGGTTGATCGAGAACAGGTAAAAACTCGTGATCGCCAGCATCAGCATGCCGCCAGTGAACTGGAACAGGCTGCGCAGGCCCATCGAGGCGGAACTGCCCACCACCGTCTGGATCAGGGTGGTGTCGCCGGTGAGCCGAGACAGCACTTCGCCGGTTTGCAGGGTCTCGAAGAACTGTGGCGATTGGGTCAGCACCCGGCTATAGACCGCAGTACGCAGGTCGGCCGTCACGCGCTCGCCGATCCAGGAGACCGTGAGATACCTTGCTGCAACTGTGATCGCCCAGAAACAGGCAAGGCCGAATAACACCCCGAAATGACTATTCAGACTCAGGCTGTTGCTGAGCGTAGCACTGGCCTGTCTCGGCGCCTGGCCGAAGCCGAAATCGATGAGGTCACGGAACGCTAGCGGCACTAGCAA
This sequence comes from uncultured Methylotenera sp., assembly GCA_902168195.1. GTDB lineage: Bacteria > Pseudomonadota > Gammaproteobacteria > Burkholderiales > Methylophilaceae > CABHOJ01. Next base: position 5,546 of record CABHOJ010000014.1, read on the forward strand.
GAGGGTGGCCGAAGCCGTCGACAGGAGCACGAACGCCAGCAGCAACTGGCCCCGGTAGGGTTTGAGGAAGGGCCATAGCTTGTCCAGCGACGACAGGTTCTTCTTGGGTGCTACGGTTTCTGGCATGGGGGCGATCTAACAGGTGGTGAGGTAGTAGATGTAGGGCAGACCGTACGGCCGGCCTGTTCGTTCATTTGTCGGCATACGCTGACATGAGAATAGGAACTGACCCGATAAGCCGGTAGCGCGCATCAGCATAAAGTTGTCCACGCCTCATCCCCATTTGTTTCTTTAACACTCACTTAACAAGGAGAGCAGCATGATCAAATACATTGTGGCCTGGCTACTCGGCGTCCCCGCGATATTGCTGGTCATCATCTATTTCTTCATGAACTGATCGATCTGTAAAACCCATCCCTGATAACAATAAAGGAGACATGATGTCCATTACCACCATACTGCTGATTATCCTGATTCTGATGCTGGTCGGCGCCTTGCCCATGTGGGGCTACAGCAGCGGTTGGGGCTACGGCCCGAGCGGCGGTCTTGGCCTGATCGTATTGATCCTGCTGATCCTGTTGTTGACTGGACGCGTCTGACGTCTAGTATGTGCTGAAAAAAGCCCCGTCTCGGGGCTTTTTTCATGGGCGATCTCCCACGCTCAGCGACCCGCCTTGCGGGCTTTCTTGTTCTCGTACATCCGCTGGTCGGCGATCGCCAGGAGTTGCTCGGCAGTCGTCCCATCTTCCGGATAGACCGCCACGCCGATCGATGCGCCGATCTTGAATTCCTGCTGCTCGTAATGGATAGTTTTGCCGATCCCTTTGCGCAGCCGCTTCTCGATCTGCGTGATGTGTTGCGGGTTGCGGGTATAAGCCGAGATAACGACGAACTCGTCGCCGCCCAGGCGCCCGACCGTGTCGCTCAAACGTAGTTCTTCGCTGACGCCCTGCGCTACGCTCATCAACACCTGGTCGCCCGCGGCATGCCCATGCTTATCGTTGATCTCCTTGAAGTGATCCAGATCGAAGAAGAAGACGGCGCAATGCTGATCCTGCTCGCGTCCGAGACGGCGGATGGTCTGCTCTAGCCGGTCCGTCAGCAGTCGGCGGTTGGCGAGCCCGGTCAGTTCATCGAACAAGGCCAGATTCGCAAGTTGCGATCGTTCGCGGAAGAACGCATAGACCGCCAGGGCGAACGCCAGGCTCAGTAACCAGCCCATGAGCCGGATGATCCAGACCAGGTTAAAGGCTGGCGGTGAGTGACTCTTGATCGCCCATTGCCAGGTACCGTCCGGGACCTCACTGTTCATGAGTACGGTGCCCGGACGCTCGAACAGGGCCGGGTCGCCATAGAACGGAGTACCGAGGCTGCCGTCGGCACCGCGATTGCGCACGGCGAACTGGTAGCCTTTGCCTTCCGTGCCCTGGAAAGCCGCTTCCATGAAGGAAGGCGTATCGATGACCACGGAAATCATGCCCCAATAGGCGTTGTCGATGAAGACCGGGTAGCGATAGATCAGGCCGGATCCGCCCTGTACCAGGTCGAGCGGCCCGACCAGCACGCCCTTGGCGGTATCGACGGCTTGTTTGACTTGCGGCCATTGGGCAGGTAAGTCGGGATAATTCAATCCCATGACTTTTTCATTACCCTGTAGGGGAAAGACGTAGGTGACGGTGTAGCCGATGGCGATCGCGACGTTACGCAAGTGGCGGCCGCGCTTATAGAGATCGCTGAGCAATTGCGTGACCTTGTCGCGCTCGAGCTGCATGTGATAGACATGCAAGTAGCTTTCGAGGCCGACGGAGATATAGAGCAGCTTGTTCAATTCACGGTCGACCCGTGTCCGCAATGTGCTGCCGTAGGCCACGGCGTCGAGGTTGGATCGGGTCTGGATCTTCTCGAATTCCCCCTCGACCAGCGTCTCCACCACCAGCAGGCTGATGACGAATACCACCACCGCCGCGAACCAGGCGGTTCGCAACTTGGGCAGGGGCGTCAGGATGTGATCCGGCAATGTCGGCAACATGCTTGCCATCATACCGACGAACTGCACGGAATCACATCCTGATAGATGTGAGAGAAGCCTAGTCTTTACAGATGCTTAGATGACAGAAACGGGGATGACGCATATCATGCTGTCCGGGCGTCGGCATGCCTATGCCGATTTTCATCTGATGGATATGCGATGGTTGATTTGCTGC
>CABHOJ010000015.1 GCA_902168195.1 uncultured Methylotenera sp.
ATGGCAGTTGCCGACGATGTCGCGCGGTCCGCCGTCTTCCGTCGCGACGAACGGGATGCCGCTGGCGGCGGCTTCGATCAGCGTCAGGCCGAACGGCTCGGTCAGGGCAGGGTTGACGAACACCCCGCGGCGGCGCGCGACCAGGCGATAGAGCTCGGGGATGTATTCCACGCTGCAATTCTTGGGGATGGCGACCTTGCCCCAGAGGTCGTACCTGTCGATATCCAGCAACAGGTCGTTCAGCACTTTCTGCTGCGCTTCGCCCATCTCGCGGATATCCTCGCGGGTTCCGGCGACGATCACCAGGTTGGCCTGCGAATTCAGTTCTGGATGTTCGCCATAGGCTTTCAGCAGGCCAGGGATGTTCTTGCGACCGTCCGGCCGGCAGATGGCCAGCACGGCCGGCTTGTCGGGCTCGCTAAGGAAGCGGTCTATCATCCCCGTCACTTCCGGCTGGATCGCTTTGCGCCCGGGCGGGAAGAACAGCGCCGTGTCGGTCCCAGGCGGGATGACGCTATAACGCTGGTCTGGCTGCTGGTACATGCCGTACTGGTCGGTGACTTCCTGCCGCGTACTGGCGACGATCAGCGAGGCATGCGACAGCACTTCCTCTTCTACGCGGATACGCTGGCTAAAGTTGAACTGCCGATCGATGGTCAGTTCCCTGCGGCCGCTATCGAGCAGGCGCTGGCGCTTCGGTCGGCCGAGTGAGTGGCCGGTATGGATCTGCGGGATGCCTAGCAGGTTGGAGAGTTGCAGCCCGACATAGCCGGCATCAGCGTAATGGGTATGGATGATGTCCGGCAGGCGCCCCTGCTGGCGGAGGAAATGTAGGCAGCGGTCGACCATCTGGTCGAGGTGCGGCCATAAGGACTCCTTGCGCAGGTAGCGTTTCGGGCCGCACGCCAGGCGCAGGATGCGCACCTTGTCGCTGAGCCTCTCCTCGGCGACGGCATAGTCCGGCGAGACCTGCGGATCGTCCACCAGGCGGGTCAACAGGTCGATCTGGTCGACATCGACGTTACGGCCGAGCGCTTTCGCCAGTTCGACCACATAGGTGATCTGGCCGCCGGTATCGGCATCGCGGCCCAGCTCCATCTCGTGGCCGCGGATCAGGCCGTGCACACTGATCATCAGGATGTACAGTTTCTGGTCATGTAGCGCGTTCATACCGGCAGCCCCCATTCCTTCTTGAAACGTTGATAGAACGCAGGGTTCTGCGGGGTGGCGCCACGCACACCGCAGACGGCGGCTGCGAAGGTGCTGGCGCGCTGCATGCTGATGTAGATCGGCCAGTCGAGCAGCATGCCCGTGATATACACAGCCGAGAACGCGTCGCCGGCGCCGACGGTATCGACGATCGTGATCTCGCCGGCTGGCGCCGACTCCCTCGCAAGCATGCCCTGCTTGTCCAGCAGCCATGCGCCCTTGTCGCCGCAGGTGACGAGGATGCGATCGAGCGCGTAGCGTTTCACCAGCGCATCGCCATGGGCGATCGGGTCGTTGCCGCGCAGACGCAGGCTCTTGGCGAGCACCGCCAGTTCGTCGTCACTCATCTTGACGATGTCGGCACTCTCCAGCGAGCGGTTGATCAACCGCGTGTCGTACCAAGGTGCGCGCAGGTTGAGGTCGAGCAGGCGCGGTACGCTGGCGCTGCGTAACAACGCCGCCAGCGCCCGTCGCGAGATCTTGTTGCGCTGGGCGAGCGTGCCGTAATACAGCAGCCGCGGATGCACACTGAGTTCCACCATGCGGGCGATGGTCGGGTGGATGTAGTCGTAGGCCTGTTCCGGCAGGATCTCGAAACGATGGCCGGTGTCGTCCTCATGCACCGCCACCCTGCCGGTAGGATGCAGGGGGTCGGTCTGGATGCCGATGGTATCCATCCCCCAGCGCTGCATGCTCTCGAGGATGCGCTCGCGCTGCGCGTCGTTACCTGTGCGGGAGATGACGACCGGATGCATGCCGAAGGCCTGCAGATGCCAGGCGACATTGAAGGGTGCGCCGCCGAGGACGGCGCCATCCGGGAAATCGTCGAACAGGACTTCGCCGAAGATGACGACGGTATGTTGGCTATGGCGTGCGACCGTGGCTTGGCTGACGATCGCTTGGGTATCGATTATTTTTTGTAACACGTCACGTGGTCCGTTCCCTAAATGAGCAGTAGCCTGAGCGCAGGATTTTGTCCGCTTCCACAAGCCATGCATTTTTATAATGTATTGAGACTGCGCGCTTATGGGTGATAAGGGCAGCATTGATGAACTACGGGTGCGGGCAGTGCACCCATATAACGGGACAGCCTCCATCCGGTCGAGTTCACACTTTTTTTATGACAATTGGTTTAAGCGCTTGATAAATCGCCGCTAATCGCCATGTTGTCGGGTAGGGTGTTCCTGTATAATTTCATTTTTTTAGGAGTGTCATATGCCTATTTATGATTACCAATGCACCAGTTGCGGCGTGAAGAAAGAAGTCATGCGCAAGGTCAGCGAGCCGAATGTGACCGCTTGCCCCGCCTGCGGTCAGGAGACCTTCGCCAAGATGGTGTCTGCGCCGAGCTTCCAACTGACCGGCTCCGGCTGGTATGCCACCGATTTCAAGGGCGGCGGCAGCAAACCTGAAAAGAAGACGGAAGAAGCGGCACCGGCCGCATGCGGCACCGGGTGTGCCTGCCACTAAAATCTAGACATATAAAAATGCCCGGGCGATATGAGGGCAAGGCGCGAAAACTGCGAAAAACCGGGGTTTATAACGCCACCATCATGAGCGAAGCATTTTTATAACGGGAGTCGAATGAAACGTTACTTTATTACCGGGCTGCTGGTGCTGGTCCCGCTGTTCATCACGGTATGGGTCATCACCGCCATCATCGGGTTGATGGACAACAGCCTCTTGTTGCTGCCGGAGCAATGGCGGCCGGAAGCGCAGTTCGGTCATCGTATCTTCGGCCTGGGGGCGATCCTCACGCTGTTGATCGTGTTCGTTACCGGCCTGCTCGCCACTAACTTCTTCGGCAAGCAGTTGATCGATCTGTGGGAAGCCTTCCTCGGCAAGGTACCGTTCGTCAAAAGCATCTACAACAGCGTCAAGCAGGTATCCGATACGCTGTTCTCCGATTCCGGTAACGCCTTCCGCAAGGCGGTGCTGGTGCAGTTCCCGCGACAGGGTACTTGGACCATCGCCTTCGTCACCGGACAGCCCGGCGGCGATGTGGCCAACCATCTCACGGGCGATTATGTCAGCGTCTATGTGCCGACCACGCCGAACCCGACCGGCGGCTACTTCCTGATGATCCCGGCAGCCGATGTCATCGAGCTCAAGATGAGTGTCGACGAAGCCCTGAAGTACATCATCTCGATGGGCGTCGTGGCGCCACCGGTGCAGCCGCATCATCACATCGGCGGACCCGGACTCGATAGCACCAATCTCGATACCACCAGCTCGGACGCCTGATCCTCGACTTTCATTTTTCTTAAAACTAAAACATTTAAAGCAGATTTCTCATGATGCGTACCCACTACTGCGGCCACCTGAACCGCGAACATATCGGCCAAACCGTCACCCTTTGCGGCTGGGCACATCGCCGCCGCGACCATGGCGGCGTCATCTTCATCGACCTGCGTGACCGTGAGGGTATGGCGCAGATCGTGATCGATCCCGATACCCCGCAAGCGTTCGCACTGGCCGAGACCGTGCGCAGCGAATACGTGCTCAAGGTGGTGTGCAAGGTGCGCGCCCGTCCTGAAGGCACCGTCAATCCGAATATCCCGACCGGCGAGGTCGAGATGCTGGCGACCGAGATCGAGATCCTCAACCCGTCCCTGACGCCACCGTTCATGCTGGACGACGACAACCTGTCCGAAGCCGTGCGCCTGGAACACCGCTACATCGACCTGCGCCGTCCGGCCATGCAGAAGAACCTGATGTTGCGCTACCGCGTCGCCAAGACCCTGCGCGATTACCTCGACAGCAACGGCTTCATCGAAGTCGAGACGCCGATGCTGACGCGTTCCACGCCGGAAGGCGCCCGCGACTACCTGGTGCCTTCGCGTGTCCATCACGGCCAGTTCTTCGCGCTGCCGCAGTCGCCGCAGCTGTTCAAGCAATTGCTCATGGTGTCCGGCTTCGACCGTTATTTCCAGATCACCAAGTGCTTCCGTGACGAAGACTTGCGCGCCGATCGCCAGCCTGAATTCACCCAGGTCGATATCGAGACCTCGTTCCTCAACGAAGACGAGATCATGGATATCGTCGAGGAGATGATCCGCCAGATGCTGAAGAGCGTGCAGGGCGTCGAGCTGCCGGCCAAGTTCCCGCGCATGGCCTTCTCAGAAGCCATGAACAAGTACGGCTCCGACAAGCCCGACATGCGTGTCACGCTCGAGATCACCGAACTCAGCGACGTGATGAAGGATGTCGATTTCAAGGTGTTCTCCGGTGCAGCTAACATGGCAGGCGGCCGTGTCGCCGCGCTGCGCGTGCCGAATGGCGCGGCCATCAGCCGTTCCGAGATCGACGCCTACACCGAGTTCGTCAAGATCTACGGCGCCAAGGGCCTGGCCTACATCAAGATCAACGACATCACAAAGCTCAACGAAGAAGGCCTGCAATCGCCTATCGTCAAGAACATCCACGAGACTGCACTGAAGGCCATCATCGAACGCACCGGCGCGCAGAACGGCGACATCGTCTTCTTCGGCGCCGACAAGGCCAAGGTGGTCAACGAAGCCCTTGGCGCGTTGCGCCTCAAGGTCGGCCACGACAAGGGCCACGTCGACGGCCGTGCCTGGGCACCGCTGTGGGTGGTGGATTTCCCCATGTTCGAACACGATGAAGAGAACGACCGCTGGGTCGCGCTGCATCACCCCTTCACCTCCCCCAAGGACGGTCACGAAGACCTGCTCACCACCAACCCCGGTGCAGCTCTGTCCAAAGCCTACGACATGGTGTTGAACGGCTGGGAAGTGGGCGGCGGTTCCGTGCGTATCCACAAGCAGGAAGTGCAGTCTAAGGTATTCGACGCGCTGAAGATCAGCAAGGAAGAAGCGCAGGAGAAGTTCGGCTTTCTGCTCGACGCCCTGCAATACGGTGCGCCACCGCACGGCGGCCTGGCCTTCGGCCTCGATCGCCTGGTGACGCTGATGGCTGGCGCGGAATCCATCCGCGACGTCATCGCCTTCCCCAAGACGCAGCGCGCGCAATGCCTGATGACCAATGCGCCGAATGAAGTGGATGAAAAACAACTCAGAGAACTGCACATCCGCGTACGTCAGCAGAACGCTACTGGAGCATAATCACAGTCGATGACCATCAAATCGCTCATCCGCACGATTCCGCATTACCCTAAGCAGGGCGTGCAGTTCCGTGACATCACCACGCTGCTGAAAGACCCGCTGGGCCTGAAGGTAACGTTGGATGAGCTGTTCAAGCGCTACGAGAACCAGCGCATCGACAAGGTGG
>CABHOJ010000016.1 GCA_902168195.1 uncultured Methylotenera sp.
CATCACCTATGGTTAGATTAACTGTGGAGCACGCCATGGATAACAAGTACGGATTAGGTAGCACCAAGGTCGCGACGCATCACCACGAGACCCATCACAAGTCGCCCGAACCCGAGTTGACCTGCAAGTATTGTGGCGGCCATCACCTGATGATGAGCCAGAGCCTGCACGATCACCGCTGTGCGGATTGCGGCAAGTGGCAGGAGGATGTGGAGATGAGTTATTCGACGGGTCGCGCCAGCGACTATTAAAAAGACTTGTCTTGGTGGCTACGCGGGTGAACTGCGGCGTTGCGCGGTGCTCGTTTACTCGCCGTACTAACTGTACTGTCTCGTAACCTGCGCGCCAGCGTCTTGCATTTCAACCCGCTCGCTCACCCTTCCAAGCCTTTTCCAACCTCAGAATTAGCGTTTATCCACTGCAAAAGCCGTTGCGCCGCTGCTTGCCAGCAACAGGAAACCGCCAGCGATCGCCAGGTTCTTCAGGAACAAGATCATCTGCATCTGATCGCCGAAATTGCTATGGAAGATCACCGCCGTGGCAATCGTAAAACCGGCCAAAAGATAGGCAACCAGACGTGTCTTGAAGCCGACGATGATAGCGATGCCACCCAGCACTTCCAGCGCAATGGTCGGCCACAACAGGATGCCGGGGATGCCCATGGCTTCCATATAGCCGGTTGTGCCGGCAGGGTCGTTGATCTTGCCGATACCGGCGATCACGAAGATCAGGGCCAGCAGGATGCGGCCAGCCAGGTGCGAATATTTGTTCATGTTCTTTTCCTCCAGGTCGTTAATTGATATCGACGCGAATCGATGCATCACCATAAATCAATTTCTGCTGATGTACCATCTCTGCTGACTGAAAACAGATCGGATCGAATCAGCCCATATGAACATCGTTGGCATCCTCCTGGCGGGTGGACATTCACGCCGCTTCGGCAGTAACAAACTGCTGCATCCCTTGGCCGATGGGCAGGCGGTGGCGGCCGCCGCCGCCCGTCACCTGCTGGCTGCAATACCGGATTCGGTCGCGATCGTGCGCCCGGAGGCCTCGGTGCTTGGCGATCAGCTGCAAGCCTTCGGCATGCGCGTCACCTACTGTAGCGAGGAGCAGCAAGAGATGGGCGATAGCCTGTCGGCCGCGATACGGCATGCGAGTGCGGATCGCCCAGTGGATGGGTTCGTCATCGCGCTGGCGGATATGCCATACATCGCGCCGCAGACGATCCGTGCCGTGGCAGATGCCTTGGCCGCGGGCGCGCAGATCGTAGTACCGATGTATCAAGGCCAGCGGGGTCATCCGGTCGGCTTCGCTGCGACATTTCGCGAAGCCCTGGAGAATCTGCAAGGGGATGAGGGTGCACGTGCCATCGTGCAGCAGCATCAGGCGAGAGTCGTCAAGATGGAGGTGGACGATGCCGGCATCTTGCGCGACATCGATACGCCTGCCGACCTGCCGGATCAGTCAAGACGATAGATCAGAGGGTATTAGAGAATAGCGCTTTCGCGGCCTAACTTAGACAGCACAGCGAGGTGCGGAACGGATGGCCGCCGCTTGCGCATAATCGCTGGATTCCGCTGCGGCTTCGCGTTGCTGCGTACGTACCTGGATCAGTTCCGCCAGGATGGCGACCGCGATCTCGGCCGGGGTGCGGCTACCGATGGGCAACCCTACCGGACCACGCAGGCGGGCGATCTCGCCTTCATTGAGGTCGAACAGGCGCATGCGCTCGCGGCGCTTCTCCTGGTTCTTGCGCGAACCCAGCGCGCCGACGTAGAACGCATCGCATTTGAGGGCTTCCAGCAGCGCCATGTCATCCAGCTTGGGGTCGTGCGTGACGGCGACGATCGCCGTATGTGCATCGGGTTGTAGCTCCAGCACCACGTCGTCCGGCATGCCATCGACCCAGGTCACCCCTTCGACATGCCATTCGGCGCGCATACCCTCGCGTGGATCGCAGATCAGCACGTCGAAATCCAGCACCTGTGCCATGCTGGCGAGGACTGCGCCGAGCTGGTTGGCGCCGATGATGAGCAAGCGCCACTTAGGCCCGAAATAGCTGTGGAACCATTCGCCGTCGAGGCTGGGCGTGCTGCCGGGCAAGGCTTCTGCCAGCTTGCTCTCGCCAGTGCCTAACCTGACCGAACGCTTGATCAGCTTGCGCTGTTGCATGCCCTCCATGATCCGGGCTATCTCGCTAGCGTCTCGCAAGGGTTCGACGAAGATCAGCAATCGTCCGCCGCAGGGGATACCGAAGCGCTGGGCTTCATCGCGACTGACACCGTACTCGATAAGCGACGCCGTCTTCGGCAAGTCGCCGTGACGTGCCTTGTCGGCGAGGTCATCCTCGATGCATCCGCCGGAAACGGAACCGACCAGATGACCGTCATCGCGCATGGCGAGGATGGCGCCGGGCAAGCGCGGGGCGGAGCCCCAGGTCTGCACCACGGTGAAGAGATGCACGCCACGGCCTTGCGCCAGCCATTCGCAAGCGCGCTGCAGGACCTCGTAATCAAGCGAGTTCATATCGGACTCAGGCCAGCTGGCTACCGATAGGCAGGCTGCGGATACGCTTGCCGGTGAGGGCGAAGATGGCATTGGTCACGGCTGGCGCGATCGGCGGCACGCCGGGTTCGCCGACGCCGCCCATCTTCTCGGTGCTTTGCACGATATGCACCTCGACCTTGGGCATCTGGTTCATGCGCAAGACCTGATAATCGTGGAAATTGGATTGCTGCACCTGGCCGTCCTTGAACGTGATCTGGCTTTGCAGCGTGGCGCCTAAGCCGAACGCAATGGCGGATTCCAGCTGCGCCTTGAGCGAATCCGGGTTCACCGCCAGACCGCAATCGATGGCGCATACCACACGGTGCACCTTCACCGCGCCGTCTTCCACCGATACCTCGGCGACTTGCGCGACATAACTGCCGAAGGATTCGTGCACGGCGATCCCGCGTCCGATGCCCTTGGCCGCAGGCTGCTCCCAGCCGGCCTTCTCCACGGCCAGGTTGAGGGCGGCCAGATGCCTTGGATGGTTCTTCAGCAGTTCACGGCGATAGACCAAGGGGTCCCGCTCCGCGGCATGGGCCGCTTCATCGACCAGGCTCTCCATGACGAAACCGGTGTGGCTATGACCGACCGAACGCCACCACAAGACCGGGATGCTGGCCTTGACCGTATGCAGCTCGACCGTGTGGTCGGCGACTCCCTTGAGGTAGGCAGAATCGGCGACGCCCTCGACCGAGGTCGCATCGACGCCGTTCTTGATCATGAACGCCTCGAACGGTGTGCCCAACATGATGGACTGACCGACGATGCTATGTTCCCAGGCCATGGGTTGGCCATCCGCGGCAAGCCCGATGCGGGCCTTGTGCAGATACATGGGGCGGTAGTAGCCGCCTTTGACGTCGTCCTCACGCGTCCAGACCGTCTTCACCGTGCCGCCTGCCGCCTTCGCGATATGGGTGGCTTCGGAGACGAAATCGGCAGCGGGATTGGCGCGACGGCCGAATCCACCGCCGAGGAACACGGTGTGGATCTTGACCTGTTCGGGCTTGAGGCCGGTGATCTTGGCCACGGCCTGCTGGTCGGTGCCCTGCATCTGGGTGCCGGTCCAGACGTCACAGCTGTCCTCGCCGATTCGGACGGTACAGTTGAGCGGTTCCATCGGCGAGTGCGCGAGGTAAGGCGTGGTGTATTCGGCTTCGACGGTCTTGGCGGCCTTGCCGATGGCCGCGGCGCTGTCGCCGACCTTGGCGGCCGCGAGTCCTTTCTCGCCGGCGAGCTTGCGATAGTCCTCCAGCATCTGGGCGCTATCCAGCTTGGCGTTCTCGCCAAGGTCCCAGTCAATCTTGAGCGCATCGCGGCCCTGCTTGGCCGCCCAGTAGTTGTCGGCGAGGACAGCGACACCGGTCGGTACCTGGACCACGTTCTTCACGCCCTTGACCTTGCGGGCGGCGCTGTCGTCATAGGATTTCACCTTGCCGCCGAACACGGGCGAACGGGCGACGACCGCGGTGAGCTGGCCGTCGATGTGGATGTCCTGACCGAAGATGGCGCTGCCGTTGATCTTTTCCGGAC
>CABHOJ010000017.1 GCA_902168195.1 uncultured Methylotenera sp.
ACATGGTATCCAATATACCTCACCTCTATAGTTATGACGTCTGGCTATATGAAAGTAGATGAAACCGCAAAATCCATTCTAGCGGCTGTAGATCAAGCTCTTGAAGATTACCGAACTGACGTTCGTCAAAATCAAAAACATGAATAGCTGCTCTCATAAGCCGCCCTTCTGGAAGTCGCATCGGCACAGCTTTAGCGGGCCGAGCGACTGAAGAATGGCGGTAGCGATGCCTAGTAACACAGCTATTAATAACTGCATATCAATTGACCATTCCCTGCTAATTAAATCAATATAGATATGAGGGCGAGCCAGAAAGGAGACTTATGGCTCAAGAAAGAAACCTCTATCAACGCCCTGACTCAAGGTATTGGTGGATAAATGTAACCCTCCCGAACGGCAAACATATCCGCGAAAGTACTTGGACTGAAGACCTTCAGCAAGCACACGCTATCCTTGCAAAGAAGCGCCTGGATGCGTTTAAAGAAACTTGTCTTGGTATACGTCCAGATCGTAAGTGGCAAGAAGCCACAGCGCGTTATCTTGTCGTTAAGTCGAGCTTAAAAAGCTTTCAAGATGTTGAACACCAATGCATTAAGTTGGATCGCTACTTGGCAAGATATGACCTAAGCCAGATTAACGGTGATGTTGTTTGGCATATTACGCAAAGTGAATTAGCGAGAGGCTCTATGCCTGCCACAGTCAATCGTTGTCTTGCTTGCCTTCGTAGCATATTAAGAATGGCACGCGATGAATGGCAGTGGCTTGAAAGCATTCCAAGAGTTCGATTATTGCAAGGCGAAGTAGAACGAGATCGCTGGTTAACCAGAGAAGAAGCCACAAAGTTGATTGATGCATGTCCTGATCATTTAGCTGCTTTGGTTAAATTTGCCCTCGCTACTGGTTGCCGTGCCGGGGAAATCACGAGCTTGGAATGGAAGCGTGTAGATCTTATTCGTAAGACTGCATGGCTTGACCAAACCAAAAATGGAACACCGAGAGGTGTCCCGCTTAACCGAGATGCAACTGATGTATTGCAGCAGAGACTTGGCATCAATGATCGTTATTGCTTTACCTATCGCGGCAAACCTATTCGCTATGGACTGACTCGATGTGCCTGGAAAAACGCTATAGCCAAGGCCGGCCTTAAGGACTTACGGTTTCATGATTTACGTCATACGTGGGCGTCTTGGCATCGCCAGAATGGCACAAGCTGTGACGAGCTTAAGGATTTAGGCGGTTGGAAGTCCCGCGTCATGGTTGATCGGTATGCCAAGTATGCAACGGATCATCTACGAACTGCTGCAGCTAGAATAGAACTCGATATCCGTGAACCTAACGTGGTGCAATTGTCACGTTTCTGTCACGTTCAGAAAAAACAAAAGGCTAGCGATTAAGCTAACCCTTTGATTTTATTTGGTGGGGCGGGTGGGGGTCGAACCCACGGCCAACGGATTAAAAGTCCGCTGCTCTACCACTGAGCTACCGCCCCGGGGAATTTGAATCAGACTTGGATCGAGATTTCGATACCGATCGGAAGGCCGCAATTATCCTGAAAAGGCAGGATGGCGTCAATCAGGAATTCCTCGCGGGCACTGATGGGGGACGCTGACGCCGATTCTTAGCGCATGCCTGGGAACCGACCTTGCATGGCGCGCATCATCTTGCTCATGCCGCCCTTGGAGAACATCTTCATCATCTTCTGCACTTCTTCGAACTGGTTGAGCAGGCGATTCACTTCCTGCACCTGCACTCCGGCACCAGCGGCGATGCGGCGTTTACGCGTAGCCTTGATCACTTCGGGCTTGCGCCGCTCCAATGGGGTCATCGAATTGATGATGCCTTCGATACGCCGGATGGCTTTGTCGCCGGCTTCGCCGCTCATCTGCCCTGCCATGCCGGCCATTTGCGCTGGCATCTTGTCCATCAGCGCACCCATGCCACCCATCTTGCGCATCTGCGACATTTGCGCTTTGAAATCATCAAGGTCGAAGTTCTTGCCGGACTTGACCTTCTCCGCCAGTTTCTTGGCCTCGTCGATATCGACGTTCTTCTGCGCCTGTTCGATCAGCGACAACACATCGCCCATGCCGAGGACACGCGAGGCCATGCGTTCCGGGTGGAAGGCTTCCAGGCCGTCGACCTTCTCGCTGACGCCGATGTACTTGATCGGCTTGCCGGTGATGTGACGCACAGAGAGTGCGGCACCCCCGCGCGCATCGCCATCCAGTTTGGTGAGGACGATACCGGTCAGCGGCAAGGTCTCGCCGAACGCCTTGGCGGTATTGACGGCATCCTGACCCTGCATGGCGTCGACCACGAACAGTGTTTCGATCGGGTCCAGCAATCCGTGCAAATGCTTGATCTCGGCCATCATGGCTTCGTCGATCGCGAGGCGACCGGCGGTATCGAAAATCACCACGTCGTAGAAATGACGCTTAGCGAAATCGAGCGTCGCGGCTGCGATGTCGGCTGGCTTCTGTGTCGCGTTGGAATCGAAGCAATCGATCTCGAGGCTCTTCGCCAGGGTCTTCAATTGTTCGATCGCGGCCGGACGGTAGACGTCGGCGCTGGCAAGCAACACCTTCTTCTTTTGCTCCTTGAGCAGCTTGGCTAACTTGGCCGAGGTCGTCGTCTTGCCGGAACCTTGCAGACCTGCCATCAGCAAAATGGCGGGCGGCACGACAGACAGATTGAGCCCGGCGTTCTGTTCACCCATGAGCTTGGTCAGCTCTTCATGCACGACCTGGATCACGGCCTGGCCAGGTGTCAGGCTTTGCAGCACATCGCGGCCTTGGGCGCGTTCCTTGACGTGTGCGATGAAGTCCTTGACCACAGGCAAGGCGACATCAGCTTCCAGCAATGCCATCCGTACTTCGCGCAGGGCGTCTGCGATGTTCTCTTCGGTCAAACGGGCCTGGCCACGCAGGGATTTGATGACCTGTTGTAATCTTCCGCTTAGATTTTCTAACATGGTGTCGATTCGAAGCATGTGCCTGCAATTCGCATTGGGGCACATGATATAGTGATGGAATAAGATTCGATTTTAACCCAAGTCATAGCCAAAGCATGATCGAGTTTATCCCTTACCTGTTGACCGCCTTGATCTACCTGCTGGTTGCGGCCGATTTCTGGTTCAGCCCCAACCTTGCCGCCAGCACGAAGCGACTTCGCTGGCATTCGTTCGCCATTGCCGGCGGACTCGCCCTTCACGGTTACGTACTCTACTGTTCCTTATTCAGCGGCGGCTTCAATCTCGGCTTCAGTAACGCGCTCTCCGCCATCTTCTGGCTCACGGTGCTGATCTACTGGGTCACCGACCTCAGGCATCATCTGTATAGCCTGCAAGCCTTCGTGCTGCCGCCGGCGGCGGTGTTCGTGCTGCTACAGAAACTGAGTCCGGAGACCCACCTGTTGCCTTATGCCGATCAGCCGATGTTCCTGGCCCACCTGATCATCGCCATGCTGGCTTACAGCCTGTTCACCTTCGCCGCCATGCATGCTTTGCTCATGGCCGTGGCGGAACGCAATCTGCATCAGAAACCTACCTTGTTCAAGCTGCCGGACTTCCCGCCCCTGATGACGATGGAGACCCTGCTGTTTCGGGTGATCGCGCTCGGGTTCATCCTGCTCACGCTGACACTGGTGAGCGGCATGATGTTCTCGGAAGAATTGTTCCACCAGCCCCTGAAGTTCAACCACAAGAACCTGTTCACCATCCTCTCCTGGGTGATCTTCGGCGGCCTGTTGCTAGGTCGTGCCGCATACGGCTGGCGGGGTCGCACCGCCATCCGCTGGACGCTGACGGGATTCGTCCTGCTGTTGCTTGCCTACGCGGGGAGCAAGTTCGTGCTCGAGATCCTGCTGCACCGCTGAAATTGCTAGCGTAGAGAGATGATCGGCCAGCCCTGCTCTTCGGCATAGGCCTTCAACACCGGATCCGGATCGACCGCGACCGGGTCGGTCACCAGTTTAAGCAGCGGCAGATCGTTATGTGAGTCGCTGTAGAACCAGCTCTTCTCGAAATCTTCCAGGTACTTCCCCTGTGCCTCCAACCAGGCATGTAAACGTGTGACCTTGCCCTGCTGGAAACTGGGGACGCCCGTCACACCACCGGTATAGCGGCCATCGATACATTCGGGGTCGGTGCCGATCAGGTTGTCGATACCGAATTCGGTGGCGATGGGCTTGGTGACGAAGCTGTTGGTGGCGGTGATGATGAGCATGAGGTCGCCGTGTGCCTTGTGCTTCTCGACCAAGGCACGTGCCTTTTCAGTCATCATCGGACGCACCTTGCGCTCCATGTACTTGCGGTGCAGTGCGTTGAGTGTGTCCTTGCTATGGCGACTCAAGGGCTTGAGCTGGAATTGCAGGAATGCGTCGATATCCAGCTGGCCGGCTTTGTAGTCCTCATAGAACTGCACGTTCCGGTCATGATGTTCAGCACGATCGAGCAGCCCTTCCTCGATGAGGAACTGCCCCCATTGGAAATCGCTGTCACCGGCAAGCAAGGTATTGTCTAGATCGAATAAAGCAAGTTGCAAAATCTTCCCCATTTCCTGTCTATCTTGAAGAGTTTAACCGATGCGTCCTGAACTACAGAACCCGCCGCACCGGACCGCGGTCATACCGTCGTGAATTTTCCTGATCTGTTACTGCCGACCAATCTGTTATGGGCCGCCAACGCCCTCAGCGCACTGACGCTCATTCACAGTCTGCGGAAGGCGGACTGGCGCATGCTGTCGGCATCCTTGCTACATGTCTTCCTCGGTGCGTGCGTCACGCTCGGCCTGCTCTGGAGCATCAAAGCCGGCATCAAGCCTGGCCTCAATTTCCATGTCCTCGGCGCTACCTTGCTCACCTTGATGTTCGGCCCCTACCTCGCGCTCATCGCCATGGCGTTGGTGCTACTGCTGGTCACGCTGTTCGGGGCATCCGGGCTGGAGAGCTACGGCATCAACTTCCTGCTGATGGCTCTGTTGCCAGTGATTGTCAGCCATGCGATCTTCCGCTGGTCCGACCGCAAACTGCCCAACCATTTCTTCATCTATGTGATGGTCGACGGCTTCTTCGCCGCCGCCCTGGCCATGGCGGTACTGGGATTCGCCACCTGCTTCATCCTGGCCGAGGCCGGCGCCTACACTGCCAGCTACTTGCGCAGCGAGTACTTGCCCTTCTACATGCTCATGGCTTGGTCAGAAGCGCTGTTGACCGGTATGGGGGCCACCCTGATGGCCGCCTATCGGCCGGAATGGCTGGCGACCTTCGACGACAGGCGCTACCTCAAGACACGGCGCTAAAGGCCAGACATTAGCTGGCGTCCTCCTTCTTCCAGCGAATCGGCAACACCAGCAGCACCCCGACGATGATGATGAACAATGCCACATATTCGACCCTGCCCAGGGTCTCGTTGGCGAGCCACACGCCGAGGAACATGGCGACGACTGGATTGACGAACGCGTAACTGGTCGCCAGCGCAGGCCTCACCGCTTTCAACAGGAACAGGTAAGCGCTGTAGGCGATGAAAGACCCGAAGACGATCAGATACACGATCGCCCAGACGGACTTCCCCGAAACGGTTTCCGGTACGCGTTCTCCACTCAGTACACTGAAGATCACCAGCACGATCCCGCCTGCCAACATCTGCGACGCACTAGCCATCGCCCCTTCCGGCATGGCGAGCCGCTTGCCCCAGACCGAGCCAAACGCCCAACTCGCTGCCGCCAACAACAACAAGAAGGTGCCCCATGGGCTCGCCTGCAAGGCACCACCCGTGCTCAGCACCGCGACGCCGACCGTCCCTACGACGATACCTGTCCATTCGCGTCTGGTCGGCCAGTGCCCCCAGACGCCGGAAAACAGGGCCATCCACAATGGGACTGTGGCGATGGTGAGAGCAGCGACGCCGGAAGAGACCGTCTGTTCGGCGATCGCCACGCCCGCATTGCCGACAGACAGCAACAGTGTGCCCACCGCCGTCGCGCCAAGCCATTGCTTCCATGTCGGCGCCGGCGTGCCGCGCAAACGTAATATCCCATAGAGCAGAAAACCCGCTACCGAGAACCGGATCGCCGCCATCATGAACGGCGGAAAACTCTCGATCGCGAATTTCATGGCGAGGAAGGTCGAGCCCCAGATGAAGTAGAGCGCTAGCAATGCCAGCATCACGAGGATGTGCTGGCGCGACAGTGTCCGGTACAGATGCATCTGGAAGAAAGTGACTACCGCCCCGTCATGGGACGGCATGGTCTTAAAGGTGATAATCTCCGGCCGCTTCCGGCTGGTAACTGATCCCCAGGATCTTGTATTGACGCGCACCGGAAGGCATCGGCCAGTCGATGACATCGCCGACGCGATAACCCAGTATCGCCGTGCCGAGAGGTGCCAGCACCGAGATCCGTTGCTTCGAGGCATCCGCTTCCTGCGGGAACACCAGCGTGCAGGCGATCTCGTTGCCGGTGAGCATGTCGGACAGCAGGACGCGGGAATTCATGGTCACCACATCGGCGGCGACCTTCTCCGAGGACACCTCCTCGCAGCGCGCGAGTTCCTCCTCCAATGTGTGCAGATTGCCTGCCTCGCTACCGCCCTGGTTGCGCCTGTGCTCGATCATGGCAAACAGTCTGCTCATATCGAAACTCGTGACCTGAATCGTGCCCTGTAACATGTCTACTCCTGAAAAAATCCATCCATGGCAACCATGCCGTCTCGGCCGAGTGTCCTCAGCCCGTGTGTCCGTTCGCGCTGCAGCCGTCCTGGCTCAAACTTGCGGATGCGCCCGTTCGAAACGGGGATGCAGCTTGTTGAGTCCATTGAGGTACGCCTTGGCCGACGCGATGACGATATCGGTATCCGCGCCCTGCCCGTTGACGATACGACCGCCCTTGGACAAGCGCACGGTGACCTCGCCCTGCGCATCGGTGCCGCTGGTGATGTTGTTCACCGAATAGAGCTGCAGTTCGGCGCCACTGGAGACGATGCTCTCGATGGCCTTGAACGCGGCATCCACCGGACCGCCGCCATCGGCTTCGGCACGTTTCTCCTCGCCGTTGTCGGAGACCGTGACGATGGCATGAGGCGTTTCGCCGGTCTGCGAGGCGACATGCAAGTAAACGAGCTTGAACGTATCGTCACCCTCGCCCAACACTTCGTCGCTGACCAAGGCCTGGATATCCTCATCGAAGATCTCCGACTTCTTGTCGGCCAATTCCTTGAATCGCGCGAAGGCCGCATTCAAGGCATCTTCGCTCTCCAGTTCGATGCCCAATTCCTTCAAGCGCGTGCGGAAGGCGTTGCGCCCGGAAAGCTTGCCGAGCGTCAATTTGTTGGCGCCCCAACCCACATCCTCGGCGCGCATGATCTCGTAGGTCTCGCGGTGCTTGAGCACGCCATCCTGATGGATGCCCGACTCATGCGCAAATGCGTTGGCGCCGACCACCGCCTTGTTCGGCTGCACCGGATAGCCGGTGATGGTGGAGATGAGCTTGGAGGTCGGCACGATCTGCGTGGTGTCGATGCTGGTCTCGAGATTGAACACGTCACGGCGGGTCTTCACCGCCATGACGATCTCTTCCAGGCTCGCGTTACCTGCACGCTCACCGAGGCCGTTGATGGTGCATTCGACCTGACGCGCACCGGCCATGACGGCCGCGAGGGAATTGGCTACCGCCATGCCGAGGTCGTTATGGCAATGGGTGGACCAGACCACCTTGTCTGAATTCGGCACGCGCGCGATCAGTTGCTGCATGCGTTCGCCCCACAAGGCCGGGATGGAATAACCCACGGTATCCGGTACGTTGATGGTCTTGGCACCTGCTTCGATGACGGCGGTAAAGACCTTGACCAGGAAGTCCATCTCGGAACGCACGGCGTCCTCGGCGGAGAATTCCACATCGTCGGTATATTCCTTGGCCCATTTCACGGCCTGGATGGCACGCTCGAGCACCTGGTCCGGCGTCATGCGCAACTTATTCTCCATGTGGATGGGAGAGGTCGCGATAAAGGTATGGATACGGCCATGCTTCGCCGGCTTGATCGCTTCGCCGGCACGGCGGATATCGTTCTCGTTGGCGCGGGCAAGGGAGCACACGGTCGATTTCTTGATGACCTCGGCCACCGCGTGGATCGCCTCGAAATCGCCGGGGCTCGCTGCTGCAAACCCGGCCTCGATGACGTTCACCCCGAGTTTTTCCAGTTGCCGCGCGATGCGGATCTTCTCTTCCTTGGTCATGGCCGCGCCCGGGCTTTGCTCGCCATCGCGCAAGGTCGTGTCAAAAATGATCAATTGGTCGTTTTTCATGGTTCTTCAAATCCGTCTAAAGATAGAGCTTTGCCAGCCTGGTCTAGCACGAGGCGGCGCTTGGGTACTACCGGAGAATGGGGGGATATTTAGCGCGCGGGGCGCAGCAGCAGGCCGGCCAGGAGGAGGCCGTAATGCGGAAGGGACAACGTCGTGTAACGATTGAAAAACATAGTGCGTGAAATATAGTGGTTTTTGCCTACCAAGGCAAGCCTGGGACAATTTGTATTTTCTTATCAAGTCGATAAGGGCGGTTCCGCCTTGGTGGCGATTCGGCGCTTGGCCCACAACACGTAGCCGGAAAGCCCATAGAGCAAGGCGACGAAGAACAGGACTTCGGGCGGGCTGTAAGAGATCAGCACGAAGGCCAGCACGATCAGCAGGATGACCACGAAGGGCACGCTGCTGCGCAGGTTGATATCCTTGCCGCTGTAATATTTGAGGTCGCTGACCATGGAGAGGCCGGCAAAGACGGTGATGCTCCAGGCCAGCCACTTCATCTTGATCCAGCCGAAGAAGACTTCAGCCCCGCTGACGCCGTTATCGAACGACACCCAGACCAGGCCGGCCAGCAAGGCCGCCGCCGCAGGGCTGGGCAAGCCCTGGAAATAGCGCTTGTCGCTATCATCGAGCTTGGTATTGAACCGTGCGAGTCGCAGTGCCGCACAGGCGCAATAGATGAACGCGGCGATCCAACCCAGTTTTCCCATCGGCTTCAGTGCCCAGACATACAGCACCAAGGCTGGCGCCACGCCAAACGAGACCATGTCGGACAGGCTATCGTATTCTGCGCCGAACGCGCTTTGGGTGTTGGTCAGACGCGCGACACGACCATCCAGGCCATCCATCACCATGGCGATGAAGATCGCGACCGCCGCATGCTCGAACTTGCCGTTCATCGCCTGCACGATGGCATAGAAACCGGCGAACAACGCCGCCGTCGTGAACAGGTTAGGGAGCAGGTAGATGCTGCGCTCCCGGAGACCAGGCTCGATAAGCGGTTTTCTGCGACGAGGACGTAGGGTCGGTTCGGCCATGGACAAGCTTCCTTATGAGTTGCGGCTAGTATAGCAAAGCGTCGTGACGATGCTCTATGTTAGTATCGCGGCTTCCGTCAAGGTTCTCACAGCATGCGATTTTCTCTGATCAAACAGGACGGGGCGGCCCGTCGCGGCACCGTCCATCTGGCCCATGGCGAGGTGCAAACGCCGGCTTTCATGCCGGTCGGCACCTACGGCTCGGTCAAAGCCATGGATCCCGACGAGATCCGCGAGATCGGCGCGCACATCCTGCTCGGCAATACCTTCCACCTTTGGTTGCGGCCAGGGCTGGACGTCATCGCCGCACACGGCGGCTTGCACCAGTTCATGGGCTGGGACGGGCCTATCCTCACCGACTCCGGCGGCTTCCAGGTCTGGAGCCTGGGCGAGTTGCGCAAGATCAGCGAAGAAGGCGTCAAGTTCCGCTCCCCGATCAACGGCGATAGTTGCTTCCTCACTCCAGAGGAATCGATGCGCATCCAGAAGGTCCTGAACTCCGACATCGTCATGATCTTCGACGAATGCACGCCCTACCCTGCCAGTCACGGAGAAGCGCGTGATTCGATGCAACTCAGCCTGCGCTGGGCGCGTCGCAGCAAGGAGGCACATATGGGTAACCCCAATGCACTCTTTGGCATCATCCAGGGCGGGATGTACGAAGACCTGCGCGATGAATCCCTGGCCGGACTGGTCGATATCGGGTTCGACGGCTACGCCATCGGCGGTCTCTCCGTGGGCGAACCCAAGGAAGACATGTTGCGCATCCTTGCTCACACCGCCCCCAAGTTACCCGCCGACAAGCCCCGCTACCTGATGGGTGTCGGCACGCCGGAAGATCTTGTAGCAGCCGTCTCGCGTGGTGTCGACATGTTCGACTGCGTGATGCCGACGCGCAATGCGCGTAATGGCTGGTTGTTCACCCGTCATGGCGACATCAAGTTGAAGAACGCGAAATACAAGATGGATACCGGCCCACTGGATCCCGATTGCCAATGTTATACCTGTCGCCATTTCAGCCGCGCCTATCTGCACCACCTGCATCGCCTGGGCGAGATCCTCGGGGCACGCCTCAATACCATCCACAACCTGCATTATTATCAGGAACTGATGGCCGGTATGCGACTCGCCATCGAAGAGGATCGTTTCGATCGCTTCGTTACCGAGTTCGCGCAGCAGCGCGGCGCGAAGTGATGCGCGCGAGTGCATGCACTATGTTAGAATTTTGCGCTTCAAGTGATTCAAAGAATTAAGGAAGGTTACCGTGTTTATCAGCAACGCATACGCAGCACCCGCAGCCGCATCCCCAGACTGGACCAGCTTCATTCCGCTGGTCGTGATCTTCGTCCTGTTCTGGTTCATGCTGATCCGCCCACAGATGAAGCAGGCCAAAGAACAACGCAAGATGATCGAAGCGCTGCAAAAGGGCGATGAAGTCACCACCGTCGGTGGCGTCCTCGGCAAGATCACCAAGGTCGGCGAAGCCTTCGTCAGCCTCGAGATCGCGACCGGCGTCGAGATCAACGTGCAGAAGCACACCATCCAGACCCTGCTGCCCAAGGGCACCATCAAGTCCCTGTAATCCCGCAATCCACCGCACACTTTCGCGAGTCTCGCCATGAACCGTTACCCATTATGGAAATACATGCTGGTGCTCATCACCCTGGTGCTGGGCCTGCTCTATTCCATACCCAACCTGTTTGGTGAATCTCCTGCCGTCCAAGTTTCCACCGCCAAGAACACCATCAAGATCGACACCGCTCTCATGGGCCAGGTGGAATCGGCGCTGAACGAAGGCCAGGTCAAGTACGAGACCATCTTCCTCGACACCAACGGCATCAAGGTACGCTTCAAGGATCCGGATACCCAGATCAGGGCCAAGGATGTGCTGCAAGCGAAACTGGGTAGCGATTACACCATCGCCCTGAACCTGCTCTCGCGCTCCCCCGACTGGCTGCGTAGCATCGGCGCCTTGCCGATGTACCTCGGTCTGGACTTGCGCGGTGGCGTGCACTTCCTGCTGCAGGTCGACATGAAGGCGGCACTGGATCAGGCCGCAGAGCGTTACGTCGGTGACTTCCGTATCAGCCTGCGCAAGGAGCGTGTGGCCTACCTCGGGATCAGTCGTGAGGGACAAACGGTGGTCGTACGTTTCAGCTCATCCGAAGAACTGAACAAGGCCCAGAAGATCCTGAACAAGGAATTCGCGGACCTGGCGTTCAAGGAATCCGACACCGGTACGGAAAAGGTCCTCAAGGCCAGCCTCAATCCACAGGCGCAGACCCGTATCCAGGAATTCGCCCTGAAGCAGAACATCCAGACCCTGCATAACCGGATCAACGAGCTGGGCGTCGCGGAACCGATCATCCAGCAGCAAGGCGCCGATCGTGTGGTCGTGCAGTTGCCGGGCGTGCAGGATACCGCCAAGGCCAAGGAGATCCTGGGCCGCACCGCCACCCTCGAGATCCGCCTGGTGGATGAAGACAAATCCGACCTCGTCACGCTGGAAAATGCCGCCAAGGGTCAAGTGCCGTTCGGCGACGAATTCTTCCTCGATCGCGACGGCCGTCCGCTGCTGGTGAAGAAGAACGTGGTGCTGACCGGTGACTACATCACCGACGCCGGCCCCGGTGTCGACCAGCAGAACGGCGGTTCCGTCGTCAACGTCACACTGGATGGTCGCGGCGCACGTATCTTCAAGCAAGTCACGCGCGAGAACGTCAAGAAACGCATGGCCATCCTGCTGATCGAAAAGGGCAAGGCAGAAGTCATCACGGCGCCGGTCATCAATGAAGAGATCGGCGGCGGTCGCGTGCAGATCTCCGGCATGGCCAGCCCGCAGGAAGCCACCGACGTCTCCCTGCTACTGCGCGCAGGTGCGCTGGCAGCACCGATGGAGATCATCGAGGAACGTACCGTCGGCCCGAGCATGGGCGAAGAGAACATCAAGCGCGGCGTGCATTCCACGTTGTGGGGCTTTGCCGCCATCGCGGTCTTCATGATCGTCTATTACATGGTGTTCGGGACCGTCTCGGTGCTGGCGTTGGGTATCAACCTGTTGCTGCTGGTGGCCTTGCTCTCCATGCTGCAGGCGACCCTGACCCTGCCGGGCCTCGCGGCGATCGCCTTGACCCTGGGGATGGCGATCGACGCCAACGTACTGATCAACGAACGTATCCGCGAGGAACTGCGCAACGGCAACACGCCGCAAGCGGCGATCCACGCCGGTTATGATCGTGCGTTCGACACCATTCTCGACTCCAACGTCACTACCCTGATCGCGGGCCTGGCCCTGTTCATGTTCGGTACCGGACCGGTCAAGGGCTTCGCCGTCGTCCACGTACTCGGGATCCTGACGTCGATGTTCAGCGCGGTCGTGATCTCAAGAGCGGTCGTCAACCTGGTCTACGGCTACCGCCGCAAGATCAACAAACTGGCTATCGGCCAGATCTATCGCGCATAAACGGGCAGAGCATCATGGAATTCTTCAGAATCAAGCAAGACATCCCCTTCATGAGCTACGGCCGTCTGACGACGACCATCTCACTCGTGACCTTCATCCTGGCGATCTTCTTCCTGGCGCATCGCGGCCTCAACCTCGGTGTCGATTTCACCGGTGGCACCGTGATGGAAGTGAGTTATCCGCAAGCTGCCAACCTTGAGAAAGTGCGGTCCGCTGTCGACAGCGTCGGCCTCAAGGAAGCCACGGTGCAGAACTTCGGCACCAGCAAGGATGTCTTGATCCGCCTGCCGGTGAAGGAAGGTCTGACCAGTGCCCAATTGTCCGAGAAGGTCCTGGATGCACTGCGCGATGTCGATAGCACGGTAGAGATGCGCCGCGTCGAATTCGTCGGCCCGCAGGTCGGCCAGGAACTCTATGAGAATGGGGCGCTCGCCATGCTGCTGGTCTGTATCGGCATCATGGGGTATCTCGCCATGCGTTTCGAGTGGCGTTTCGCGGTCGCGGCCGTCATCGCCAACATGCACGACGTCATCATCATCCTGGGCTTCTTCGCCTTCTTCCAGTGGGAATTCAACCTGACCGTACTGGCTGCCGTGCTCGCGGTGCTGGGCTATTCGGTGAACGAATCCGTCGTGGTGTTCGACCGGGTACGCGAGAACTTCCGCAAGATGCGCAAGGCCGCGGTACCCGAGATCATCAACAACGCCATCACGCGCACCATGTCGCGCACCATCATCACCCACGCCATGACGCAGACCATGGTCTGCTCGATGCTGTTCTTCGGCGGTGAGGTGCTACACAACTTCGCGCTGGCATTGACCATCGGCATCCTGTTCGGTATCTACTCCTCGGTACTGGTCGCCAGCCCGATCGCCATGTTCCTCGGTGTCTCCCGTGAGAACCTCATCACCGGCGCCGAAAAGAAACCGGAAGCGGAAGCCACTCCCTGACAGGCCTCCCGAGCGCAGCCTTGACAAGGGCTGCGCTTCCCGCTGAAACTAAAGGCATCGCTTAACTGCCTACCCCCTTGGACAATATCCCCATCTCCCTCCAGCTAGGTGCGCTCGCCGTCCTGCTGATGATCTCGGCCTTCTTCTCCATCGCCGAGACCAGCCTGATGTCCATCAATCGCTATCGTGTGCGGCACCTCGCCAAGGACGGCCATCGCGGCGCACGGCTGACGGTCTCGCTGTTGAACCGGACCGACAAGTTGCTGGGGATGATCCTGCTGGGCAACAACCTCGCGAATGCAGCTTCGGCCACGCTAGTCGCGCTGATCACGGTCGAACTGTTCGGCGAAGGCGAATGGGTGGTGCTGCTCGGCACACTGGCCGTCACGTTCGCCATCCTGGTATTTAGCGAGATCTCGCCGAAAGTCATCGCGGCGGCCAAGCCCGAGAAGTTCGCCTTCGCCTGCAGCTACATTCTCTACCCGTTGCTATGGCTGACCCGGCCTATCGTCTGGTTCGTCAATCTGTTCGTCGGCGCACTGTTGCGCTTGCTCGGCATCAAGGTCAATTTCGCCGAATCGTCCCAGGCCATCACTATGGAAGAGCTGCGCAGCATCGTCATCGATGCCGGTAGCTATATCCCGAAGAAACACCGAGCCATCCTGCTCAATCTGTTCGAACTGGAAAAGACCACGGTCGACGACGTCATGACCGCCCACACGCAGATCGAATCCATCGACTTCGATGCGCCACTGGAAGACATTCTGCAACACATCTCTACCAGTCACCATACGCGTCTGCCGGTGCGGCAGGGCCCGAGCGAGGAGATCGTCGGCATCATCCATATCCGCAAGGTGATGAACCAGCTGCGGGACGGCGAGCTCGATGTGGACGCCTTGCGCGAGGTCATCTCGGAGCCGTATTTCATCCCCTGCGGCACCCCGCTCTACACGCAATTGCAGCAATTCCAGGAGAATCGCCAGCGTATCGCACTGGTGGTCGACGAATACGGTGAACTCAAAGGCCTGATCACGCTCGAAGATATATTGGAAGAGATCATTGGCGATTTCACCACGCAATCCCCTTTACGCAGCAGTTCCTTCCACAAGGAAGAGGACGGTAGCTGGCTGGTCGATGGCAGCAGCAGCTTGCGCGAGATGAACAAGAAACTCGGGCTGAGCCTGCCACTGGACGGCCCCCGCACCCTGAACGGACTGATCCTGGAGTATTTCGAGGACATCCCGGAACCCAGCACCAGCATCAAGATCGCCGGGCATACGCTGGAGATCGTGCAAACGCAGGACCGTAACGTCAAGAGCGTGCGCGTATACCCGTAAGCCCCGTGTGAGAGGTGCTACCGACAGACGGCAATATCCACACTCAGTGCGGGCTTGAAAATTTCCTGATTCGGCTCAAAATAGACTACAGATATGGCCAGTACCAAGCATGATGAAAGCGTGGTGTCGGACACCGATACCGCGCGTCCCAAACCTCCCTCCATGTACAAAGTCATTCTGCTGAATGACGATTACACGCCGATGGAGTTCGTGGTGGACGTGATCCAGCGTTTTTTTGCCAAATCACGCGAACAGGCGACGCAAATCATGCTCAAAGTACATACCGAGGGCGCTGGCGTATGTGGGGTCTATCCTCATGACATCGCGGAGACCAAGGTCAACCAGGTACTGGACTATGCCCGTGAACACCAGCACCCGCTACAGTGTACGATGGAAGTGGCCTGACCCCAGGCCGAGGTTGCGGTAACCGTTTTAGTAGTAACCAGAAAGCTGAGGAAGCTTAGATGATCGCGCAAGAACTGGAAGTATCCTTACATATGGCCTTTATGGACGCTCGGCAGAAACGCCACGAGCTGATCACGGTCGAGCACTTGCTGCTGGCCATGATCGACAATCCTACCGCGGCCGAAGTCCTGCGTTCCTGCGGCGCCGATCTAGACAATCTGCGTAGCGACCTCAACAACTATATCGAGGAACACACGCCTACCGTCGACGGCACGGACGAAGTAGACACGCAACCGACGCTGGGTTTCCAGCGCGTCATCCAGCGTGCCATCCTGCACGTGCAATCCTCCGGCAAGAAGGAAGTGACCGGCGCCAACGTGCTGGTCGCCATATACGGCGAAAAGGACTCGCACGCCGTATTTTTCCTGCATCAGCAAGGCGTGACCCGTCTCGACGTGGTCAACTACATCTCACATGGCGTGGCCAAGGTCGCCGATACCACGGCCAAGCGCGCCGAGACTGAACAGGAAGCCGAGACCGAACCGTCGCCAGCCGGTGCGCTGGAGAACTTCACGCTCAACCTCAACCAGCAGGTCATGGCGGGCAAGATCGACCCCTTGATCGGCCGTGACCGTGAGCTTGAGCGCGTCATCCAGACCCTCTGCCGCCGCCGAAAGAACAACCCGCTGCTGGTCGGCGAAGCCGGTGTGGGCAAGACAGCCATCGCTGAAGGCCTGGCCCGTCGCATCGTCGAAGGCGATGTGCCGGACGTACTCGCCAATTCGACCATCTACTCGCTCGACATGGGTGCCCTGCTCGCCGGCACCAAGTACCGCGGCGATTTCGAGCAACGCCTGAAGGCGGTGATGAAGAAGTTGTCCGAACAGCCGGATGCCGTGCTGTTCATCGACGAGATCCATACGCTGATCGGCGCCGGCGCGGCCAGTGGCGGCACCCTGGATGCATCCAATTTGCTCAAGCCTGCCCTATCCAATGGCAGCCTGAAATGCATCGGTGCGACCACCTACCAGGAATACCGTGGCATCTTCGAGAAGGACCATGCCCTTTCCCGTCGCTTCCAGAAGATCGATGTGGAAGAACCGAGCGTGGCCGAGACCGTCGAGATCCTCAAGGGCCTCAAGTCGCGTTTCGAGAAGCACCACAGCGTGAAATACACGGCAGCCGCCTTGAACACCGCCGCCGAGCTTTCCGCCAAGTACATCAACGACCGTCACTTGCCGGACAAGGCGATCGACGTCATCGACGAGGCTGGCGCGGCGCAACGCATCCTGCCCAAATCGCGCCAGAAGAAGATCATCGGCAACAAGGAGATCGAGGACATCATCGCCAAGATCGCGCGTATCCCGCCGAAGAACATCTCCAGCGATGACCGTAACGCCCTGAAGACGCTGGAGCGCGACCTCAAGGCCGTGGTCTTCGGCCAGGACAAGGCGATCGAAGCCCTCTCCGCCGCCATCAAGATGGCGCGATCCGGCCTCGGCAGCAGCCAGAAGCCGATCGGTTCCTTCCTGTTCTCTGGCCCGACCGGCGTCGGCAAGACCGAAGTCGCGCGCCAGCTGGCTTACACGCTCGGCATCGAACTGATCCGGTTCGACATGTCCGAGTACATGGAACGTCATGCAGTCTCGCGTCTCATCGGTGCGCCACCGGGCTACGTCGGTTTCGAACAAGGCGGTCTCATGACCGAAGCCGTGACCAAGCATCCGTATTGCGTGCTGCTGCTGGACGAGATCGAAAAGGCGCACCCGGATATCTTCAATATCCTGTTGCAGGTCATGGACCACGGCACGCTGACGGACAACAACGGCCGCAAGGCGGATTTCCGTAACGTCACCATCATCATGACGACCAACGCGGGTGCCGAGTCCATCTCCAAGACCGGGATCGGTTTCACGCTGGGTGCCACTGCAGGCGATGAACTGGCTGAGATCAAGCGCATGTTCACGCCGGAGTTCCGCAACCGCCTGGATGCGACCGTGTCGTTCGCGCCATTGTCCACCGAGGTCATCATGCGCGTGGTCGACAAGTTCCTGATCCAGCTGGAAGACCAGCTGCACGAGAAGAAGGTCGAGGCCAGCTTCACCGATGCGCTCAAGGCTTACCTCGGCAGGAAGGGCTTCGACCCGCTCATGGGTGCGCGTCCGATGGCGCGTCTCATCCAGGACACGATCCGTCGTGCCCTGGCGGACGAGCTGTTGTTCGGTCGCCTGGCCAACGGCGGTCATGTCACGGTGGATATCGACGACAAGGACGAGATCCAGCTGTTGTTCGACACCAAGGAAGAGAGCGGTGCGGCGGCAGCCACGGTCTAGCGCTTACGCCACCCAATAAAAAAGCCCTGGTTCACAGGGCTTTTTTATTGCACGTCGGCCTGATGGATTTCAGGCTTCGACCCAGACCGGATGTTTCTGCATGATGCTGTCGAACAGCGCAGATTCGACCCAATGCGCCAGCCAGCCCCGCAAGGCGGGATAGGGTGAGGCTTCCCACCACATGGGGTCGACCGCCGCGAACTGCCGCACGAAGGGAAAGATGGCGATGTCAGCCAGTCGCGGCTCGGCGCCCAGCAGATGCGCATGCTGTTGCAGCTGTGTCTCCAGCTGGCTCAACAAACGTTCACCCTGCGCACGATAGGTTTGCTGCGGATATTCGGGGAAGCGCTCGGCGTATTTGTAACGATCCAGCGCTTGCTTGAAACTGCCGTCATTCTCGGCGATGAGAATCTCACTGCGTGCGGCGTCTTTCAACCATGCTTGTGGGTCATGTTGGGCGAGCGCCCAGCGCATGATATCCAGACTTTCGTCGATCACTGCGCCGTCTGGCAGCACCAGCACCGGCACCGTACCCTTGGGCGAAGCCGCCAGCATGGCCGCCGGTTTCTCTCTCAGCGCAATCTCGCGGATGTCCACTTCGATACCGCTGTAGTGTAGCGCCATGCGGGCACGCATGGCATAAGGACAACGCCGATAGGAATACAGGATCGGTGCTGTCATCTACTGAAGGCAATCAGTCCTGTTTGGTCGGGCAGGTCTTGATACCCAGCATGGTGTAAGCCGGGCACCAGCTGGTCGCGGCGGTGAACAGCGTCACCAGGCCGATCAGGCCGATCCAGCGCAGGTCGGAATCGATGAGGAAGATCAGGCTCAGTAACGCCAGCCCGACGATCACACGCAATATACGGTCAACAGTCCCAACATTGGTTTCCATGGTAGTTCTCCTTATCCAAGCGTACGAGATACCTCTTTGACAAGCTGCGGGCCGCGATAGATCAACCCGCTATATAGCTGCACCAGGCTTGCGCCCGCCGCGATCTTCTCGGCGGCATCCTGCCCACTGAGGATACCACCGACCCCGATGATGGGCACTTGCCCTTGCAAGCGCTCCGCCAATTGACGGATAACCAGCGTCGAGCGATCCCGGACCGGCGCACCGGAGAGACCGCCGGTCTCGTCCGCGTTCGGCATGCCTTCCACGGCACTCCGTGCCAGCGTGGTGTTGGTAGCGATCACGCCATCGAACTGGTGCTGAACCAGCAGGTCGGCGATCTCATGGACCTGCTCCACTTCCAGATCCGGTGCGATCTTGAGCGCGATCGGCACATAGCGGCCATGCGCTTCCGCTAGTGACTGCTGTTCACGCTTGAGCGCGGCCAGCAGGTTACCCAGGGCTTCTTTCTCCTGGAGAGCACGCAGGTTCTTGGTGTTGGGCGAGGAGATGTTCACCGTGACATAGCTCGCATGCACATACACCTTGCGCAGGCAGATCAGGTAATCGTCCACCGCACGCACATTCGGGGTGTCGAAATTCTTGCCGATGTTGATGCCGAGGATGCCTTTGTATTTGGACCGTTTTACGTTCTCGATCAGCTGATCGACGCCGAGGTTGTTGAAGCCGAAACGATTGATGATGCCCTCGGCTTCCGTCACGCGGAACAAACGCGGTTTGGGATTACCGGGCTGCGGACGCGGGGTCACCGTGCCCACTTCGATGAAGCCGAATCCCAGTACCGCCATGCCGTCGATGTAGGCGGCATTCTTGTCGAGACCGGCCGCCAGCCCGACTGCGCTCGGGAAGGTCAGGCCCATCACCTGCCGTGGCTTGGTTGAAAGCGGTTTGCCCAGCAGATGCAACACGCCAGTGCGGGCAGCGAAACGAAGGGATTTCAGGGTGATGTCGTGGGCTTTTTCGGCATCGAGTCGGAACAGCAACGGCTTGAAAACTGAGTAGATATCCATACCCGGATTTTACTTGATTTGGCTGACAAGCTCGCTTGTAGATTTAGCTTAGCTCGCAGGTTTTGGAGAACAAGACTCTGGATTCCAGCTTCAGCCCTAGGGGCCTCCTATCCAAAGTCACGCTGCAAGCAGCGGCTTTGGATGGGCCGGAATGACGCCTCGGAGATGGTTTGGCTTTTGACTGTCATTCCGACGGGCGCGCAGCGCACCACGGAATCCAGATTATGGCGTATTACCTTACTTGGATTCCCGCCTTCGCGGGAATGACGGAGCTCAGATGATTTGTACTTTTCGCCCCTCTAGTTCAGGAACTGAAAGAGCTTGCAAAAGAAATCGGTCACCTTACAAATCAATTAAATTTTGAAAGATTGGAAAGATTTCTTAAACAAACCCTTGAGTTATCAAACCAATTCCACCTGTACCAGATTATCGGAGAATGTGGTCGAATGCCCCATATCCCCAAACTCCGCTGAGCTGATGCAATTCACTGTGCCGTTATTCAACTGCCGCCAGTAACCCAGCGTCGCCACGACAATCCCCGGATTCACATCCTTGGTGATACGCGCTTCACCTTCGAAGCCGCCACGATCGTTGAACACCCGCACCTTCGCACCTTCGGTGATCCCGCGCATATCGGCATCGGCAGGATTCACCATCACGAACTGCTCGCCCTGCCCCTTGATCTTCTCCGCCACGTTGGCATAACAGGAATTGAGGAAGCCATGACTCTTGGGCGAGATGATGCTGAGCGGATACCTGGCCGCCAGCGCCGGATTGCTGTCCACCGACTCGCGGTTGGGGACATAACCGGGCAAGGGATCGAGGTCTTCCAGCGGCTGGAAGCCTTCGTACATCTGGCGGAACGGCCCGGCGACGAAGTTCTTGGCACCTTCCACATAGAACATGCACTTGCCAGTCGGTGTCGGGAAATTGCCCGCCTTGTGCGGCGCGCGGTCGTCCTTGGTACCGACCTTGAGGCGGGCGAAACCGTGTTCGCGCAGGTAGTTGAGGTCGATACCGTCGCAGGCCGGGGAATCCCAGGCCACGTAATTTTCCAGGCATTCGCTATCCGACCATTTGAAGTTATCTTCCTCGAAGCCCAGGCGCTTGGCCAGGCGGCGGAAGATCTCGTTGTTCGGCAAGGCTTCGCCCGGCGGCTCGATGCACTTGGTGTTGTATGTGAGGTAGAGGTGACCCCAGGACAGGATCATGTCCTCCATCTCGGCGCCCATGGCGGCAGGCAATACGAGATCGGCGTAGGCCGCGGTATCCGAGATGAAATGGTCGGCGACGATGGTGAACAGGTCTTCGCGCTCCAAACCCTTGATGATCTTGTCTGTCTCCGGGGATTGCGTCACCGGGTTGGTGTTCCATACCATCAGCGACTTGATCGGGGTCTCGAGCGGGATCTCGCCGGTCAACGCACGGCCGAGCTGCAGGATATTGACCACCGGCGTACCTTCGGGGATGAGGTCCGGACGGGAGATGACATCGAAGCGGTACGGATGCTCCCATACCGGGAACTGCAGGGCACCGCCGCCGACATGGCGCCAGGCACCGATCAGCGCTGGCAGGCAAGTAACTGCGCGGATCGCCTGACTACCGCCGTAGTTACGTTCCAGCGCGACGCCGAGGCGGATCGCGGCGGGCGGCGTGGTGGCGTATTCGCGGGCGAACCTGCGAATGTCATCGGCCGGTATGCCGGTGATCTTGGCGGCCCATTCCGGCGTGCAGGTCGCGGCACGCTCGGCGAGCTCCTTGTAGCCCACGGTATAGTTATCGACGTAAT
Source organism: uncultured Methylotenera sp. (assembly GCA_902168195.1). Classification (GTDB taxonomy): domain Bacteria; phylum Pseudomonadota; class Gammaproteobacteria; order Burkholderiales; family Methylophilaceae; genus CABHOJ01. The sequence goes on from CABHOJ010000017.1 coordinate 21,534, forward strand.
CCTGGTCAACCAGACCTTCGGCGATGATGACGTGCATCATGGCCATGGCCAGTGCGCCGTCGGTGCCCGGCTTGGGTGCGATGTGCCAGTCGGCTTCCTTGGCGGTCTTGGAGGCATAGGAATCGACGACGACGACCTTGGCGCCCTTCTTCTGGGCTTCCTTGACGATGTGCCAGTGGTGCAGATTGGTGGAGACCGAATTACAGGCCCAGATGACGATGTACTTGGAGTGGATGAAGCTCTCCGGATCGACGCCGGCGGTTGGGCCGACGGTCAGTAGCCAGGCCGTACAGGAGCCTTCGCCGCAGAAGGTGCGTTCGCAGACCGTGGCGCCGAGACGGTTGAAGAAAGCGTCGCCGCCGTTCAAGCCATGCACCAGGCCCTGGTTGCCCAAATAACTGGCCGGCAGGATGGCGCGCGGGCCGTGTTCCTTGATCAGGGCTTGCCAGCGCTCGACGATGGTATCCAGCGCTTCGTCCCAGGTGATGCGCGTGAACTGCTTGCTGCCCTTGGGGCCGGTACGCTTCATCGGATACAGCAGGCGATCCGGATGGTAATGCCGCTTTTCGTAATCCTTGAGTTTGACGCACAGCCCGCCGCGGGTCATCGGATGGTCAGGGTTACCGGTAACGGAGATGAGCTTCTCGTCCTTGACCGTGAACACCATGCTGCAGGTATCGGGGCAATCGTGCGGGCAGCCGCCATGGTAGGTTTTCACGGACAGATCCACTGGCTTGTTCATTGCATTTCCTCCTCAAGGCTCGACATTATTCTTATATGTGATTCAACGGCTATACAGATTAGTATATGCCCATCGTTTATTTCTGAAAAGACCAAAAACAAAGGCCCCTTTCGGAGCCTTTATTCGACTTGCTAGCAATCCAGCACGGTGACCTGTTCGGAGAGCCGGATCATGCGCTCGACCGAGGTGACCCAGACGATACCGTCACCGACCTGCCCGGTCTGGCCTACCTCGACCAGGATCTGCAGCACGCCTTCGACCAGTTCATCCGGCGCGATCATCTCGATGCGCACCTTGGGGCTGTAATCGGTCAGCTCCTCGCGGATGCCATGCGTCGGCTTGGCGACATGGTGGCCACAGCCTTCGACCTTGGTCACGGTCATGCCGGGAAACCCCTTGATGTTGCGCAAGGCAGACCGGATCTTAGGCAACCGTTGCGGCGGAATTATCGCTTTAATCTCTTTCATCTTGCTTTCCTTTCAAGCCTGCTAATGCCCAATCGATCAGGCTTCGATTCGCTCTTCTTCGAACTTCTTATACAAGGTCGGCACCACCACCAGGGTCAACAGGGTGGAAGTGATCAGACCACCAATCACCACGATCGCCAGAGGGCGCTGAATCTCGGAGCCGGGGCCGGTCGCGAACAGGAACGGCACCAGCCCAAGCATGGCCACCGTCGCCGTCATCATCACCGGACGGAACCGCTGTTTGCAGCCCTCGACGATCGCGTCCATCTGGCTCTTGCCGTCGTCACGCAAGGTACGGACTGTCTCTTATACACATCTCCGAGCCCACGAGACGGACTCCTACCTCGTATGCCGTCTTCTGCTTGA
>CABHOJ010000018.1 GCA_902168195.1 uncultured Methylotenera sp.
GCGCTTGACGAGGTTGATCTCGTCGCCGCCTCGGGGGCCGTGTTCCGATAACCATAGTTCGTTCGTCTGCCGATCGTAATGCAGACCACCGGAAGGTGAGCGGAATCCTGTGGCGTAGACCTCCGCACTCAATCGCTGCAGATCGATCCTGACGACCTTGCCGAGCGAGGTGGTCTTGTCCTGTACGCGTTCAGGCTTGGAAAAATCGCCGACACTGAGGAACAGGGTGTTGTCATCGCCGCCGAGCACCAGCTTGCCGCCGACCTGATGCCCGAGGAAGGGTTCCTTGATCGCCGGCCGGCTCAGGTAGATCTCGCGCTTGAACACCACTTCGGCATTCGCTGGATCCAGCGTGAATTCCGATACCGCGAGCCGCGCCCCGTTCTTCTGTTCATCCCACACGGTGTACGAGACGAATAATGCTCCTTTGACCAGCAAGGAATCCTTCACGCCCGACAAGTCCTTGCAATAGACCACCTGCTTGGCGCTACTTTCATCGACAGATTCTTCGCTGCCGGGAATGAACTTGGTCAGGCTCTTGCCAGGCTTGATCAGCTTAAGTTCGCCTTCAAGTCGCGTGAAATACACCTCGCCACACTTGGTGATGAACATGAACTGGTCTTTGCCCAACATCTCGAAAGGCCCGCTCGGATATTGATCCTCGAAGGGCAGTTTATATTCCTTGAGGGTCTGCGTACCGTACACGGAAGCCAGCTTCAGAGACTCAGGTTCAAAGGTAGTGGTACCAGCCGCGGAATCGAGATGCGATGGGAAATCGCCCACCGGTTTTGCCGGCGCGCTCATTGGGAGCTCATCGGCAATGGCAATCTGGCTATTCATCAAGAACGTCAGGATGAGCGGAAGGGCGAAAAGCAGGGTCTGATTTTTATGCATGGATCAATCGCCGGGCCGCGAATCAAGTAGCAGCCGGGCAGGCGCAGAATCGAAAGAGGCAAAACTATACCGTATGGGTCGATGCGCTTGCTAGTCTTAATATATTCTGATTATAAAGATATAAAAACATATTCTTTTTAATATGATTGCCGTATTGCTACATTGGCGGCCGACTTCAATCACTTCGGCGCATCATGGCAAAACGCAAACACGTATTACCCGGATTCACCCTGTCGCTGGGATACACCATCCTCTACCTAAGTCTGCTGGTGCTGATCCCGCTGGCGGCGACATTCGCCAAGACCATGGAACTGTCGTTCGAGCAGTTCTGGGACATCGTCACCGCACCACGGGTGGTGGCTTCCTATAAGCTGACTTTCGGCGCTTCGCTCATCGGCGCCCTGATCAATGCCGTATTCGGGCTACTGACGGCGTGGGTGCTGGTACGCTACACCTTCCCGGGCAAGAAGTTGATCGATGCCTTGGTCGACCTGCCCTTCGCGTTGCCTACGGCGGTCGCCGGTATCGCGTTGACCGCGGTCTACGCCAGTAACGGCTGGATCGGTAGCCTGCTGGAACCGCATGGCATCAAGGTCGCCTTTACGCCGTTGGGCGTCGTGGTAGCCCTGACCTTCATCGGCTTGCCCTTCGTGGTGCGCACCGTGCAGCCGGTACTGGAAGACCTCGAAGCCGAGGCTGAAGAGGCAGCCGCCAGCCTGGGTGCGAACCGCTGGCAGACGTTCTACAAGATCATCCTGCCGGCCATCTGGCCCGCGCTGCTCACCGGCTTCGCCGTGGCGTTCGCTCGTGCCGTCGGCGAGTACGGTTCGGTGATCTTCATCGCAGGCAACATGCCCATGGTGTCGGAGATCACCCCGCTCATCATCATCACCAAGCTTGAACAGTACGACTACACCGGCGCCACTGCTGTCGCTGTCGTCATGCTGGTCATCTCGTTCCTGTTACTGCTGGCGATCAACGGCCTGCAGTGGTGGAGCGCACAACGTCAGATCGCATCGAGGTAATCCATGGCAGCCGCTACCACTATTTCACAGTACTCCCGCTATAACGCGAAGGTCGCACGTAATCGCGCGACCTCCGAGCCGGTATGGATACGCTGGGCCCTGATCGGGATATCCCTCGCATTCCTGACCCTGTTCCTGTTCATCCCGCTGGCCGCAGTGTTCACGGAAGCCCTGCGCAAAGGATTCGAGACATACATCGCCGCCTTGGTGGAGCCAGATGCCTTATCCGCCATCCAGCTGACGCTGGTCGCGGCGGCTATCGCGGTACCGCTCAACTTGGTGTTCGGGGTGGCGGCCGCGTGGGCCATCGCCAAGTTCGAATTCAAGGGCAAGAGCATCCTCATCACCCTGATCGATCTGCCCTTCGCGGTCTCGCCGGTGATCGCCGGACTCATCTATGTGCTCATATTCGGCCTGCAGGGCTGGTTCGGCGAATGGTTGTCCGATCACGATTTCAAAGTGATCTTTGCCATCCCCGGCATCGTGCTCGCCACCATCTTCGTCACCTTCCCCTTCATCGCCCGCGAATTGATCCCGCTGATGCAGGCACAGGGCAAGGAGGAGGAAGAGGCGGGACTGGTGCTGGGCGCTTCCGGCTGGCAGATCTTCTGGAAGGTGACCCTACCCAACATCAAGTGGGGCCTGCTCTACGGCGTCATCCTGACCAACGCCCGCGCCATGGGCGAGTTCGGCGCCGTATCGGTGGTGTCGGGACATATCCGCGGCCTAACGAATACTATGCCGCTCCACGTCGAGATCCTCTACAACGAATACAACTATGCAGCCGCCTTCGCCGTCGCTTCGCTGCTGGCTTTCCTGGCACTGGTCACGCTCGCCCTCAAGAGTTTCATCGAGTGGCAGACCGCACGCAGTGCCCAGATCAACGAAGCGTCGGCCGACGAATGACTATTAAAGAATAGACAGAGGACCCCACCATGAGTATCGAGATCAGAAACGTCACCAAGAACTTCGGCAGCTTCAGTGCGCTGAACAACGTCAGCCTGGATGTACCTAGCGGCGAACTGGTGGCCCTGTTGGGCCCCTCCGGTTGCGGCAAGACCACGCTGCTGCGCATCATCGCCGGCCTGGAATCGCCCGATGGCGGCAATATCCTGTTCCACGGCAACGACGCCACCGAACGCGATGTGCGCGAGCGCCAGGTCGGTTTCGTGTTCCAGCACTACGCCCTGTTCCGCCACATGACGGTGTTCGAGAACGTGGCTTTCGGCCTGCGTGTGAGACCGCGCGCCACTCGGCCGAGCAACGACGAGATCAAGCGCCGCGTACATGAACTGCTGGAACTGGTGCAACTCGACTGGCTGGCCGACCGTTATCCGCCACAGCTTTCCGGTGGCCAGCGCCAGCGTATCGCGCTCGCTCGCGCCCTGGCAGTTGAACCGCGCGTACTCCTGCTCGACGAACCGTTCGGCGCTTTGGATGCGAAAGTACGCAAGGACCTACGCCGCTGGTTGCGTCGACTGCATGACGAGCTGCATATTACCAGCGTCTTCGTCACGCACGACCAGGAAGAGGCGCTGGAGGTCGCGGACCGTATCGTGGTCATGAATCACGGCAACGTCGAACAGATCGGCAGTCCGCAGGAGGTCTACGACAATCCAGCCTCGCCCTTTGTCTACAAGTTCCTGGGTAACGTCAACCTGTTCCATAGCCGAGTCACCGCGGGCCGCGCCAACATCGGCGAGATCGAGCTGCAACTGGACGACCATCATGAGGCGCAGGACAGCCCAGCCTTCGCCTACGTGCGGCCGCATGACATCGAGATCCTCAAGGAACGTACGGGAGAACCGTCGTTCGAGGCGGTGGTGAGCTACGTCCATGCGATCGGGCCGCTGGTGCGGCTGGAATTGGAGCGCGCGGATCACACCGAGCTGGTCGAAGCCGAACTGACGCGAGAGCGCTTCAAGGAGCTGGATATCGCAGAAGGCGCACGTGTCTTCGTGCAACCGCGCAACGTGCGGGTGTTCCTGGACCCGGCGAGCACCAGCTGATGCGATAGCTGCGCGGGTGGTGCGGCCTAGTGGGGTTCGGCCATGCGGATGGGTTATAATGCGGGCACATGCAAACATGGCCTGACATCCTCCTGCCGGACCCCCAATGATACGCAAACTGCTGCAGCGCGTTTTTAAGTCATCCAAACAGCCAAGCCAAGCGCCTGCGAGATCAGGTCATGGTGCGAAAACCATCCCTGCCAGCGTCCATCGCATCGACCGCAAACTGGTCAGTGTCGGCGCGCTGAAGACCACCCAGCAATTGCAGAAAGCAGGCTTCGACGCCTACCTCGTGGGTGGTGCCGTACGCGACCTGCTACTGAAGAAACGCCCCAAGGATTTCGACGTCGCCACCAGCGCCACGCCGGAACAGGTGAATCGCGTCTTCCGCCGCTCGCGCATCATCGGTCGCCGTTTCCGGCTGGTGCATGTCATGTTCGGCGACGAGACGGTCGAAGTCTCCACCTTCCGCGGCAGCCATCTGAGTCCGGACGAGGACAATGCGCGCGTCGCCGACAGCGGCCGCATCCTGCGCGACAACGTCTTCGGCAATCAGGAACAAGATGCCGTGCGGCGTGACTTCACCGCCAACGCCTTGTATTACGATCCTTCTACTGAAGAGATCGTCGATTTCCATGACGGCGTTGCCGACATCAAGGCCGGCATCCTGCGCATGATCGGCGATGCCGAGACGCGTTATCGCGAAGACCCTGTGCGCATGCTGCGTGCGGTGCGCCTGTCGGCCAAGCTTGGTCTCAAACTCGACAAGGCAACGGAAGCGCCGATCTCCAAGCTCGCCGACCTCTTGCACGACGTGCCCCCTTCCCGCCTGTTCGACGAGATGCTCAAGCTCTTCCTCTCCGGTCATGCCATGGAGAGCGCCACCGAATTACGCAAACACGGCTTGCACCACGGCTTGCTGCCTTTGCTCGACGTAGTACTGGAGCAACCGCTGGGCGCGCGCTTCGTCAATCTCGCACTGAAGAACACCGATGACCGCGTGCTGGCCGACAAACCGGTCTCGCCCGGCTTCCTGTTCGCCACCCTGCTCTGGCACGAGGTGCTGGCCGCCTGGCAGAAATACCAGAAGGCCGGCCATCGCCCGATGCCGGCTTTGCACATGGCGATGAGCGAAGTCGCCGATATCCAGGCCGAGAAACTGGCTATCCACAAGCGTTACAGCAGTACCATGAAAGAGATCTGGGGCCTGCAGCCACGCTTCGAGATGCGCGCAGGCAAGCGGCCTTATGGTTTGCTCGAGCATCCGCGTTATCGCGCGGCCTACGATTTCCTGCTGCTGCGCTGCGAATCCGGCGAACTGCCGGCCGAACTCGGCCAGTGGTGGACCGACTTTGCGGATGCCGACAGCGAGAAACGCCAGGCCATGCTGCTGCCGGACCACCAACCGAAGAAACGCCGTCGCCGCCGTTCGGGCCGTGCTTCGTCATCAGGCAATCCCAGCACCTCTGAATCATGAGCGTGGCGTATGTGGCCCTGGGTAGCAACCTGCAGCGACCGCAGGTGCAGGTGACGCAGGCATTGGCAGCACTCGAACGATTGCCGCAGACGCGCGTGACCAAACGCTCTTCCCTATACCGGACCGCACCAGTCGGTTACGACGACCAGCCGGATTTCATCAATGCCGTTGCCGAGGTCGAGACTGCGCTGACACCGATCTCGCTGTTGCGCGCATTGCTGGCACTGGAAGATAGCCACGGCCGAGAACGGCCGTTCCCCAACGCGCCGCGTGTACTCGACCTGGACCTGCTGCTATATGATGATATCGTCATGCAGTCGACTGAACTGACCTTGCCCCACCCACGCATGCACGAGCGCGGCTTCGTCATGTTGCCGCTGGCGGAGATCGCACCCGCCCTGCCGATCGGCCCTTACGGTCTGGCGCGTGATCTGGCCGCCGATTGCGGCGACCAAGGCGTGGAGAGGATCGCCGGACAGGATCGCCAAAGATGAACATTGAAATGGAAACCAACGTCGCATGAGCATCATCGATAACGCCCTCATCGAGCGTTACCCCTACATCGTCATCGAAGGTCCGATCGGCAGCGGCAAGACCACCCTCGCCCGTAAACTCGCCGAACGCTACCCGCTCAACCTCCTGCTGGAGAATGCCGAAGCCAACCCCTTCCTACCGCGTTTCTACCAGGACGCGCCGCGCTACGCGCTACCGACACAACTGTTCTTCCTGTTCCAGCGTTCTGAACAGGTACGCGACCTCAGCCAGCGCGACATGTTCGCGCAGGCCACCATCGCCGATTTCTTCCTGGAGAAGGATCCGCTGTTCGCCCGCCTGAACCTGGACGACGAGGAATACGCGCTGTATCGGCAGATCTACCAGCATCTGCAAGTGAAGGCTTCGACGCCGGACCTGGTGATCTACCTGCAGACCCCGGTCGACGCGCTTGCAGAACGCGTCAATCAGCGCAATATCAGCTACGAGCAGGAGATCCCGCGTGAGTATCTGGCCAGGCTGGCGGATGCCTACCGTGATTTCTTCCACCAGTACGACACGTCGCCGCTGTTGATCGTCAATAACGAGAAGCTCAATATCACCACCAGTGACGCCGCCCTCGACCTGCTGGTCGAGCGCATCATGCAGATCCGCGGCCGGCGCGAGTTCTTCAATCCCAACCTGGAGGATTGAGTCCAGATGAACCTGATCACCCTGCAACAGATGGCTGGCCGCGGCGAGAAGATCGCCGTCCTCACCGCCTATGACGCCAGCTTCGCGCAGTTGTGCGAACAAGCCGGTGTCGAGGCCCTGCTGGTCGGCGATTCGCTGGGCATGGTGTTGCAGGGCGCGTCCAGCACGCTGGCCGTCACCTTACACGACATGCAGTACCACACGCGTTGCGTGGCCAAGGGCGCGCAGAGCGCCTACATCGTCACCGACATGCCGTTCGGCAGTTACCAGCAAAGCCCTGAGCAGGCGTTCCGTAACGCTTCACGCCTGATGGCGGCGGGTGCGCACATGGTCAAACTTGAAGGCGGGACGGTCATGAGCGAGACCGTACGATTCCTGGTCGAGCGCGGCATCCCGGTCTGCGGACATCTCGGCCTCACACCCCAATCCGTGCACCAGCTCGGTGGTTACCGGGTGCAGGGCAAGGACGAGGCGCAAGCCCAGCAACTGATCGCCGATGCCCAGGCCTTGGCCGACGCCGGCGCCGGCATGCTGGTTCTGGAAATGGTGCCGGCCGCGCTGGCCAAAGCCATCACTGACAGCGTGCGCATACCGACCATCGGCATCGGCGCCGGGGTCGATTGCAGCGGTCAGGTGCTGGTCCTGCATGACATGCTCGGCATCTATCCTGGCAAGTCGCCCCGCTTCGTGCGCAATTTCATGCAAGGCGCATCTTCCATTCCGCAAGCCCTTGAGCATTATGTCAAAGCGGTCAAGGACAAGACCTTCCCCACAGCGGAGCACAGCTTTTGATGCACGTGGTCAGCACGGTCGCCGAGTTACGGCAACGACTGGATAAGCAAAAGTCCGTCGCTTTCGTGCCCACCATGGGCAACCTGCATGCGGGCCACCTGCACCTGGTCGAACTGGCGAAGCAACAGGCTAAATGTGTCGTCGTCAGCATCTTCGTCAACCCGCTGCAGTTCGGCGCCAACGAGGATCTGGCCAACTATCCGAGGACGCTGGAAGAGGATTGCGAGAAACTCAAGCTGGCTGGGGTCGACGTCGTCTTCACGCCGACCGTGGAGACTATGTACCCCACTGAGCAGACCATCCTGGTCGAACCGCCCGCCATCGCCAACGACTTGTGCGGCGCATCACGGCCCGGGCATTTCCGGGGTGTGGCCACGGTCGTGCTCAAGCTCTTCAATATGGTACGTCCGAATGTGGCGGTGTTCGGCAAGAAGGATTTCCAGCAATTGTTCATCATTCGCGAGATGGTGAAGCAGCTCAACCTGCCGATCGAGATCGTCGCCGGTGAGACCATGCGCGAACCGGACGGGCTCGCCATGAGCTCGCGCAACGGTTACTTGCTCCCAGGACAACGCGTCGAGGCGCAGCGCCTGCACCGGGCGTTGCAGCAAGTGGTCGACGCGATCCAGGGCGGCAATTCGGACTTCCCCGCGCTCGAGTCACAGACGACCCAATACCTGACCCAGTTGGGCTGGGTGGTCGATTACATCGCCATCCGCTCCTCGCACACTTTGCTGCCAGCCAATGCCGAGGACGCCCGTCTCGTGGTGCTGGGCGCCGCCAGGCAGGGTCGCACGCGACTGATCGACAATATCGAGTTCGACCTTCACTGAAGCTGCTTTTGCACCCTCGCAGCTAAGTGACTATAATAGCCATCCTTTTAGAATCAATTAGGTAGCTGATGCAAAGAACCATGCTCAAATCCAAGCTGCACCGCGTGCGCGTGACGCATTCGGAGCTGGACTATGAGGGATCCTGTGCGATTGATGAAGCGCTGCTGGAAGCCGCGGATATCCGCGAGTACCAACAGATCGATATCTACAACATCAACAACGGCGAACGCTTCACCACCTATGCGATCCGTGCACAGCGTCATTCCGGCACCATCTCGGTGAACGGCGCGGCCGCGCGCAAGGCCAGTCCCGGCGACCTGTTGATCATCGCCAGCTACGCCAGCTATAACGAAATCGAACTGGAAAAGTTCAAACCCCAGCTGGTCTATGTCGATGCAGAGAACCGCATCAAGGACCAGCGCCACGCCATCCCTGTGCAAGCCGCCTGAAAGCAGACCCACTTTTGTTAGATCTAGAAGAAACCAAGCTGGCCGTCATCGACGCGCTGGAAGACATCAAGGCTTTTGATATCACCGTGATGGATGTACGCAAGCTGACCTCGATGACCAGTTACATGATCGTCGCCAGCGCCAACTCGACCCGCCAGGCCAAGGCGATCGCCGACAACGTGCGCGAGAAGATGCGCGAAAAAGGTATCGTCATGCGCGGCACTGAAGGCGAAAAAGACGGCGAGTGGGTACTGGTCGACCTCGACGATATCGTCGTCCATGTCATGATCCCGACCGCGCGCGCCTACTACAACCTGGAACAGCTCTGGGGCGAGACCGAGAGCCGTCGCCAACCCGCCAAGCCTGCCGCTCCGGCAGTCTAAGTTCCCTTGAAGATCAAGATCATCTCAGTCGGTCACAAGATGCCTGACTGGGTCGAATCTGCCTGCGCGGAATACCTGAAACGCATGCCACGCGAGGCCACGGTCGAGATCGTCGAGATCAAGCCGGACAAGCGCGCTGCCGGCAAGAATGCCGAAGTGGTTCAGGAAGCGGAAGCCAAGCGCATCCTGGAAGTGGTCGGCAAGGATTACCTGATCGCCCTGGATGAGCGCGGTCAGGAAGTCACCACCCGGCAACTCGCGGAGCGCATGACAGCCTGGCTAGGCGGCGGGCGCGATGTCGCCCTCGTCGTCGGCGGCGCTGATGGCCTGCACCCTGACCTCAAGGTCCGAGCCGACTGGCTATGGGGGCTGTCGAAACTGACCCTGCCGCATGGCATGGTGCGCGTGCTGCTCGCCGAGCAACTCTATCGCGCCTGGACCGTGATCAATCACCATCCCTACCATCGCGAGTGACCTCCGGCTTTCGAAGGACGGCTACCGTGTATTTACCTGCACTACCAGAATGACTATGATGCAGTCTGTCATGTCACCCGATATGACATCAGCGCACCTCAGACAAGCAACGATGCAAGTCTGAAAGCAATATCTGGCAGCGTGGCCAGGGTAAAGCGCCCAACAATAAGCACAATTAAAGTTGAGGGGTTCACCATGGACAATGACACGCTGGCCTTATTGGCCAAATTCACCATTCATGCGCGCAGCACGATCGGCGCCGTCGATTCCAACCTGTTCATCAATGACGAGATCTACCGCAACGAGATCTTCCGTCGTGTCGATACGCAAGCCAACGAAGAGCTGTTGCTGATGGCGTTCACCTTGCGCCAGCGTATGACCGCCTACCAAAAAGAGCAGGAAGCGGCCAAAGCCGAGGCAGACAGCGCGGCCAAGAACAAAAAGTACCTGTTCGGCGCGCGCGGTTAGCGCAACCGTAGTGACCTAAGGTCCTCGCGCCTCGCGCGACGAGACCATGCGGGTGTCACATGTTATGGTGTCGATGATGACCGGGCCGGGCAACTTTATCCCCATTGCCCGGTCATTCATTCATCACCCTGACACGCAAACAATAACAATGGCTTACCAGACATCGCTGGTATGGTTCCGTCGCGACTTGCGCGACTTCGACCATGCCGCTCTCTATCACGCGCTCAAGACCTCGGAACAGGTGTATTGCGCCTTCATCTTCGATACCGAGATCCTCGACCTGCTGGGCGACCCCGTTGACCGCCGAGTCGAGTTCATCTGGGAGAGCGTGCGCGAACTGCAAGCCGCCCTAAAGGCCAAAGGCGGCGACCTCATCGTGCGGCACGCACCAGCCAGCCACGCCATCCCGGAGCTTGCACAATCGCTCAAGGTGAACGCGGTCTTCTCCAACCTGGACTATGAACCTGCCGCCATCGCGCGTGACGCAAAAGTCGCCGAGACACTGCAGGCGCAGGATATCGATTTCCACCAGTACAAGGATCAGGTGATCTTCGAGAAAGAGGAAGTGCTCACCCAGGCCGGCAAACCGTTCGGCGTCTTCACGCCCTACAAGAACGCCTGGCTGAAAAAGCTGGAGGATTATTTCGTCAAACCCTATCCGGTAGATCATTACGCCGACAGATTCGCACGGACCGATCAGGCGGATCTGCCTTCGCTCGAAGACATGGGCTTCCAGCGCACCAACCTTGCGAGCATGCGGTTGCCGACAGGCATGTCTGGCGGGCAGCAATTATTCGAGGATTCCCTCGATCGCATCGACCAGTACAAGGATGCCCGCGATTTCCCCGCGATCAAAGGCCCTTCCTATCTTTCGGTGCACTTACGTTTCGGCACCGTCTCCATTCGGCATCTGGCACGCACGGCCTGGCAACATGGCGGCAAGGGTGCGGAAGGTTGGCTCAACGAACTGATCTGGCGGGATTTCTATTTCCAGATCCTGCATCACCACCCCCGTGTCGCGGAGGGCCAGGCCTTCAAGGCAGAGTTCGACCGACTGCCATTCCCCAACCGGGAAGACCTGTTCCAGGCCTGGTGCGAAGGACGTACTGGGTATCCGCTGGTCGACGCAGCCATGCGCCAGATCAACCTGACCGGCTGGATGCACAACCGCTTGCGCATGGTGACAGCGAGCTTCCTGGTGAAAGACCTGCTCATCGACTGGCGATGGGGAGAGCGCTATTTTGTCGACAAGCTCATCGATTTCGACCTCAGTGCCAACAATGGCGGCTGGCAATGGGCGGCCTCCACCGGCTGCGACGCGCAACCCTGGTTCCGCATCTTCAACCCCATCACCCAATCGGAGAGATTCGACCCGCAGGGCAAGTTCATCCGCAAATATGTGCGCGAGCTGGCCGCCTGCGACGACAAGGAGATCCATGCCCCATGGTTGATCCCACCCTTGCGCCAGCAGACCCTTGGCCTGCAGATCGGTCGTGACTACCCGCAGCCGGTCGTCGACCATGCCACGCAACGCCTGGAAGCGCTGGCTTTGTACAAGCAGGCCGGAGGTAAAGCGGACGCATGAGTTTGCTGCGCAAGCCGATCATCCTTGCCCTGTACCTGCTGGTATTGACTATCGGTGGTTGCAGCGTATTGAAACTCAGCTATAACAAGGCGCCTGAGCTGGTCTACTGGTGGCTGGACGGTTACCTGGACTTCAAGAACGGCCAGGTGCCGGAGATCCAGCATGAGCTGGCCAAGCTACATGACTGGCATTACCGCAACGAGCTACCGCACTATCTCCGATTGCTCGGCAAGATGAAGACCATGGCCCCGGGCGACATCGAAGCGCGAGAAGTCTGCGAGCTAGTGGATGAAGTACGTGAGCGCGGTCGTGCGCTGAACACCCAGGCAGCGAGAATCACCGTGCACATCGCGCCAATCCTCACTGCCGAGCAACTGGATTATCTGCAGAAGAAATTCGATAAGCGCAATACCGAATGGCGCGAAGACTGGATGGACGGGTCGGTTGAAGACCGTCTCGATTACCGGCTGAAACAGGCGCTCAAGCGTGCCGAGAACCTCTACGGCAGCCTCGACGACCGTCAGGTGGCACTGCTGCGCCAGCACCTGGCTGGCTCCAGCTTCAACGCAAAGACCTCTTATGCCGAGATTCAGCGCCGTCAGCAAGGTGCGCTACAAGTGTTAAGGAAGGTCATACGTCAAGAGCTCAGCGAAACGGAAGCCGGTAAGCAGATCACGCAATTCTACGCACAACTGATCGACTCACCCGACAAGACCTATCAACGTTACCTGGATCAACTCACCCAGGAATCCTGCCACATCACGGCCGAGCTTCACAACCACACCACATCGCAGCAACGTCAGAAAGCCGTCGAGCGTCTGCAGCAATATATCGACGACCTCTCCAACGTCAAAAAACCCGCTACTTATTGAAGTCGGGCATCAACGGGCCTGTCGCCCATATTTTTGCAAAAAACCGCGCAGCGGAAAGTGTTATGCTATTGAAAAATCAATGGTTTTTTCATGTGTTACATTTATGCAACATGGGGTGCGAGGCCCTTTAAAACAGTGGACAATGGGGTATCGCTCGGTTAAAGTTCGCGATGGGCGCTGGGTTTACTGGCGATTCACACTAATCACGGAATAAAGCATGCGCATAAATACAACAAGTCTGATCGCCAGCATTGTCTTAGCTTTGTCGCTAACGGGGTGTGCCACACAAGCCAACAAGGATCCTCTTGAAGGCATGAATCGTGGGATCTACAAATTCAATGATGTCGCCGACAAAGCGGTGGTCAAGCCTATCGCAGGCGCCTACAAGGCAGTTTTGCCTAGCCCGGTCCGCACCGGCGTCAACAATTTCTTCAGCAACCTGAACACGTTCATCTCGACCATCAACGACCTGCTGCAAGGCAAGTTCGACAAGGCCATGACAGGCGCTGGTCGTTTCGTGATCAATTCGACCTTCGGTATCGCCGGCCTCATCGATGTCGCTTCCATGGATGGCATCGAGAAACGTAACGAAGACTTCGGTCAAACCCTGGGCCATTGGGGTGTCGGTAGCGGCGCCTACATCGTGCTGCCGTTCTTCGGTCCTAGCACCTTGCGCGACACCGCCGGTCTGGTGGTCGACACGGTCGCCTTCGATCCGATCAGCTACGTCCATGACCCCCGTGACCGCAACCTGTTGCGCGTCACCAAGTTCATCGACAAGCGTGCGCAGTACCTCCCAGCCAGCGATTTGCTGGATGAAGCCGCGCTCGACCCTTACGCATTCATGCGCGATGCCTACATGCAACGCCGTGCAGCGCAGATCGCGGACAGCAACGGCGGCAACGCTCACTTCGACGACGAAGTGGATGATGCGCCGGCGCAAGAACTGGCACCGGCACCAGCACCTTAAGCAAGACGTTAACTAACAAAAAAGCCCCGCGATGCGGGGCTTTTTTGTTGGGTCAGACTTTTGAGTCAGGCCAGCGAGCGTCTAGTCTCCCGCCACGGTCATGCGCTCGATCAGGATTGAGCCGGTCTGCTTCGACCCCTGCACCAGCACATCATTACCGATCGCGATGATCTGGTTCAGCATCTCCTTGAGGTTACCTGCGATGGTGATCTCCTCGACGGGATGCACGATCACACCGTTCTCCACCCAGAAACCGGCAGCGCCGCGAGAATAGTCGCCCGTCACCATATTGAGGCCATGGCCAAGCAACTCGGTCACCAGCAACCCGGTGCCCATGGTCTGGAGCAAGCCCTCGAAATCGAGACCGGTATCCTGCACGATCAGATTGTGGTTCCCGCCTGCGTTGCCCGTACTTTGCATGTCTAGCTTACGGGCGGAGTAACTGGAGAGCACATACCCCTGCAGTACGCCATCCTTGACCAGCGTCCGCGCCCTGGTCTGCACGCCTTCGCTATCGAAGGGCGCGCTAGCCAAGCCCTTGAGGATGAAGGGATCTTCCTGGACATTGAGCAAGGGTGAAGCTACCTGTTGGCCTAGGCTATCGAGCAGGAACGAGGATTTGCGGTATAGGTTGCCGCCCGAGATGGCCGACACCAGATGCGAGATCAGCCCGGATGCCAGCGACGCTTCGAACAACACGGGCACTTGTGCGGTCTTGATGCGCTTGGTGCCAAGTCGCCTGACGGTGCGTTCCCCCGCGAGTCGACCGATGGTCACCGCCGGATCGAGATCGTCAGCGGCGCGCGCGCTGCTATACCAGTAATCACGCTGCATGGTGTCGTCCGACTCCGCGATCACGGAACAACCGATGCCGTGCCGGGAGCTAGGGTAACCCCCGCTGAACCCATGGCTATTGGCGTAGGCAAACATCCCTTCGTAGGC
>CABHOJ010000019.1 GCA_902168195.1 uncultured Methylotenera sp.
GGAGTGGCCGGGGCAGTGCCAGGAATAGGAGCCGTCGGCCGCATAATGCGTCAGCGCCTTGAAAAACGGCGGCGGCAAGCTGTCGAGGTAGGTCTTCGCCTCGCGGATGATGTAGCGGGCCACGAATTCCGGGGTGTCCTCGAACATGTGGATGAAACCGTTCAACTCACGCAGGATCTCGTTAGGGATGTGCCGTGAGGTGCGCGTCTCGCCATGCAGGAAGATCGGGATCTCCTCATTGCGGAAACGGATCTCCTCGACGAACTTGCGCAGGTTGTCGAGGGCGTCCGGCGACTCCTCGATGAACTCCTCGTCGTCGATCGACAGGATGAAGGCCGATGCGCGACTCTGCTGTTGCGCGAACGAGGTCAGGTCGCCATAGCTGGTGACGCCGAGGACTTCGAAGCCCTCGTCCTCGATGGCTTTCGCCAGCACGCGGATGCCGAGACCTGAAGAATTTTCAGAACGGAAGTCTTCGTCGATGATGACGACAGGAAAACGGAATTTCATCAGGGCCTCCTAACGGCTGCCGATAAAAAATAATGGGGCGAAATATAGCACGCTAATGTGCTGTGACAATGACTTGGGCAATTCGATCAGGATCAGATCTTGGGCAGGGTGACGCCCACTTGCCCCTGGTACTTGCCGCCGCGGTCCTTGTAGGAAGTCTCGCAGACGTCGTCTGCATCGGCTTCGAAGAACAAGACCTGCGCACAACCTTCATTGGCGTAGATCTTGGCTGGCAGCGGGGTGGTGTTGCTGAACTCCAGCGTCACATAGCCTTCCCATTCGGGTTCGAAGGGGGTGACGTTGACGATGATGCCGCAACGCGCATAGGTGGATTTACCCAGACACACCGTCAGTACGTTACGCGGGATGCGGAAGTATTCGACGGTGCGCGCCAACGCGAAGGAGTTGGGCGGGATGATGCAGTAATCGGCATTCACTTCGACGAAAGAGTTCGGGTCGAAATTCTTGGGATCGACGATGGTGCTGTTCAGGTTGGTGAACAACTTGAATTCCTTGGAACAGCGGATATCGTAGCCGTAGCTCGAGGTGCCGTAGGACACCAGGCGTTTGCCCTCTGCGTCCTGCTTGACCTGTTTCGGTTCGAAAGGCTCGATCATGCCGTGCTGCTCGGCCATGCGGCGGATCCACTTGTCAGACTTGATGCTCATCGTTATCCCTTGTGCGCGATCAAGGGCGTACATGCGTACGCCCCTGCAATGATTGATTAGTGTGTGTCGCCGCCGAGCGCGATGCTGTAGCGCCAGAACTGGTCTTCGGCCTCGAAGATGACCTTGGAAGCTTCCGGGTCGCGGCTACCGGCAGGGTACTGGTGCACCGGTGCCCGATCCTTGGCCCAGGCTTCGATGACCGGGTCGACCAGACGCCATTGCGCTTCCACTTCGCTGATGTGCAGATACTGCGAATTGTCGCCTTCCATCAGGTTCAGCAGCAAGGCCTCGTAAGCATCGACGCTCTCATCACCATCCTGGCGATTGGCAGCGTCGAGTTCGATGGTGCGGGTGTTGATGTCGAGCCCCGGGATCTTGGATTCGATCTCGAGCTTGATGCATTCGCGCGGCTGGATGCCGATGATCAGCCAGTTCTGATGTTGGCCTTCGCCGATCTGTAGCGGCGCCTTCTTGAAACGGATGGCGATGCGGGTATCGGCTTCATGCAGGCGCTTGGCGGTGCGGATGTAGAACGGCACACCCTTCCAGCGCGGATTGTCGATGAACAGCTTGAGTGCGGCATAGGTCTCGACCACGCTGCTGCTGTCGCCGAGTTCTTCCAGGTAGCCCGGCACCTTCTCGCTATTGACTTCGCCCGCGGCGTATTGCGCACGGAAAGCGTGATGCTTGAGGTCGTCCACCGGGATAGGGCGGATGGCTTCGAGCACCTTGATCTTCTCGGCACGGATGGCTTCCGGCGTCAGGGCCTTGGGCTGCTCCATGGTCGTCAATGCCAGGGTCTGCAGAACGTGGCTCTGGATCATGTCGCGCAGGGCACCCGTGGCGTCGTAGAACTGGGTACGGTCACCGACGCCCAGCATCTCGGTATTGGTGATCTGGACGTGATCGATGTAGTCCTTGTTCCAGATCGGCTCGAGCACGGTATTGGCGAAACGCTGCAGCAGGATGTTCTGCAACGCGGATTTTCCCAGGTAGTGATCGATACGGTAGATCTGGCTCTCCTTCAGGTGCTTGCTGATGGAGGCCTGCAATTCCTTGGCGGACGGCAGGTTGGTGCCGAACGGCTTCTCGATGACCACGCGACGCCAGTACTTGTCTTCGTTGGTCAGGCCGACGGACGCCAGCTGGTCCACGACCTGGGCGAAATCGGAAGGGCGTACGGACAGGAAGAACGCCAGGTTCTGCGGGAACACGGCCTCGTTCGACAGCACGTCCTTCATCTTCTCGAACGCGTTCGGATCGGTCGGTGGGTTGGCGTGGTAATGGTTACGCGCGATGAAGCGCTTGAACACTTCCTGGTCGTAACCCTTCTTGAATTTGGCATCGAGCATGCCCTTGATATCGGCATGCCAGGCTTCCTGGCTCACTTCGCCACGGCCCACGGACAAGATCGCCATCTTTTCTGGCAGGCGGCCGAGCGCATCGAGGCGGAACAGGCCGGGCATGAGTTTGACGCGGGAGAGGTTACCGCTGGCGCCGAACAATACCAGGGTACATGGATCGATTTGTTTCATGAGTTCAAATTTTCCGTTGGTCTAGTCGCTGAAGAACGTGGGCTACAAGCTCGTGATTTTACAGCTTTTCGCCTGCTTTTAATAATGGCAGCTGTGAAATGGAAAATGGCGCCTTTGCGGGTGGCAAATGCGCCATTCTCGATGCAGTTGAAAACCGGGTTACTTGGTTTTGACTGCGTGGCCGCCGAATGCGTTACGCATCAAGGAAAGCAGCTTGTAGCTGTAACCCTTGGAGTCCTGGCTTCTGAAGCGGGCTTGCAACGCCACCGTCAACACAGGGGCTGCAACACCTTGTTCGACGGCTTCAACCACGGTCCAGCGACCTTCGCCGGAGTCAGCCACATAGGGGACGATCGATTCAAGCGTCTGATCGTCCTTGAGAGCATCGGCGGTCAGGTCGAGCAACCAGCTGCGCACGACGGAGCCGTGACGCCAGAGTTCGGTGATCTGTGCCAGATCCATGCCGAATTCCTCTTTGCCTTTCAGCAGGTCCAGACCTTCGGCAAAGGCTTGCATCATGCCGTATTCGATACCGTTATGGATCATCTTGGTGAAGTGGCCTGCACCGACAGGACCGACATGTGCCCAGCCGCGATCTTCGTGGGCCAGTACCTTCATGGCGGGTTCCATGATCTTGGCGACTTCAGGGGTTGCGCCAGTCATCAGGCAGTAGCCGTTCTCCAGGCCCCAGATACCGCCGGAGGTGCCACAGTCCATGAAGCCGATACCATGTTCGGCCAGCATCGCGCCGCGGCGCTGACTGTGCTTGTAGTTCGAATTGCCGCCATCGACGATGATGTCGCCTTTGCTCAGCAATGGGATGAGTTCCTGGATCTGTTGTTCGGTGGGCTCGCCGCTCGGCAACATCAGCCAAACGATCTTTTGTCCGTCGCCCAGTTTCTTGACGGCATCCGCAGCGGAATTGGCAGGGATCATGCCGCTTTCCTGTGCGATTCGATTTACGGTATCTGCGCTAAAGTCAAAGCCTACGACTTCGATACCACCCTTTAGCAGGCGACGGGTCATGTTGCCGCCCATTTTGCCTAAACCCAGCATTGCCAGTTTCATTGGATTTTCCTTGATGAGGATGATGTGTCATCATCTCTGGTTGAGATAAATTGATTTCAGAATTTTTTAAAATCGCTGAAGTCCGACATTGTACTATTAAAGGTGTTCCTGAACATGCAAAAACCTATGCAAACCCTCACTGTTGGTCGTCAAAAGAGTCGCTGGCATCGTTTCGAATCCCAGGCCGCGCTCAATGAGGCTTCCGTGAGCCGTATCTTGGCTGCAGCCAACGAGGCGATCGCTGCCCGCGGTGCCTTCAGTATCGTGCTCGCCGGCGGCAATACGCCAAAAAGCATCTACGAATTATTACGCAGCGTCACCACCGACTGGAGCAAGTGGCACATCTATTACAACGATGACCGCTGCCTGCCGGTCGATCATCCTGACCGTAACAGCCTGATGGCCGCGCAAGCCTGGCTCGACCATGTCGCCATCCCCAAGCAGCAGATCCATGACATCCCGACCGAGCTGGGACCGGTAGCGGGTGCCAAGGCCTATGCGGATATCCTTCAAGGACTGGGCGATTTCGACCTGGTGTTGCTGGGACTGGGTGAAGACGGCCATACCGCAAGCCTGTTCCCTGGCCACACCTGGGACGATAGCGTCGATGCCTTCCCGGTGTTCGATGCCCCTAAACCACCACCTGAGCGGGTCTCCATCAGTGGCGCGCGCCTCAGCCGCACCCGTGAGGTGATCTTCTTCGTCACCGGTGCCGGCAAGCAGGAAGCGGTCGACAACTGGCGCAAGGAGGTGGCGATCCCTGCCACCGTGATTGCGCCGGAAGCGGGCGTCGATGTGTATATCTTCGGTGTGAACATCGACTGATCGGGTACGGTGAATAAAAAACGGCTCACATTTTGTGAGCCGTTTTTGTTTGTGCTGCAAAATCGTATCAGGTGTTCTGGATGACGATGTTGGGGAATTTGCTGCTGTGATCCAGCCCCAGGTTGGCGATCTTGATCGCGGTGGTGCGAGCGATCTGTTTGTAGGTCGCGCTGATCTGGCTGTCCGGTTCCGCAACCACGGTCGGCATGCCGCCGTCGGTCTGCTCTCGGATGCGGATATCCAAGGGCAGGGAACCCAGCAATTCCACGTTGTAATCCTTGCACATGGCAGCGCCGCCGCCGGCGCCGAAGATATGCTCCTCATGGCCGCAATTGGAGCAGATATGGGTGCTCATGTTCTCGACGATGCCGAGGATGGGGATGCCGACTTTCTCGAACATCTTCAGGCCCTTGCGTGCGTCAAGCAGGGCGATGTCTTGTGGCGTGGTGACGATGACGGCACCGGTGACGGGCACCTTCTGCGACAGGGTCAACTGGATATCGCCAGTGCCGGGTGGGAGGTCGATGATCAGATAATCCAGATCTTGCCAGCGGGTCTCGCGCAGCAATTGTTCCAGCGCGCCTGTGACCATGGGGCCACGCCACACCATCGGCGTATCGATATCCACCAGGAATCCGATGGACATCGCCTGGATGCCGTAGCGTTCCAGCGGCTCCATGCTCTTGCCGTCGACACTTTCCGGACGTGAGGTGATGCCCAGCATCTGCGGCTGGCTCGGGCCGTAGATGTCGGCGTCAAGGATGCCGACACGCGCACCTTCGGCGGCCAGCGCCAGCGCCAGGTTCACGGCGGTGGTGGATTTGCCGACGCCGCCTTTGCCCGAAGCGACGGCGATGACGTTCTTGACGCCATTGATCAGGCCGACGCCGCGCTGCACGCTATGCGGCACGATCTTGCTCGAGATGTTGACGAATACACTGCCGACTTCCGGC
>CABHOJ010000020.1 GCA_902168195.1 uncultured Methylotenera sp.
GAGATGTGTATAAGAGACAGCAGCCCGTTCCGAGAACATGAGTTCCTGATCACCACCATGCGGCAAAACTCATTGGCCGTGACCTGCACCGTCACGCCCGTGGATCTGGCGCCAGCATGTCTGGTCCTTGAATTCCAGCAAATGGATCAGCAATTGCGGATCGCGCGTGAAGAACGGATGCTGATCCAGCAACAAGCCAACGCTGAATTGCTTCGCAATCTCGCGCATGAGATCCGTAACCCGTTAGGCGGCTTGCGTGGCGCGGCGCAACTTCTTGAACATGAATTGCCACAGGTCAATCTGCGCGAATACACGCAAGTCATCATCAAGGAAGCGGATCGCCTGCAGTCGCTGATGGATCGTTTGCTGGTACCGCACCGTGTGCCCAAGTACGAGCCGACCAACGTCCATGAAGTCCTCGAGCGCGTCCGTAGCCTGCTGCTGGCGGAATCGCCCAAAGGGGTGATGGTCCGGCGCGATTACGACACCAGCCTGCCGGAGTTGATCGGTGACCGCGAAAAGCTGATCCAGGCCGTGCTTAACATCGCCCGCAATGCCGTACAGGCCATGCAAGGACAGGGACAGATCACCCTGCGCACCCGTGCCGAGCGTCAGGTCACCTTGGCGAAGAAACGCTATCGTGTCGCCATCAAGATCCAGATCATCGATAACGGCCCCGGTATCCCATCCGACATCCGCGACCGCATCTTCTACCCGCTAGTCTCGGGTCGTGAAGGTGGTTCAGGCCTGGGGCTCACATTGGCACAAACCTTTATCACGCAACATCATGGCATGATCGAATGTGACAGCCAGCCGGGCCATACCTGTTTCACCATCATGCTGCCGATCGAGACGACGGCCATGAAATGCTCTATCAGCAAGCAATAACCCTCATATAACAGTAACTCAGGCTAAACCATGAAACCAATCTGGATCATTGACGACGACCGTTCCATCCGCTGGGTGTTTGAAAAGGCACTGGCCCGCACCGACATGGAATTCAAGACCTTTTCTTCCGTGCCTGAGGCACTGAATGCGCTGAACCGGGAAGAACCTCAAGTCGTTGTCAGCGATATCCGCATGCCAAACGGTTCCGGTCTGGATTTTCTGGAAGAGATCAAGAAGCGCCTGCCGGACATCCCTGTCATCATCATGACGGCATACTCCGACCTCGAAAGTGCCGTCGCTGCTTTCCAGGGGGGCGCCTTCGAATACCTGGCTAAACCGTTCGATGTCGACCAAGCCATCGAAATCATCCGTCGTGCCGTGGACGAAAGCATGCGCCAGGCGACGGAAGCCGTCTCCCCTGAAGAGACGCCCGAGATCATCGGTCAGGCCCCGGCCATGCAGGAGGTATTCCGCGCCATCGGCCGCTTGAGCCGCTCCCACGCGACCGTGCTCATCAATGGTGAATCCGGTACCGGTAAGGAACTGGTTGCGAGCGCCCTGCACAGGCACAGCCCGCGGGCTGAAAAACCCTTCATCGCCATCAATACCGCTGCCATCCCGAAGGATTTGCTGGAATCGGAATTGTTCGGTCACGAACGTGGCGCTTTTACCGGCGCACAAGCGGCAAGACGCGGACGATTCGAACAGGCTGACGGTGGCACTTTGTTCCTGGACGAGATCGGCGATATGCCCTCCGACCTCCAGACTCGTTTGCTACGCGTGCTTTGCGATGGTCAGTTCTATCGCGTCGGTGGACATCAGCCGGTCAAGGTCAATGTACGCATCATCGCCGCCACCCATCAGGACTTGGAAGAGCGCGTCAAGCTTGGGCTGTTCCGCGAGGATCTGTTCCATCGCTTGAATGTCATCCGTTTACGCCTGCCTCCGCTAAGGGAGCGTCGTGAAGACGTCCCCTTACTGGTGAAACATTTCCTGCAGCAAAGTGCTCAGGAACTTGGCGTCGAGCCGAAACAGCCGTCTGCCGCGGCTTTGCGGTATCTCTCGACCATGAACTGGAGCGGTAACGTCCGCCAATTGGAGAACGTCTGTCATTGGCTGACCGTGATGGCACCGGGGCAGAACATCGACGTCGCCGACTTGCCGCCAGAATTGAAGGAGGATTCAGCCAAGCCTTTGAGTGCGGCTTCGTGGCAGGAGGCCCTGTCTGCCGAGGTGATGGATGCGCTGAACCGTGGCGAACAGAACCTGCTGGATACGCGGACACGCGAATTCGAGAAGATTCTCATCACACGCGCCTTGCAACACACGGGCGGACGCCGTATCGAGGCGGCTACCCAGCTTGGGATGGGCCGCAATACATTGACACGGAAGATCCAGGAACTGGGTATCGAGGAGTAGCGCTGGTCATAACAACAGCGTCTGGCCGCAAGCAACGGCCAGACCGTCAGCTTGGATGATCTGATATTTGGATTATTTGATACGAACCGTGACCTGTTTCGTGAAGAAACTGAAGCTTAGATACTCGTAATCCCAGCCATACTTGGCAACCGCCTCCTGAAACGCCTTGAACTCGTCTTCGCGCCAATGTTCGTTACCGATATATTCATCGAAAATGAGCACCGATCCCGGGGCGATCCTGGGTGCCAGGGCATCAAGCACGGTCTTGGTTGAGCTATAGATATCACAATCGATATTGACCAGCCGTACGTTGCCCGGATGTTCCTGAAGGAACACCGGCAAAGTCTCCTCGAACCAGCCTGCGTGCAGTTTCACCTGTTGGGGTACGTCCGGAATACGGCCTTTGGTCGTATAGCTTCCCTTGGGCTCGTGATGCCACTGTTCCGGTAAACCCTCAAAGCTATCGAAACCATGCACTTCCTGCCCCACGAGCGCTGCGATCTGACGAATCGTATTGCCGTGCCTGACCCCGAACTCCAGCACCAATCCTTGCAGGTTTGCCGCATCGACCGCCAGTCGGAAAGTCCCGATATTACTGCCTGTGACGGGTGGTAACGTCGAACATGCTGACTTCAGGTATCGCCAGGCATCCAATCTCGCTGCATAAATCCCGCTCGACGAGCCCAGGTGACTGAACTGCTGTGCCGCCTCATCTTGATCTTGGTGAACAGTATCGCCCCTGTACTCCAGAAGCACTCCTGACATGAAGCGTCCATCGAGATCGTTGGGCGTGATCACCAGCAACTTTTGTAAACTCTCAATGGCGTGGGTCAAATCATCAGCATCCAGCTGTGCCGCATGCAGGTTGTAATAGGCATCGGCATAATCAGAACGCAACTTCAATGCTTGCCGATAGTACTTGGTGGCCTGATCCAGTTGACCTTGCTCGTGGTAGGCAAGACCTAGGTTCGATTTGAATTGGGGATTGTTGAGCGCCCCTTGAGAAGCCTTTGTTAAGGCGACAATGGCGTCAGGTATATTCCCGTCGCGTAACGCCATGACGCCGAGAAGGTGCATCGCTTCAGGATGGTTCGGACGGATAGAGAATATCTGTTTGCAGATCCTCTCAGCTTCAACCTGGCGACCAGTCGATTGCAGCACCCAAGCCTGTCGAATGGCCTGCTGTATTTGCATATCAATACTAGGGGCCGCGATATGAGCAGCGGATTGCTTGAGTGCGCAGCATTGTTTGAATTTTTTTCCGCTGCCGCACGGACATGGGTCATTACGACCTGTTTTAGCTTGGCTCATGGATGAAGTGACTTTGAGACATTCGAACCGGGGAGGGGATAAGTTCTATTACATCAAGGGGGAACGATAGCGAATCCTCGCTCCCAAACTTGTTATTGCATCATTTACAAATGAATTCCATTTCTCGTTTACCGCCGACCGAGCTTTCATTCTTGCTCGTGACCTCATAACCGTTCGGACATGTTTGCTTGGCTTTACCATAGCAGCTACCCCAGTCTTCTACCGTGCCACTGCAGGTCGTGAAATAGTTGCCTTGGCCTTTGGATACGACTGGCTGTTGCTGCCCCTTCATCAGTTGCGCACAGCCTGTTAATAACAGCACTAGCGAAATCATCAATACACGCATCATCTCTCCTGAATCCACATAAATAAAAACGGCACCCGAAGGTGCCGTTTAGTCTATCAGTTATCCTAAGAAAATCTTAGAAGAACAGGATAGCGCCCAAGGACAGGGTCTTAGCCTTGCCGTCAACACCGGAAGCGTAACCGATGTTTTCCAGCTTGTTGTGGGTGTATTCAGCAACAAGGTTCAGGCTCTTGGTCAGAGGGTGGTAAGCACCGACGATCCAGGACTTGTTCTCGAACTCAGAACCGCCAGGAACAGCAGCGCGCTCTGGATCGGTCTTGCTGTAGCCGTAGGAAGCGCCCAGCTTGGTACCGATACCTGGCAGAGCGTAGGTAGCTTGTACGTAACCACCCTTGTCATCAGTCTTACCGCCGGCAACGCCGCCGATGAAGTTGATACCGCTCAGGATGTTAGGCGTACCGGAGATACCCTTACCGTCATAGATGTAACCTACCAGACCGAAGCCGCCAACGTTAACCTTGGCACCCAAGTCGATTGCACGGGAGGTGTAGCTGCCAGCAACCAGAGGAGCACCTGCGGTGTCTTGATCTTGCTTCTGGGTGATTGCGGAAGCCCAGACCTTACCAGCGTAGTCGCCGGTCCACTCGTAGGAAACCTTACCTTCGAAGCCCATGTTGCTGCGGATTGCGCGGTTGGTACCAGCTGCGCCCAGGTCGTTGGACCATGGCTCACGTACGCCAACAGCGAAGCTGAAGCCATTCCAGTTAGGGGAGAAGTAGCTGATTTGACCAACCCAGTCAGCGTACATGTAACCGGAACCGATACGACCCAGAGTGGAAGAACCACCTGCGCCAGCACCGATACCAACGCCCAGCAGGGTCATGTCGGACAGGATAGCGTCAGAAGCGTAGATGCCCAGATCACGACCAGCCTTGATGGTACCCCAGCTCTTGTCACCGAAGGTCATGTAAGCTTGACGAATGTTCAGGCTGTTGTTACCAGCGCCAGCGCCGGAACCAGCGTCAACACCGGTGAAGAACGTGAACTGGAACGCGATGTCCAGATCGTTTTGACGGGTCTTACCACCGATACCCAGTGCGGAAGGCAGCAGACCGGTTTGTACGGTGTTAGCCTTGTCTTCGATGCCAGGTGCGGACAGAGCGCCGTCGAACTTGGTGTGGGTGTAGTAAGCGTTGACGTTACCACCGATATCGATGGTCCAGTCGCCTGCTGGAATGGTGATACCAGCGTTAGCTGCGGAAGCGCCAAACGCCATTACAGCGCCAGCAACTGCCATGCTCAGTTTCTTGTTCATAAAAATCTCCTGATTGTTTCTAGTTAATTCCGTCAAATCTACAAGCTGTTAAGTTTGCAAACCTGACGGCAGAGTTCGCGAACTCCCCTTACGAGAAGGTAAGTGAAGTATGCCAAATGCTTTCTGGCTACGCCAAGTAAAGTTGTGTTTTTTACGACGGATGAAACGGAAGTGTTGTAATTATGCAACAACATGGTAGAGGTACTAGGTAATTCAGCCTTGGCGCAGTCCGTCAGCGCCTTGTTATTCGGGCTTCATGCTCAGAGTTCTCGCTCGGAGACCGTGAATAGTCGCTGATACTCGCGGATGGCATAACGATCGGTCATGCCTGCAATGTAGTCGGCCACCGCCCTGGCGCTATCTTCACTCGAGCGATCCTGATATTCGCTCGGCATAAGCGTCACATCACTAATGAACACATCGAACAACTCACGGATGATGCGCTTGGCTTTGACGCTCATGCGGTTGACCCGATAGTGCTGATAGAGATTCTTCCTGAGGAAACGTTTTAGCTCCGCCTGCCTTGCCTGCATCTCAGGGCTAAAGCCGATCAGCGCGGGTAGCTTGCGAATGTCATCAATGGTTTGGGGATGATGGTGCGCGATATTCGCCTGGCTCTGACGGGTCAGGTCCATCACCAGCGAATTGATCATCCGGCGCACCGTCTCGTGGATCAGTCTCCGGTCGTTGAGCTTGGGGAATTGCGTCTGTACCTGGGCCAGATTCTCTGCAAACAACTTCACTTCTACCAGCTGCTCCAATGAGATCAGCCCCGAGCGCAAGCCATCATCCACATCATGGTTGTTGTAGGCGATCTCATCAGCGAGATTCGCCACCTGCGCCTCTAACGAAGGCTGCTGCCTCTTAATAAAACGTTCCCCGACATCTCCAAGATTCTTGGCATTCTTAACCGAGCAATGCTTCAGGATCCCCTCACGCGTCTCGAATGTAAGATTCAATCCATCGAACTCGGCATAGCGCTGCTCAAGCACATCCACAACGCGCAGCGACTGGAGGTTATGTTCGAACCCCCCGTGCCCATGCATACATTCATTGAGCGCATCTTGGCCGGCATGTCCAAAAGGGGTATGTCCCAGATCGTGGGCAAGTGCAATGGCTTCGACCAAGTCTTCATGCAAGGCAAGATTACGAGCAATGGCGCGGCCGATCTGGGCGACCTCGATACTATGCGTGAGCCTCGTCCGGAAGAGATCCCCCTCGTGGTTGACGAAGACCTGAGTCTTGTACTCTAACCGGCGAAAGGCACCAGAGTGAATGATACGGTCTCGATCGCGTTGAAAATCGTTTCGCCCAATCGGCGCCTGTTCCTGATGGCGGCGACCCCGCGTCTTGTCAGGATAGGCCGCGTAAGTAGCGAGATCAGTCATGCGCCAGCGCCAGGGTTTGACGCAAAGCCTCTGCGTCATAATCGCTTGTCACGACAGACCTGCCAATAGCCTGCTGCAAAATGAATCGGATCTTGCCATCCACCACTTTTTTATCTAGACCCATGAGATCTAGATAACGGTCGACGCCAAGGGCTGGTGGATCGATAGGCAGATTCGCCGCCTTGAAGATGGCGCGCATGCGCACCACATCGTCGTCATTCAACCAGTGCATGCGTCTCGATAGATCGGCGGCCAGCATCGTGCCTGCCGCCACAGCCTCACCGTGCAACCAGACACCGTAACCCATCGCATTTTCGATGGCATGGCCAAAGGTATGACCAAGATTCAGCAAGGCACGCTCTCCAGCCTCTCGTTCGTCTGCGGCCACGACCTCCGCCTTGTTCTCGCAGGAACGATAGATCGCATAGGTCAAGGCTTCCATGTCCAACGCTACCAGCCGGTGCATATTGCTCTCAAGCCAATCGAAAAATACCGCATCACGGATCAAGCCATACTTGATGACTTCCGCGAGACCAGCGGACAACTCCCTGGGCGGTAGGGTCTTCAAGGTATCGATATCAGCGAGCACCAGCTGTGGCTGATAGAACGCGCCTATCATGTTCTTGCCCAATGGATGATTGATGCCCGTCTTGCCACCCACAGAAGAATCCACTTGCGATAAGAGGGTGGTCGGCACTTGGATGAATGGCACGCCACGCAAATAAGTCGCTGCGGCATACCCAGTCAGATCGCCAATGACCCCGCCTCCAAGCGCGATCAGGGTCGTACTACGCTCGGCCCTGTGCTGCAGTAAGGCGTCATAGATAAGGTTGAGCGTCTCGGCGTTCTTATAGGCTTCGCCATCAGGCAAAATGATCGAGATGACATCCACCCCAGCACGCCTCAATGGCTCAGACAGCATCTCCAGATACAACGGTGCAACCGTCGTATTGGTCACGATAGCCACTTGCTTGCGCTTTAGATGTGGAAGGATTAGCTCCGCTTGTGCGAGCAATCCTTGGCCGATATGGATAGGATAGGTTCGGTCACCCAATTTGACTTCTAGTGTCTTCATGCTTCAGATGATTGCTTCAGTTTTTGCTCAATATAATTG
>CABHOJ010000021.1 GCA_902168195.1 uncultured Methylotenera sp.
GGGCGGTCGCCAGCGTCATGGCGGCATCCGGGATGTGGTTGCAGTCGAGGTCGACGCCATTCAGTTGTCCGGAAGTCGGCGCTTTGGCTTCGATCCAATTGTCGCCCCAGGCGATGCTCGCCCCCATGGCCGTCGGGGCCTCGGTGAATCTCACATCGCCCTGGATGCTGTCCTTGCCGATGCCCTCGACCCGCACAGGCCCGCCGGCGATAGCGCCTGCCGCGAGAAAATAAGAAGCGGAGGAGGCGTCACCCTCGACGTAATAGGCCCCAGGGCTCTGGTACATGCTGTTGGCCGGGACAGTGAAACGTTGCCACGCATCGCGTATGACACGCACGCCGAATTTGGCCATCAGGTTGAGCGTGATCTCGATATAGGGCTTGGAGATCAGTTCCCCGACCACTTCGATAACAGCCTGCTTGCCGGTCAGCGGCAAGGTCATCAGCAAGGCGGTGAGGAACTGGCTGGAGACATCGCCGCGGATCTTGAGCGGCGCCTCCACGTTGATCTCCGCCGGCTGGATCTGTAATGGAGGGAAACCCTCTTTGCCCAGGTATTCGATGCTCGCGCCCGCCTGGCGCAGTCCGTCGACGAGGTCGCCGATCGGGCGCTCATGCATGCGGGGCACGCCCGACAACTTGTAGCTTCCCCCTGAAACGGCGAGGGCTGCCGTCAGCGGACGAATGGCGGTGCCGGCATTGCCCATGAACAGATCGGCCTGCTTGATCGGAAAGTCTCCGCCAGTACCCTGGACCTGCCAGTCATGTGGTCCGGTTTGGGTCAGGTTCACCCCCAGCGTCTGCAAGGCCTCGAGCATGCGTTGCACGTCATCGGAAGCCAGCAGGTCATGGATCTGCGTGGTGCCATTGGCGAGTGCTGCGAGCAGCAGGGTGCGGTTGGAGATGCTCTTGGAACCCGGCAGACGGATGCTGCCGGAGGCCCGTGACAGGGGGCGGAGGTCGAGTGTTTCCATATCAGTGCTTGATAACGTTTTCTTTTTTGAGGGCCCAGGCGGTCCGTGCCTGGCTGGCCCGCTCGAATAGCGCTTGCAGTCCTTGACCATCGCCCGCTTCGAGCAATGCGCGGATGCTTCGCAGCTCCTCGGCGTAGGCATCCAGCTCACGCAGCAAGGCATCCCGGTTAGCGAGGCTGATGTCTCGCCACATCTCGGGCGAACTGCCAGCGATGCGGCTGAAGTCCCGGAAGCCGCTGGCGGCGAAATCGAAGAGTTGGGATGCATTGGTGCGAGAAGCCAGTTCATCGACCAGGGCGAAAGCGAGTAGGTGCGGCAGATGGCTCACGGCGGCGAAGATGCCGTCATGCTCCTGTGCGGACATCGTGGTCACGCGTGCGCCGGCGGCCTCCCAAAGTTCGCGCACCGACACCAGCGCGTCGGGATCGGTATGCTGGTCCGGGGTCAGCACGATGTTCTTGCCATCGTAAAGGTCGGCGCGTGCCGCCGTGACACCGCTCTTTTCGGCACCTGCGATCGGGTGGCCCGGAACGAACCGGACACGGGCCTCGCCGAGTAGGGTGTTCGCACTATGCTGCACATCGGATTTGGTACTGCCGGCATCCGTGACCACCATGGAGGTGGTCAAATGCGGGGCGATGCTACGGAGGATATCGGCGGTCTGGGCCACGGGTGCGGCGATCATGACGATATCCGCACCCTGCAGCGCTTCTGCAGCATCCTGAGCGACGGCATCGACTACCCCGAGGTCCAGCGCGATCTGCATGTTATCGCTCTGACGACCGACGCCAACGATCTGGCCGATGCGGCTGTGTCTTTTCAACGCGAGCGCAAGCGAACCACCGATCAGGCCAACGCCAAAGATCACGAGTTTCCGGGTATGCAATATAGGGTTAGATGGCCGCTCAATCATGCGCGAATTGTATCATGGGGCGCACTGGAGGCTCATGTGCTGCAGAAAGCAAAACGGCGTTTTAGCCGCTTGTGCTAAAACGCCGATTGCTTGGAGATGACATTGAATAGGACATTCCTTATTCAGATAGTTCAAATCCTGTGCAAGATTTTTTTATTCAAATCTTATTTTTCTTCAGACGCATGGTGCAGCGGTTGCCATTCCCCATCGATAAGGCCTTCCTGAGGCATGAAATTCTGCTTGTACTTCATCTTGCGGCTTTGTTCGATCCAGTAACCCAGGTACAGGTAAGGCAAGCCTAGTGCCCGGCACCACTCGATCAGCCACAGCACATTGAAGGTGCCGTAGCTGTTCGAGCGATCTGAGGCGTCATAGAAGGTATACACCGCCGAGATGCCGTCCCGGACCAGATCGACCACACTGACGATCCTTAGCGCGTCGCCTTCGCGGAACTCTACCATCACGCTCTCGACATTGCTCTGCACGAGAAAATTACGGTATTGCTCCGCGCTCTCCTGATCGTCGCCATTGTGATGGCGTGCCGTCTGGTAGGCGGTATAGAGCGCGAAATGTTCGTCGCTGTACTTCAGTTCGCTGACGCTGACAGAAAGGTCGAGATGTTGTTTGGCAGCGCGACGCTGGCTGCGTGTAGGGGCGAATCGCTCGACCGGGATGCGCACCGGGATGCAGGCGTTGCAATGTTCGCAATGCGGGCGATAGGCGAATTTGCCGCTGCGACGGAAGCCAAGCTGGATGAGGCCGCTATAGGCTTCGGCGTCGATCAGGTGGTGCGGTGCGGCGATCAGCGACTGGGCGAGTTTGCCTTCCAGATATCCGCACGGATAAGGCGTGGTCGCATAGAACTGCAGGCGTTGTAGCGGCGGGTCACTCGGTAATGTCACGACGGTCTACCATTGCGCATGTGGATGGATTGAGTTTACCAATTCTGACAACCGTTGGGAGAATTCGTCGCGTGAAACTTCCCGTGCGCCGAGCGAGGCCAGATGGGCGGTCTTCATCTGGCAGTCGAGCATGCCGAACCCTTGGTCATGCAAGCGGCGCACCAGGTGCACGAACGCGAGTTTGGAGGCATCCGTGACGTGATGGAACATGGATTCCCCATAGAACATCCTGCCGATCGCGACCCCGTATACGCCGCCTACCAGTTCTCCCTCCATCCAGGTTTCCACGCTGTGGGCATGGCCTAGCGCATGCAGGCGGCAATAACCTTCGACGATGTCGGAGGTGATCCAGGTGCCGTCCTGCCCGGGACGCTCGGTCAAGGCGCATTGCAGCATCACTTCCCGGAACGCCGTGTCGAAGCAGATCTCGTAGTCGTCCTTGCGCATCCGCTTGGCGAGGGAGCGCGAGACCTTCAGTTCGGACGGGAAAAGCACCATCCTCGGGTCCGGGCTCCACCACAGGATGGGCTGGCCAGGACTGTACCAGGGGAAGATGCCTTGCCGGTAAGCCGCCAGTAGACGCGCTGGGGAGAGGTCTGCGCCTGCAGCCAGGAGACCGTTGGGTTCTCGCAGCGCCTTGGCCAGGGGTGGGAATGCCTCATCGGCCTTCAGCCATGGGATCATTCAGGTTCAGGCGCGGGTCTTAAATGAACGCAGCGGAATAGCCGGCTTCGACGATCGCTTCGCGGATCACCTCGAAGTCCTCGGTGCTCTCGACCTTGACGGATTTCGTGGCGAGATCGATGTCAACCTTGGCATTCTTGTCGGTCGCCAGGATGGCTTTGGTGATGGTGCTCGTACAGTGTCCGCAAGTCATATCTTCTACACGATAGTGGTACATGGTCGTTCCTTATTTCAGTGATGGATAGCCCATTGTGATCCTTGCCACCGTGGTAAGGTCAACTATCTACAACACAGTTTTTTGAATCATACAAAATCGTTGACCTTCCCATGATGGAAAGGTTTAGGCTATCGACTCGATATCCGATTGCAGCAGGAGCCCGATATGTCACAAGAATATGCCGCCACGACCTCTGGTGAGGCGGATCTCGCCATCACCGGCATGAGTTGTGCCTCGTGCGTCGCCCGGGTAGAGAAGGCGTTGAACAAGGTGCCGGGCGTCACCTCCGTCAGCGTCAACCTGGCGACGGAGCGTGCCCATGTCATTCTCGACCAGCCCACTTTGACCGCGTCCCTGGAACAGGCCGTGGCGGATGCAGGCTACGAGGCGCGCCTGGTGCGGCCCGAGAGCACGGCCAAGGATGATCAAACGCAGCGCGACAAGGCGGATACGCTGGCGGGCTGGCATGTCGTGACCGCAGCGGTCCTCAGCCTGCCGCTCTTTATCCCCATGGTGGCAAGTTTCCTCGGATGGCACTGGAACATACCGGGTTTCTGGCAGCTCGTACTGGCGACGCCGGTGCAGTTCTGGCTCGGTGCGCGCTTCTACCGCGCCGCATGGAAGGCGGCCATCCATCTTTCCGGGAATATGGATCTGCTGGTGGCGATCGGTACCACCGCGGCTTATGGCTTGTCGGTCTATCTCTGGCTACAGGGGCATGCCCATCTCTATTTCGAGGCATCGACCGCGGTCATCACGCTGGTCCTGCTGGGCAAGTGGCTTGAGACACGCGCCAAGCGCCAGACGGCCGATGCCATCCGGGCGCTGCAATCCTTGCGCCCCGATACTGCCCGTATCGTCATCGATGGCCGCGAGCAGGAGGTGCCGCTCGCGCAACTGAAGAAGGGCGACCTGCTGATCGTCCGGCCGGGTGAACGTGTGCCGACGGATGGCGTGATCCGCGAAGGCGAGAGTCACCTGGACGAAGCGCTGTTGACGGGCGAGAGCAAGCCGGTCAACAAGGGCGTCGGTGCCCACGTCACCGGCGGCGCGATCAATCTCGACGGGTTGTTAAAGGTCGAAGTATCGGCCGTCGGCGCCGAAACCACATTGTCACGCATCATTCGCCTGGTGGAGCAGGCGCAGACCAGCAAGCCGGAGATCCAGCGGCTGGTCGATCGCGTCAGCGAAGTCTTCGTGCCCATCGTGCTGGTGATCGCCTTGGCGACCCTCATCGGTTGGGTGCTGGCAGGGGCCGGCTGGGAGCAGGGCATCCTCAATGCCGTCGCCGTGCTGGTGATCGCCTGTCCGTGTGCTCTCGGTCTCGCCACGCCGACCGCCATCATGGTCGGTACCGGGGTGGCGGCACGCTTCGGTATCCTCATCAAGGACGCTGAAGCGCTGGAACGTGCGCACCATATCCAACTGGTGGTGTTCGACAAGACCGGCACCCTGACGGTCGGCCAGCCGGGCATTACCGATATCCTGGCAAATACCGGCTCAGAAGACGAAGTGCTGCGATTGGCCGCTTCGCTCGAGCAAAGTAGTCAGCATCCCCTGGCGAAAGCCGTGGTGGCGTTGGCAGCATCAAGGGCGTTGCCTGAGGAACCGCTGAGCCAGGCCAAGGCGGTCGCAGGGAAAGGCATCTCGGCCACTTGGCAAGACCGTGAACTCTATTTCGGCCACGGCCGCTGGATGCAGGAGCTGGGTGTGACGCTGGATCCACTACAGGCGCAAGCCCAGGCACTGCAAGCACAAGGCAAGACCGTATCATGGCTGGCGGAAGGTAAGCCTGGCCAAGTCAAGCTGCTGGGCTTGCTGGCCTTCGGAGATGCCATCCGGCCCGAATCGAAACCGGCGATCGAGAGCCTGCATCGGCTCGATGTCAGGACCTTGTTGCTGACAGGGGATAACCCGGCCAGCGGCGCCTATGTGCAGGCAGCGGTCGGGCTGGATGAGGTGATGGCGGAACAGACGCCTGAAAGCAAATCCCAAGTGGTCAGCGACTTGCGGCGATCGGGCAAGGTGGTCGCCATGGTGGGCGACGGCATCAATGACGCGCCTGCGCTGGCGGCTGCCGACATCAGCTTCGCCATGTCGTCCGGCACCGATGTCGCCATGCACACCTCGGGGATCACGCTGATGCGTTCGGATCCACGACTGGTGGCGGACACTATCGACATCTCGCGCCGTACCTACCGCAAGATCTGGCAGAACCTGTTCTGGGCCTTTATCTACAACCTGATCGGCATCCCTCTGGCTGCATTCGGCATGCTCAACCCCGTCATCGCCGGGGCTGCCATGGCCCTGAGTTCGGTCAGCGTGGTGAGCAACGCGCTGACCTTACGCCGATGGAAACCTGCGTCCCGGGAGGATCAGCATGTCTCGTAAACTCAATATCGGCCAGGCTGCCGCCGCTAGTGGCGTATCCGCCAAGATGATCCGGCACTATGAATCGATCGGCCTGATCGCCAACCCGCCGCGCACCGAAGCCGGCTACCGCCTGTATGGAGACAAGGAGGTGCATGTGTTGCGATTCATCCGCCATGCGCGCAACCTGGGGTTCTCGGTGAAACAGCTGGCCGAACTTCTGGGCTTGTGGATGGACGAACATCGTCCGAGCAGCAAGGTCAAAGCGCTGGCGGAGCGGCACATCGATGAACTGCAGCAGAAGATCCAGGAGCTGCAGCTGATGAAGGCGGAACTGGAACGGCTGGTGCATTGCTGTCATGGGGACCACCGGCCGGACTGTCCCATCCTCGAGCAACTCGCGCAATAGTCGCGACAACGTCCATCCGGGAGGAACCATGGCCTACCTTATCAGCAAGTATCTGATCACATCACTGGTCGTGGTTCTGGTCTCGGAGCTTGCGCGCCGCAGCGACCGGCTCGGTGGCCTGATCGCGGCTTTGCCGCTGGTCACTGTGCTGACCTTGATCTGGCTGTATATCGAGCAGCAACCGGCAGAAAAGATCGGGAATCATGCGTGGTACACCTTCTGGTATGTACTGCCGACGTTGCCCATGTTCCTCTTGTTTCCCTGGCTGCTCGACAGGATCGGGTTCTGGTGGGCATTGCTGGTTTGTGTCGTCTTCACCTGCGAGGTGTTCGCGGTCTATGCCACCGCTTTACGGAAGCTCGGTATAGAGCTGCTGTAAAAGTTTGTAAAGTTGCTTCGTAATCAAGGAATTAAAAGGTAGAATTCGCGCCTCATGCAAATCGCCAAGCCAATCAATACTTACCGACCCTACTGGGCCAAGCGTTTCGGCACCGCCGGGATGCTGCCGATGAGCCGCGCCGAGATGGATGCGCTGGGCTGGGATAGTTGCGACATCATCCTGGTGACGGGCGATGCCTATATCGACCATCCGAGTTTCGGCATGGCATTGGTCGGCCGTTTGCTGGAAGCGCAGGGCTTCCGCGTCGGCATCATCGCCCAACCGGATTGGCAATCGGCAGAGGCCTTCAAGGTACTCGGCAAACCCAACCTGTATTTCGGCATCACCGCCGGCAACATGGACTCCATGGTCAACCGTTACACAGCCGACCGCAAGATCCGCTCCGACGATGCCTACACGCCCCACGCCGCAGGCGGGAAACGTCCCGACCGCGCCGTGCTGGTCTACACACAACGCTGCCGTGAAGCCTTCCCGGACGTGCCGCTGGTCATCGGCAGCATCGAAGCGTCGTTGCGCCGCATCGCACATTACGATTACTGGTCGGACAAGGTCCGCCGCTCCATCCTGGTCGATTCCAAGGCCGATATCCTGCTCTACGGCAATGCCGAGCGAGCGCTGGTCGAGTTGAGTCATCGCCTCGGTCGGGGAGAGAAGGTGAGCGAGATCACCGACATCCGTGGCACGGCCTACATGCGTAAAGGCATCCCCGAAGGCTGGCAAGAGATCGCCTCAACCAATATGGATCGACCGGGTAAGGTCGATGCGCATCCGGATCCCTATGAAATGAAGATGGGTGCAGGGTCGAGCTGCGAAACGGACGATAAGATCGACGGCAAGGTCGGCGCTGCGCCGGTATTGCCTGACGGTGCCAGCGTCATCCAGATCGTGCGTCGCGAGAAGACGCCACGCGAGCGCCAAGTCGTGCGCTTGCCGGCCTATGAAGAGGTCTCCAGCAATCCCGTGCTCTACGCGCATGCATCGCGCGTGCTGCACCTGGAATCCAATCCGGGCAATGCCCGTGCGCTAGTGCAGCGCCATGGCGACCGCGAGGTATGGCTCAATCCGCCGCCTATCCCGCTGACGACCAAGGAAATGGATTACGTCTACGACCTGCCGTACGCCCGTAAGCCCCATGACGCCTACGAAGGCGCGCGCATCCCAGCCTGGGAGATGATCCGTTTCTCGGTCAACATCATGCGCGGCTGTTTCGGCGGTTGTACTTTCTGCTCCATCACCGAGCATGAGGGCCGTATCATCCAGAGCCGCTCAGAAGAATCCATCCTGCACGAGATCGAGGAGATCCGCGACAAGGTCGACGGCTTCACCGGCGTCATCTCGGACCTTGGCGGCCCGACCGCGAACATGTACCGCATGGCTTGCAAATCGGAAGCCATCGAGAAGGCTTGCCGCAAGCTCTCGTGCGTCTATCCCGGTATCTGCGAGAACCTCAACACCGATCACTCGTCCCTGATCCAGCTCTACCGCAAGGCCCGCGCCATCAAGGGCGTGAAGAAGATCCTGGTCGGTTCCGGCTTGCGCTACGACCTCGCCGTGACTTCTCCGGAATACGTCAAGGAACTGGTGCAGCACCATGTCGGCGGCTACCTCAAGATCGCGCCGGAGCACTCGGAAGATAACGTACTTTCCAAGATGATGAAGCCGGGCATGGGCGCTTACGATGCGTTCAAGGCCATGTTCGAGAAGTTCTCCAAGGAAGCGGGCAAGGAGCAGTACCTGATCCCGTATTTCATCGCCGCCCATCCCGGCACCACGGATGAGGACATGCTCAACCTGGCCCTGTGGCTGAAGAAATACGATTTCAAGCTGGATCAGGTGCAGACCTTCACGCCGACCCCGATGGCGATGGCGACGGCGATGTACCACTCCGGCAAGAACCCCTTGCGCAAGGTCACGGAAGACAGCGAAGCGGTGCCTATCCCCAAGGCAGGCGGCGTGCGCCGACTGCACAAGGCCTTCATCCGCTACCACGACCCGAACAACTGGCCCATGTTGCGCGAAGCCTTGAAGAAGATGGGCCGCGAAGACCTGATCGGCAACAGCAAGAAACACCTGGTGCCGGCATGGCAACCGATCGTGCCTGCCAATAAGACGAATGGCAGCCGCAATCCCGCTGGCGCGAACGCCCGTGCAAATCCACGTGCGAATGCGAGAACCAGAAAGCCGGAAGCAGTGTCGAAACGCTCAGGTCGCTCACACTGATAACAAAGGATCACCATGCTGAATATGTCATCCAAGGGCCTCTCGCGAGGCCTTTTTTCTGCGCTACTGTTCTCCGCCCTGTTGCCGAGCTTGTTCATGGGCGTGGGCCATGCGGCGCAAACCACGGATATCGGCCTGCTGTGGAAGCTAGAGTCCCCGACCGGCAAGGTGAGTCACCTGTTCGGCACCATGCACTCCGACGACCCACGCATCAACGATTTCTCGCCTGCCTTGAAACAGGCGTTGAAGGACAGCGAGGCTTTCATGATGGAAGTGTTGCCGGCCTCCGACCCTGGCATTTACCTGATGGAGAACGGCGAGAACCTGCATGAACTGATGACCGAGAAAGAGATCGAGAAAGTGCTGGAACTGGCCGAAGTGCACTCCATGCACCGCGATGCTGCCCTGACCATGAAACCCTGGTTGCTGGCCATGATCTTCGATCTGCCTAAACCGCAGTCGCCTTTCACGCAAGATGTGATGCTCTACAGCATGGCCCAGTCGCAGGGGATGGAAGTGCTCGGCCTGGAAGACACCAAGGAGCATTTCGAATCGCTAGATAGCTTCAGCCGCGAGGAACAGCTGACCATGCTGCGTGCGGTGTTGAAGCGTACCCAGAAGGAAAAGGAAAAGGATTTCGAAGCCTTGTTGAAAGCTTACTTGACTGGGGATACCGCCAAGATCGGCCTGCTCGATGACGATATCACCGGCGGCATGCTGCCCAAGGCCT
The DNA here is from genome assembly GCA_902168195.1 of uncultured Methylotenera sp. GTDB lineage: Bacteria > Pseudomonadota > Gammaproteobacteria > Burkholderiales > Methylophilaceae > CABHOJ01. The sequence goes on from CABHOJ010000021.1 coordinate 9,819, forward strand.
TATGGCAGAAGATGCGCGTCAAGCTGTTGGATGAACGTAACGTGCGCATGGCGGAACGCATCGTCGGCGAAGCCAACCAGAATCCGGTCTTCATCGCGGTCGGCGCTTCCCACCTGGCAGGCAAGGGCGGGCTGTTGGAGCGCCTGCGTGCCGCCGGTTACAAGATCAGCAAGATCGAGTGAAGTAGCGTCACGGGAGACCGCCGCTTAGCGCTCGGCCTTGCGAGCCCTGTCGCGCCGCATGACCGCCCGCGCGTAGCTGACGAGCATCATCAGCACGCTGGGCCAGAAGGTGATGGCTGCCAGGATGCCCAGTCCCACCGGGTTCGGATTGGGGTCGGCGAGTAATCCCAGGGCCGATAGCAGGATCACGACCAAGAGCGGGCCCGTGCCGATCACGAACAGCGCAAGCCCGAACCAGAATACCCGGCTCAGTGGCAGTTTTTCCGATTCAGGTCTTTTCATGCAGCTGGTACTTCTGCGCGATACGCATGATGTACTGGCAGAAATCCGGGTCCTCGCCGTGGAGCAGGCGAGGCAACATCAGCCGGAAATCGTCGCGTTCCACCCATTCCCGCATGTAGTCGTCCCACGAGCGCCAGCGGCGTAACTGCTTGCCACTCATCTTCTCTTCGTAGGCCAGCAGGTAGGCACGTTCGAACAGCGAGATGAGGATCTCGAACAGCACATGCATGCGCTCGCGTTGCTCTTCGGTCAGGTCCGAGACCGAGCATTGCGAGCGCAGCCGCAAGTCCGGGTTCGCCATCACCAGTTGCAGGAAATCCGTGTAGGCGTCGGAGAGTAGCTGATAGACCTCCTCTTCCTCGTTTTCCCGTTCCTTACGCTGTTCCCAGAGGAAAGACAGGATAGCCAGCGGCAGGCCGAAAACGGTGACGACGTAACTCAATAATTCCCAATGTTCGAGGTTCATGACGCCAGTTTGAGGCCGATGATGGAAGCAATCAAGAGGGTGAGGAACACCAGTCGCCAAGTGCCGGTCGGGTCGCCGAAGGCATAGATGCCGACCAGTGCGGTACCGAGCGCGCCGATGCCCGACCATATGGCATAGGCAGTGCCGAGGGGAATGGTGTGTATAGCTTTGGTCAGCAGCCAGAAGCTGATGGCGGCACACAGGATGAACCCTACGGAAGGCCAGGGTTTGCTGAAACCATCGGAAAGTTTGAGACAGGTGGTGAAGCCGACTTCGAACAAGCCGGCGAAGAGCAACAATAACCAGGACATGGGATCGCTTTCAGAAAAGCGGGTCGTCCCGAATCATCAGATCTGCATCAGGGTCGTCCCTCATGCGGCCAGTGCATGCTAACTGGCGGGCGGGATTCTACCCTATCTTTCGGCGAATCTAGCTTTCGGCGAATTTCCTGGCTTCTTCTTCGATGGTTTCCATGGCGACATCGAAATCCATGGATTTGTCGAAGAAATGTTCGACGCCGAGCTGTTTCGCCAGTAGGCGGTATTGCGGGTAGGCGTGATTGGTGAAGATGATGTAGACCGGCCGAGGGTAAGGATAATCGGGGGACTGGGTCGCCTTGAGCACTTCGAAGCCATTGCCCTGCGCGAGCTCGATGTCCAGGATCAACATGTCGTAAGCCTGGCGCTTCAAGAGCGCGATCGCGTCTGCCTGAGTAGCAGCGTGCCCCTCGAATTGCAAGCCGAACGCGCCTTCAAGGATATCCATCATGGTGTCGCGCAGCAAAATCGAATCTTCCACGAGCAGCACTCGCATGCGCTGTGGCTGAAAATCATGCTGATTTTCAGTATGTGACATATTGTGTAGATCCATATACAACTTCCTACAGGATTCTAGAGGCTCCTTGATGGGTCCAGTATCGGGGTTAGTCCTACGCCGTCTTACCGTTCATAGGTAATACGACATTCAGGTGATGAGCTGGTTCTTGATCGCGTAATAGGTCAGGTCCGCATTGGTCTTGAGGCTCATCTTCTCCAGGATACGCGTCCGGTATGTGCTGACGGTCTTGACGCTGATGCACAGTTCGTCGGCGATCTCGGTCGCGCTGCGGCCGCTGGCAAGCTTGAAGAACACCTGGAACTCGCGATCGGATAAGGTCTCGTGCAGCTGCTTTTCCGTCGGGTGGCTCAATTCGTTGGTCATCAGTTCCGCGAGCTCGGAAGAGATGTAGCGCTTACCTTTCGAGATCGTGCGAATCGCCGTGATGATCTCCTCGGATTCGGCATCCTTGGAGAGATAACCCTTGCAACCGTTACGCATCAGATTCAGGGCATATTGCTCTTCCGCATAACCGCTGAGGATGAGTACCGGCAATTCCGGGGCCACATGCTTGAGGTCGTGCAGGGTATCCACGCCGTTCTTGTCGGGCATGGAGATGTCCATGACGACGACATCATAATGGTTGTTGCGAATCAGCTGGATCGCTTCGATGCCAGAACCGGCCTCGCCGGTCACTTCCATGTCGGATTCCAGTTCGATGAGGTTGCGCAAGCCTTGCCTGACGATGCTATGGTCGTCGACCAACAGGATTTTCTTCATGTATCGCTTATTGGGATCCAAAGATACAGTATACCCATGCTGTGCCTGATCAGGCGCGTTGGAGCCAGTCGGATAACTCATCGGCGTGTTCCTCCTCAGTGGCCAGAATCTCTTCCAGCATCCTGCGCGTCGTCGGGTCCTTGTCCCCGATGTAGCAGATGAACTCATGGTAGGTATCGATAGCGATGCGCTCGGCGACCAGGTTCTCCTTGATCATCTCGCGCAGGTCCGTACACGGCACATAATCCGCATGACTGCGGCTCAGCAGGCCTTCCGGCGAGAAGTCCGGCTCGCCGCCCAGCTGCACGATACGCGCTGCGATCATGTCGGCATGCGATTGCTCTTCCTGCGCATGGACATTGAACTCCTTGGCAATCGCTTCGGAATTCATGCCGGTGGCCGTGAAGTAATGCCGTTTGTAGCGCAGGGAACACACCAGCTCCGTCGCCAGGGCGGCATTGAGTTGCGCGATCACGACTTCACGGTCACCACGATAACCCTCGGTTTGCGCGCCATTCTCCACATGCTTGCGCGCATTGCTGCGGATGGTTTCGATATCGATCTTGAAAGCCTGGCCGGCTGTCGGTAATACATTCAGTTGAGACATGTTGCTTCCTACTTTCTGTCTATGACTCGTTGTCACTGGAACCGCTGGCCAGGTAACCGATCAGGGCACCAGTACCGACAGCCAGGGAGAGCGCGAGCAAGGTGCGCTTGTGGATGAAGCGGCGCGACTGGATCTTGCCGCTCTTGTAAGCATGCGTGATCTCGTTCTGCGCGACGTCTTTCCAATCGGCGAAGTTATCGATGACCGCTTCCGTGATCTGCTCGATTTTGGAAGATGTTTCGCGTGGATCGAGGATGTCGCGCAGCGTATCCAACAATGCGACTGCTTCCTGACGGGTCTGCTTGCCAGCGCTACCGGCGCGACGACCGATCTTGGTGGCAGCGGAGCGCGCTTCCTTGGCTACCTTCGAAGCACGGGTTTTGACATCGTCTACCAACTGTTCGGTGTTTTCCTTGATGTCGGAATTCTTGGTGGAATTAAACATGGTATGCTCCTTTTCATGAATTGGTTTCTAATGCATCATGGATGCCGATCAAGCAGGTCTATTTGACGAACCAGATACCTGCGATCAGTGAAATCACCGTCACCACTAGAAAAATAAAGAACAAGATCTTGGCAATTTCGGCCGCGCCCGCAGCAATGCCGCTGTAACCGAAGAATGCTGCAATCAGTGCGATGACAAAAAATATGGCTGAGTAGTGCAGCATGAGTATCCCTTCATGTGATGACGCTACAGTGCCTACTCTACGGGGAAGCCCGCTGACCCATCAGCGGCAATTGACTGAAAGCCCTGTCAGATAATGCCTACACACCGAGTACCCCAATTATGATGAAGATCAGAGACTGGTTTTTCTGGAACTGGATTGAAGATTTAACCGAGCGCCTGGGTGGTCGGGTCATCCTGACCTTGTCTGCTGCCATGGTGATCACCTTGCTGGCGGTGATGTTCACTGATCGCTGGATCGCTTCCATCGGCGAACAGGATATGAAGGTCCGCTGGATCCGCCACAACATCAATATGCTTAATCAGCTGCGCACCAATCTGCTGATGGCGGAGAGTGCAGAACGCGGGTATCTGTTGACGCAGCGCGAGGTCTATATCGAGCCTTTCAACGACGCGATCGAGAACGCGCGCGCCAATGTCAAGGCGATCCAGGGGCTGGTCACCGCAAAGACCGGTACCATGCATCGCGAGGACCAGCAGGCTTGGTTGCTGGCCGTCGCGGCCAGGTTGGAAGCCAAGGCGACCCAGATGCAGACCACCCTCAACCTGACCCGCATCGGCAAGTTCGATGAAGCCTGGCAGGTGTTGAAGCTCGATCAGGGCCTGGTCGAGATGAGAAAGTTCCTCGAGTACACACAGTTGCTGCTGGACAAGCAGAATGAGGCCTTGCGCGTACTGCTAGTCGATCGCGAAAGCAGTATCGTCCTTGCGCGCGTGGCCCTGTTCGGCAGCGTCATCATCCTGTTCCTGGTGGTGATCATGGTGGTGCGGCAGCTGTTCGCCGAGATGGCGGTACGGGATCGCTTGCGGGTGCAGCTCGCTGAGGAGCTACAGAATTACGAGACACAACTGGAGGCGACCAAGGACCTCTTGGGGACGCTGGCGCTGGATTATCAATCCGACGTGGAACGCGAACGTCAAAAACTGGCGCGCGAACTGCATGATGAGCTGGGCTCCATCCTCACCGCGACCAAGATGGATGTATCCTGGGTCATTCGCAAGACCAAGGAGATCTCGCCCGAGGTCACCGAGAAGCTGAAGAAGACCATGCGATACCTGGATCAGGGCATCCAGTTCAAACGCCAGGTCGTGCAGGAACTGCACCCTTCCATGATCAGCACCTTTGGACTCTGGCCGGCGCTACGCATGCTAATTGAGGACATGGCGGAGCGCAATCAATGGCAGGTCGACATCATGCTGCCGGACGAAGAGGATCCCAAGGTCAGCGAGACGATCGGCTTGGTAGCTTACAGGCTGGTACAAGAGACACTCAACAACTGCACGAAATACGCGAAGGCTAGCAAGGTCAGCGTGCACATCATGGTCGAATTGAATTTCCTCAAGATCGAAATCGAGGATGATGGGGTGGGTATCGATCTCAATACCATCGACGGTACTACCCACGGCTTGTCCGGCATGCGCCATCGGGTGATGGCGATCGGCGGCAAGATGGAATTGATCAGCGAGCCCGGCAAAGGGGTCCTCACCCAGGCCATGGTGCCGCTCAAGCTCCAGTCCAAGCCCAGCACGCTCACGCCAATGCCGGTGTAGGCGCTTTCTGACAGGATAACCAGACGTCAGAGGACTGTTCTTAACGCCCTCCCTCAGTAGCATGTAGCCATCATCTATGGCAAAGCGGTGCGCATAGCCACCGTAAGGGAGTCATCATGAACACAACAACAAGCAATCAGTGGCTGACCAACACGGCAGCCGTATGCGTCATTATCTTCAGCCTGACAGGGAGCGCGATGTTCATCGCCGCCCTCATGTACATGCAAAAGCCGATGGCTACACCGAAAGCATTGCTGCCCATGCCACAGTCGATCATCGAATCCGAACCGTTGATTCCGATGCTTGGAAACCCAATGCTGGGTAACCCGATGCTCAGAGATACTTTGCGGCCGCAGCGCATGCCTGAGGCCCATGAGAAATTCGATCGTACGAGCATCATGGCCAGTTACAAGGCCATGCATTCGATCTATAACTAATCGTTCATCCAATTGAACAGGAGATACCCAATGCCCACGCAGTCCGGACTCAGTAAGCTCATCGGCAGGACCATCATCGTATTGGGATTGAGCGGAATCACCTCTGTGGCCTTGGCCGAACCGGATGACTTGAATCAAAGCCCTTACATGACGGAATTCAACGCGCTCGACATTGACGGCAGCGGCTCGCTGAGCAAAACGGAGGCGAGCAAGGACCGCAGCTTCAATAAATCCAGTTTCCAGGCGGCCGATGTGGACAGCGATGAGGCCCTGAGCCAGATGGAATACGCGGATTACAAGTCCCAGTCGCAAAACAAGGAAGTTGGACGTATCGTCGATGACAGTGCCATCACCGCCAAGATCAAGGCGAACATCATCAAGGAAGTTGGCCTGAAGGGCTTGCAGATCAGCGTCGAGACCCACAAGGGGATCGTGCAACTGAGTGGCTTTGTGGATAACAAGACCCAGATCGTACGGGCTGAAGAGATCGCACAGTCCATCCGGGGCGTGAAATCGGTGAGGAACAGCCTAGTGGTGAAAAGCTGATAACGGCTCGGCAAGGAAGACACCCGATATGAAAAGCCGCGCTCATCAGCGCGGCTTTTCATTGTGCGGTCATGAACGATGCTATTGACCCGAGCTATGCATCCAGTTCGATTGGCTCGGCTATGTGTCGCTGCTCAATAGGCCGCTATCACGCCTGTGTGGCCGTCACTGAGTGACATAGATCAGCTCATCGGTGGCGAACCCCAGTTCCTTGGCTTTCGAAATCAGTTGCGCCTTGATGGGGTAAGGCAGTTGCGGCGTGCGTGACAATATCCAGAAATAGGATTTGTCCGGGCCGCAGATCATCACGTAGTTGTAATAGGGCTTATCCAGCTCGATGATGTTGTAGCCGCCGTAGAACGGTCCGAAGAACGAGACCTTGAGCTTGCCGATATCCGGGCTGTCGACGAAATAGGCCTTGCCGACTGCTTCTTTCCACTCCTGCTTCGCCGGATCGAACCCGCGATTGATGACCTTCAAGCCGCCGTCGTCACGCATGCTGTAAGTGGCGGTCACTTTTTCCAGGCCTCGCTCGAACGAATGGTCCAGGCGAGCGATCTCGTACCAGGTGCCGAGATACTGATCGACCTGGAACCCTTCAATGGGTTTGATATCCTTCGGTGTGTAGTTGCATGCGGCCAGCATCAGGGAGAGGGCGATCAACAGGGGTCTGAACATACGGGCATCCTTCAAAAGGTGCTGGTCTGACTACAAGTAGCAGGGCGGGTTCCTGCTAACTAAATGTAACGATGTAACGATTTCTTACATTTTAGCCGTTTTTGGAAATATTTCTTTTACATCCGGTACTTATACTGGCTGCAATTGTTCATCTCCCCTTAGACAATTAATGAGCTTATCTCAAGCTACATTCCCCTGATAAAACCGCCTCTCGGCGGTTTTCTTTTTTTCTGCTTCTGCAATACCTCAATAACGGTTTTTAACGACCACGATTGCCCCGATGCACCGGCTTCGGTGCGAATAAGGGCGACTGCGGCATGGCCTGATGACGCGCAGCTTCAGACAAGGCCTGATCGGAACGCTGTTGTGAGTTGGATTTCTGGGCCGCTTGCTGAGGCTTGCTAGCCTGTTGGTCGGGGCGTTTGGCGCCCGACTTGTCGTTGCGGTTATCCGGGCGACCACGCTGGCCTTGTCTTTGCCTGTCCTCGCCACGACCTTCACGATTCTGCTGTCTAGGCTGGTTCCTGGCGGGCTTGGGTGGACGTGGCGCTTCCGCGGTCTTCTCGCTCGGCACGAAGCCTTCTACAGCCACGCGCGGGATCTCGCGCTTGATGAGCCGTTCGATCGCCTTCAGGAACTTCATCTCTTCGTTGTCCACCAGCGAGATCGCGGCGCCTGTGCTGCCTGCACGACCGGTGCGGCCGATCCGGTGGACATAATCCTCCGGCACGTTCGGCAATTCGAAATTCACGACTTGCGGCAGTTGGTCGATATCCAGACCGCGCGCGGCGATATCCGTGGCCACCAATACCTTGACGCTACCACCCTTGAAGTCGGCCAGTGCCTTGGTACGGGCACCTTGGCTCTTGTTGCCGTGGATCGCCGCCGCTTCGATGCCATCCTTCACCAGTTTTTCTGCAAGGCGATTTGCGCCGTGCTTGGTACGGGTGAAGACCAGCACCTGTTGCCAGTCGTTCTGGCGGATCAGATGGCTCATCAGATCGCGTTTATGTGCTTGCGGGACCAGGTGGACGGTTTGTTCGACGAGTTCGGAAGCGGTGTTGCGACGTGCGACCTCGACGAATCCCGGGTTGTGCAGCAGGCCGTCAGCCAGCGCCTTGATCTCGTCGGAGAAGGTCGCCGAGAACAGGAGGTTCTGGCGTTGCTTGGGCAACAGAGCCAGGATCTTCTTGATGTCGCGAATGAAGCCCATGTCCAGCATGCGATCGGCTTCGTCCAGCACCAGGATCTCGATCTGTGAAAGATCGACGGTCTGCTGGCCGACATGGTCGAGCAGGCGGCCAGGGGTCGCCACCAGGATGTCCAGAGGCTTTTTCAGGCGAGTGATCTGGGGGTTGATATTGACGCCACCGAACATCACCATGGATTTAAGCGTCAGGTGTTTGCCGTAGGTCTTCACGGATTCCTCGACTTGTGCGGCGAGTTCGCGCGTCGGCGTCAGGATCAGGCAGCGCGGCTGGCCGGGTTTAGCGTGTGTCGGCTTGGCTTGCAGCAGGTGCAGCAAAGGCAGCGTGAATCCGGCGGTCTTGCCGGTACCGGTCTGGGCGCCTGCAAGCAGGTCGCCGCCGCTCAATACTTGCGGTATGGCCTTGGCCTGGATCGGCGTGGGCGTGGTATAGCCGGCATCGGCAATGGCACGCAGAATGGGTTGAGCCAGCCCGAGGTCGTTAAAAGACAGGCTAGTGGTCGTTGTTTCAGATGACAATTTTAAAACTCCTGCGACGGCCTTTTGTTCACTGAACAAAACCAATCGAGGCAGACGAATTAGGGATCGAGTAGATCGGAGTAGGGGATAGACCGCTATGCTGATTGGTGTTACATAGGGAAGCTGCATTATACGCAGTTTGAATGGCAGGGCGAGGCAAGAATTGGTTTTATTGTATGTAAATCATTAAAATAAATTGAGATCGCTTATGGGAAGCGTCATGATCGAAGTCATCAAAGACAAGCTATTGAATCGCTCGCTGGGGAGTTATCAGTCCTCCACCATGATCTGGTTCACCGCCTTCCTGCTGCTGGGATTGCTGGGCGTGCTGTTCATGCTCGACATGCATTACCAGCATGACAAGAGAACCGAACGCGAGCGCGAAAAACTAGCCACGCAAGTGAATATCCTGTCTCTTATACACATCTGATGCTGCCGACGAAGAGGA
>CABHOJ010000022.1 GCA_902168195.1 uncultured Methylotenera sp.
ATCTACACCCTGCTCATGATGGAGAACAACTTCATCGCCGCCTCGGCCAACATCGAGACCCTCGATCCGGCCGCCGAGGGCCTCAACATCGTGCGCAAGCGTATCGATAACGCCAACATCCAGACCGCGCTGTCGAATAGCTTCGGCTTTGGCGGGACGAATGCGACGCTAACGTTCTCGCGTAAAAGTTTGTAATTTTTTTAAGTATGGAGCTTGTTGCTTGCCGTTCAATAACTGAAAACGGTGATTGGAAAGCGCAAGCCCAGCGATTATTAGAAAAGCCCAAGCCCTCTGCGACAGAGAGTAATGAGTTCGCTACTTATTGGATAGAAGCAGGCCACAGAATACGAGAGCAAATATCGAACGATCGTATTTTGGTCGACTTGCTTCGTCACTTACTTCCGCCTTATCGAGGCAAAGATACGAAGTTATTTCGTGGTGAAAACCTAGACAGATGGATCGCAAAAGAAATAGGCTTTGCGTGGACTTCGGAACTGCATGTAGCCGATATGTTTGCTCGCGGACTGAATGCGGTAGGTTCAGGGGGCGTTCTGCTTGAAGGCAAATTTAAGTCAGAGGCAATAATTTGCGGACCAAATGCTCACAGTGAGTATTTGGGGGAGAACCAGTTTACGGTTGATCCATTCATTGGTGGTGAAATTATAGTTCTCAGTAGATTTCCATCAATTTAATCCACAACTGTTAATTTAGATCACTAAAGCAACTGCAACCTGCCGTCCCTCAGCCATAAGGATGTTGTACGTCCTGCAGGCTGCCGCCGTATCCATGCATTCCACACTCACCCCGATCGCCGTCAACGGCGCCGTCAGGCGCGGATGAATGAAGCGATGTGTCTTGCCAGTCCCCAGTAACACCACTTCCGGTTTCAGTTCGGCGATGCGTTCGAAATGCGCCACCGTTAGGCTGTCGAAATCAGTCGCGTCCCAGTCCTTGATGACACGTTCCGGCAGCACGATCAGGCTGCGTTCGTAACGAATCGTGTTGACGGCCACCCAGCCTTCGCCGTAACCGGTGATGAGCTGGTTGCCTGCGGCTTGTGTGAGATGCAGTTTCATCGTTGTTTTGATTGGATGATTTTCAGGGATAACAGGCGGCTTTCGTTGCTAGATAAGCCCCTGACAATGTAAGATAACACACTTTTTTACCGGCCCCTGCGCCCGAAAATCTCTCCCTATGGACCCGATACTGAAGTCTTCCAAACTCAACAACGTGTGCTACGACATTCGCGGCCCGGTGTTGGCGCGTGCGCGCGAAATGGAAGAAGAGGGCCAGCGCATCATCAAGCTGAACATCGGCAATCCTGCGCCGTTCGGCTTTGAGGCGCCTGAGGAGATCCTGCAGGACGTGATCCGCAACATGGATCAGGCCTCCGGTTACACCGATTCCAAAGGCCTGTTCGCCGCACGCAAGGCGATCATGCATTACACCCAGCAGAAGAAGATCGCTGGCGTGACCATCGACGACATCATCATCGGCAACGGCGTCTCCGAACTGATCGTGATGGCGATGCAGGCTTTACTGAACAACGGCGACCAGATCCTGGTGCCGGCACCGGATTACCCGCTGTGGACGGCAGCCGTGACGCTGGCCGGCGGTACGCCACGCCATTACATCTGTGACGAGGAATCCGGCTGGCTGCCGGACCTGAAGGATATCGAATCCAAGATCACCGCCAACACGCGCGGCATCGTCATCATCAACCCGAACAACCCGACCGGCGCCCTGTACCCTAAGGAGACGCTGGAAGGCATCATCGAGATCGCGCGTCACCACAAGCTGGTGGTGTTCGCCGACGAGATCTACGACAAGGTGCTGTACGACGGCAATACGCATACTTCGATCGCCTCGCTGGCGGACGATGTGCTGTTCGTCACCTTCAACGGCCTTTCCAAGAACTACCGTACCTGCGGCTATCGTGCCGGCTGGCTGGTGGTGTCGGGCGAGAAGAAGCACGCCAATGATTACATCGAAGGCCTCAACATGCTGGCTTCCATGCGCCTGTGCGCCAACGTGCCGGGGCAGCTGGCGATCCAGACCGCACTGGGCGGCTACCAGAGCATCAACGACCTGGTCGCGCCGAGCGGACGCCTGTGCAAGCAGCGCGACCTCGCGTACAAGCTGTTGACCGAGATCCCCGGGGTGACCTGTACCAAGCCGGCAGCGGCCATGTACCTGTTCCCCAAGCTCGACCCCAAGATCTACCCGATCAAGGACGACCAGCAGTTCATCCTCGACCTACTGCTGGAAGAGAAGGTCTTGCTGGTACAGGGCAGCGGGTTCAACTGGAAGACGCCTGACCATTTCCGCGTGGTGTTCCTGCCGAATGTGGACGACCTGACGGAAGCGATCGGCCGTATCGCCCGCTTCCTCAAGGCCTACCGCATGAAGCATGGCGCCAAGGCATAAGTCGTAACGAATCTCATAGTGGGTAATCAAGGCATGACAATCAAAGTAGGCTTGCTGGGCATCGGCACCGTCGGTGGCGGTACGTTCACCGTGTTGAAACGCAACCAGCAGGAGATCCAGCGCCGCACCGGCAAGACCATCGAGATCGTCAAGGTCGCCGACCGCAATCTGGAACTGGCGCGCAAGGTCGTCGGTAATGAACTGACAGCAGGCAAGGTCGAAGTCACCGATGACGCGTTCAGCGTGGTCAACGACCCTAACGTCGATGTCGTGGTCGAACTGATCGGCGGCTATGGCATCGCCAAGGACCTCGTGCTCAAGGCCATCGAGAACGGCAAGCATGTGGTCACCGCCAACAAGGCGCTGATCGCATTGCACGGTAGCGAGATCTTCGCCGCCGCCCAAAAGAAGGGCGTCATCGTCGCTTTCGAGGCCGCTGTGGCCGGTGGCATCCCCATCATCAAGGCGCTGCGTGAAGGCCTGGCGGCGAACCGCATCGAATGGATCGCCGGCATCATCAACGGCACCACCAATTTCATCCTCACCGAGATGCGCGAGAAGGGCCTGGCCTTTGCCGACGTGCTGGGCGAGGCACAACGCCTGGGCTACGCGGAAGCCGACCCGACCTTCGACGTCGAAGGTATAGATGCCGCGCACAAGCTCACCATCCTCTCCGCCATCGGCTTCGGTATCCCGACTCAGTTCGACAAGGCGTACACGGAAGGCATCACCAAACTCGAAAGCAAGGACATCCGCTATGCCGAAGAACTCGGCTATCGCGTGAAGCTGCTGGGCATCACCAAGCGCACCGCGGCAGGTGTCGAGTTGCGCGTGCACCCGACCTTGATTCCGGAGAAGCGCCTGGTGGCGAACGTCAACGGCGCCATGAATGCCGTGGTGGTGAAGGGCGATGCCGTCGGCCCGACGCTATATTACGGTGCAGGCGCCGGTGCCGAGCCGACCGCCAGTGCAGTGGTGGCCGACCTCATCGATGTGGCGCGCCTGGCCTCGGCTTCCGCCGAACAGCGCGTGCCTTACCTGGGCTTCCAGCCGGACCAGATGGCTGACTTGCCTATCCTGCCGATCGGCGAGATCGAGAGTGCCTACTACCTGCGCATGCGTGCCTTGGACAAGCCGGGTGTGCTGGCCGAAGTGACCAAGATCCTCGGCGACCGCGACATCTCCATCGATGCCATGATGCAGAAGGAACCGGACGAGAACGAGACCGAGGCGGATATCATCATCCTCACGCACGTGACCAAAGAGAAGAACATGGATGCCGCCATTGCGGCGATCGAGACGCTGGCCGCGATCGACGGCAAGCTGACGCGCATCCGCATGGAAGAGTTAAGTAGATAGATCGAAAATTCGCTTTGCGGGATGAAGCGCAAGGAGCCGCACAGCGAATGACGACGACATATGTGTTGCATAGGCGAGGAATGAGCGAGCACGCGACGCTACGATTCGCCCGCAAAGAGGATTTGAATGAAATATATTAGTACCCGTGGGCAATCGCCCGCCATCACCTTCAGCGAGATCCTGCTCGGCGGCCTGGCCCCGGACGGTGGCCTGTACCTGCCTGAATCGTATCCGCAGTTCAGCGACGCCGATCTCACGGCCATGCGCGGCATGAATTACCGTGACCTGGCTTTCGCCATCCTCTCGCGCCTGGTCGACGACATGCCGGCCAGCGACCTCAAGACCATCGTCGATAAGACCTATGTGCCTGAAGTTT
>CABHOJ010000023.1 GCA_902168195.1 uncultured Methylotenera sp.
TTCCAGAAATCCCTGCTCGGCTGGCTCAAGAATGGCAGTGCTGAAGCGCTATCCGAGATGTCTGCGGCCATGGAGAATGTGCGTCGTGTGCAAACCCAGCCCGCACAAAAGACCTTATGGTGGACAGCCACCGCGTTGATGGCGGCACTGACACATGGAGACCTGGCGGCTAATCCAGGCGTGAAGCGTCTGTTCCGTCATATCGATCAGCAATTGCGTAGCCTTGCGGAGAATTCTTCGCGGGGAGTCGACAGTCTATTGCGCAGCATCCTCTACTACGTCGCGTTAAGTAAGTCTGACGCCCCGTTAGTGCTCAAGGCCAAGGATCTCTTCGATCTCAGACATTTCATGCCCGAGGTGGGTGATGATGCGACCATGGTTGAGATCACTGCGGAAGAGCTGTCCAATATCGAGCAGCTGAAAACCGTACTGGGTAACGTCAAAGACCTGTGGGCGGAAGTCTCGGAAGGCAAGGATGGCGCACTCGACCAGGTCATGAACGGACTTGGTGAGATCATCATGGCGAGCCAGGATCTCAGTAACCAGACAGTTGCCAACCTGTTCGGGGCGGTCCATGAGCTTGCGACAGCGATGGACCTCGATGCGACGCGCATCACTGAATCCTTGTTGATCGAAGGTGCGACCGGCCTCAACCTGCTCGAAGACGCGCTGAATACCTATGAACGACATGACAAAGATCTTGTGCGCCGTATGGAGAATCAGATCCAACGGTTGCAGGACGTCATGGGCGGTGGCCCGATGGCAGACTTCTCTGGCATGCCGATGTCCGATCACTTGGATAGCGAAGTCTTACTCGCGGTCGCTCAGCAAGTGCTGGATGCCCTCAAAGTCGCAGAACAATCTCTAGATACCTATTTCCGCAACCCAGGCGAAACCCAGGTGCTGGATTCGGTCGATAAGCCATTGCATCAAGTGCTGGCCGCATTCGATATGCTCGACATGCCGGTACCGACTGCCATCGTCAAGGCCAGCCTTGAGCTGATCAAGAACTTCCAGAACGACTCTGGCACGCCAGACACCAGTTTGTTCGAACTGGTTGCCGAGAGTTTGAGTATGGTGGGCTTCTACGTCGAGGAGCTGCCACGCAGACGGATGGAATCCGAAGAGGCGCTGGACGCGGCACTGGCGAGACTCGAAGCCAGACTGCAGCAGTCTGCTGATGCGCCAGACTCTCTACAGGTGGCGCCAGTCGTCGAAGAACAGGCCGTCATAGCCGACCTCGAACTGCCCCAGGGAACAACTCCAGCAGTGGCAGAACCTGCAGTCGCCCCCAAGAAGCCTGTGGCCGTAAAGGTCAGTGTCACGGTCGCTCCAGTCAAGCTCAACAGCAAAGCCAAGGATGCCGAAGCCGCCCCAGAGATAACGGAAGTCACACCTGTCACGGACATTGCAACCCCTGCTGCGCAAGAGGAAGAGGTTGTAGAGCTGACGATGGATCGGGCGTTCGATCCTGAACTATTGGATATCTACCTGACCGAAGCAGAAGAGGTATTGGCGACGATCGCCCAGAACCTGCAAGCGCTGCGCGTCAATGCCACTGACCACGAAGCGCTGGTTGAGGTGCGTCGCGGTTTCCATACGCTCAAGGGCAGTGGGCGCACGGTAGGTCTGGTCGCGCTCGGCGAAGTGGCATGGGCCGTAGAACGCCTGCTCAATCAGGTGATGGAACGCAAGGTGGTGCCGAGCAGCGGTCAGCTCTCGTTCATCGAGGAAGCGAGCGCCGCATTCGCAGGATGGGCGGCAAAACTACGCGATAGTGCGGAAGTCGAGCTGAACCACCAGGCATGGCAGACAAGAGCGGCTGCACTGGAGAACGAGAAAGAAGCGCCGAAGCCGGCGGCACAAGCGGAAGAAGTGATCATCGGCGGCACCCACAAGTTGAGCCGTACCTTGTTCAATATCTTCATGGCTGAAGCGAATCAGCACATGCAGACCTTGCGCCAAGGGCTTGCCGTCCTCTCCACTGATAGTACATCCAAACCCACTGATGCCAGCCGTCGCGCCGCCCATACATTGGCTAGCAACGCGGGTACCGCAGGATTCAAGGCAGTGTGCGACCTGGCAAGAGCGCTGGAGCACTGGCTGGACGCCCATCAGGGGAACTGGTCAGAGCAAAGTCTGACCCTGATCGAACGCGTGGTGGATGCGCTCGAGGACATGATGCGCAAGGCGGCGCAATTGCGTCAGCCGAAACAGGTCTCTGGCCTCATGGCAGCGCTGAAAGAAGCCACGATCGAGGCGTCGACCATGGCCGAAGTGCCGATGGAAGATATGCCAGCCGGTCTGGAAGATCTCAACCTGGATCTACCACCGAGCCTTGATATCACGGATACGAATATTCAGGAAAGTACGCCTGCACCTGCATCGGTCGAGATGGATTTCGACCTGCCTGAGCTGGATATCGCGCAGCAAGTAGCACCTGAACAATCCGAACCAGTCCTCGCCTCCGAACCGGCGCCAGTCAAGACGACCGAAAAATCAGCACCACCTGTCGAGCTGGATACGTCTAAAGCAACCCCTCCAGCCGAGAAGCCGGCAGCCAAAGCTACGAAGAAGGCCGCAGCCGTGTCGGCCGTCGATCAAGAACTGATCACCATGTTCACCGAGGAGGCGCGCGAACTCGTGCCGCAGGTCGGTACTGCCTTGCGTACCTGGCGAGCCAATCCTTCGGAATCCGAGCATCCTGATAGCTTGCAGCGTGCCTTGCATACCCTCAAAGGTAGCGCACGGATGGCAGGCCAGTCTGAACTTGGCGATACCGTGCACAACATGGAAGACCGGGTGATCAAAGCCTTGAAGAACCAGGTCACCATGGCCGACTTTGACGACCTGTTCGTCGATCTGGATCGTATCGGTGCGCTACTTGAGGAACTGACAGGTGCCAGCGTCGGTGGACGCGGTGCCGTCGAAGCGACCGACGCACCCAAAGTCGCTGCGAGAAGCGCAGATCGTCGTGCCCAATTCCTGCGGCTACGTTCGGATATCCTGGATAGGTTGATCAACGAGGCCGGTGAGATCTCCATCGCACGTTCCCGTATGGATCGGGAGATGCAGGGGTTCAAGAATTTCTCGCTCGACCTCACCGAAAGCGTGTTCCGTTTGCGTAATTACTTGCGCGAGATGGAGATCGAGGCAGAAAGCCAGTTGCAATCCCGCATGTCCCACTTGCAGGAGACGCATGAGGCTTTCGATCCGCTCGAGTTCGACCGCTTCACGCGCCTGCAGGAACTGACCCGGATGATGGCGGAAAGCGTGAATGACGTGGCCACTATCCAGCACGGTCTGCTCATGAATCTCGACGAGACGGAATCGGCATTGCAACAACAGAACCGGATGAACCGGGAGTTGCAGCACGGTCTCATGAATGTCCGGATGGTGCCGTTCTCGCTGATCTCCGAGCGTCTCCAACGTATCGTGCGGCAGACGTCACGCGAACTGGAAAAGCAGGTCGAGATGACCATCGACGGCGAGGGCGTCGAGATCGACCGTAGCGTGCTGGAAAAGATCGGTGCGCCATTGGAACATCTATTACGGAATGCCGTGGCCCATGGCATGGAAACCGCCGCCGAGCGCAAGAAGCTGAAAAAGGCCGAGGCCGGCAGTATCGCACTCAAGGTGCGTCAGGAAAGCGATGAAATCATCCTCACCGTGACCGATGACGGCGGCGGCATCAAGCTGGATCGTGTCCGTGAGAAAGCTATCGAACGCGGGCTGCTGAAGGCCGATCAGGAGATCACGGAGCAAGCCTTGCTGTCGGTGATTTTCGAGCCAGGGTTCTCCACCGCCGAGAACATCAGCCAGATCGCCGGCCGCGGTGTGGGTCTCGATGCCGTGCGGAGCGATATCACTGCTTTGGGTGGTCGTATCGACGTCAATAATGCGCCGGGGCAAGGTGCCGTGTTCACCATCTACCTCCCAGTCACGTTGTCGGTCTCTCAGGTGGTATTGGTGCGTTACGCCGGTAAAGTCTTTGCAGTCCCCTCGGTGATGATCGAACAGGTACAGAAACTCAAGCCGGCAGGGCTGACCGAGGCCTACGACCGCAAGTACATCGAGTGGTCGGGTCGACAATATCCGATGCACTTCCTGGGCAAGTTGATCGGCGATCAGGAGCACGATCCCGAAGAGCAGCGCTATACCCCGATCATCCTGTTGCGCAGCGGTAACTATCGTATCGCCTTGCATGTCGATGAGATCATCGGCAATCAGGAAGTCGTGATGAAATCCATCGGCTCCCAGCTTGCTCGCGTTCCGGGCATCGTCGGTGCCACCGTGATGGGTGACGGTAGCATCATCCTCATCACTAATCCGGTCCAACTGGCGAACAGGGAAGTCTTGGCTGCAGGTAGCGTCAAGGTCACTGCCGCGGCGGCGGCACCGGTGGAAGCTAGCAAGACCATGGTCATGGTGGTCGACGATTCGCTGACCATGCGCAAAGTGCTGGGCCGCCTGCTTGAGCGCGAAGGCTATGAGGTTGTGGTCGCCAAGGATGGCATGGAAGGTATACAGAAACTGCAGGAGACCTTGCCGGACATCATTCTCAGCGATATCGAGATGCCACGGATGGACGGTTTCGAATTCTCGCGTAACGTGCGTGCCGATGCCAGGACAGCCGGCATCCCAATCATCATCATCAGTTCGCGTACGGCCGAGAAGCACCAGAACCACGCCAAGGAACTGGGCGTGAATGCTTTCCTGGGTAAACCTGTACAAGATGACGAATTGATCGCCCAGATCACCGCATTGGTAGGAAAAACCTCGCCGTTAGCCACTGCTTGACCTGCAGTAGCGCTATCGGCGCTGCTGCAATCTTCTTGATTCGCTAAACTTCCTTCGACGGTCTCACCCGATAGCGTCTATCGGGTAAAATCCAGATATATGTCCCAGCCTTCTTTCATCCACCTTCGCTGCCATAGCGAGTACTCCGTCGTCGATGGCACTGTGCGTATCGACGATTATGTCGAGCATGCCAGCAAGGACCGGATGCCCGCCCTGGCACTGACCGATCTCGCCAACCTGTTCGGCGCAGTCAAGTTCTACAAGGCGGCACGCGGCAAGGGCATCAAGCCACTGATCGGATGCGATATCTGGCTGGAGAACGATACCAGTCGCGATCAGCCCTATCGTGCCATGCTGCTCTGTCAGACCCATGCCGGTTACCTGCGCCTATGCGAACTGCTGTCCCGCGCGTTCCTGCACAACCAATACCGTGGCCGCGCGGAGATCAAGCGCAGCTGGTTCGCGGAAGCGGAGGGTACGGAAGGCCTGATCATGTTGTCCGGCGCCATGATGGGCGATGTCGGCCAAGCCTTGTTGCAGGCGAACCTGCCAGTCGCCACGAGACTCGCGGGGGAATGGCAGCAGCTGTTCCCGGATCGTTACTATATCGAGCTTCAGCGCGCAGGCCATGCCCAACAGGAGGCGTACATCTCCCATGCCTTGAACCTGGCAGGCGAACTGCAGTTGCCGGTGGTGGCGACCCACCCAATTCAATTCATCGCGCCGGATGATTTCAAGGCGCACGAGGCCCGTGTCTGTATCGCAGAGGGCTATGTGCTCGCGGATACTAGGCGCCCCAAGCATTTCACACAGGACCAGCATTTCAAGTCCCAGGCACAGATGGCCGCCTTGTTCGCCGATATTCCCGAAGCGTTACAGAACTCAGTGGAGATCGCCAAGCGTTGCAACCTGACGCTTTCACTAGGCAAGAACTACCTGCCGCAGTTCCCCACCCCTAACAATGAGAGCCTAGACGAATATCTCCTGCAACAGGCTCGAGCGGGATTGCACAAGCGATTGGAGATCCTCTACCCGGACGCGGTAGAGCGGGAGAGGCAGCTGCCGACCTATGAGGCACGACTGGATTTCGAGGTTGGTATCATCGTTCAGATGGGTTTTCCGGGGTACTTCCTCATCGTGGCCGACTTCATCA
This sequence comes from uncultured Methylotenera sp., assembly GCA_902168195.1. Classification (GTDB taxonomy): domain Bacteria; phylum Pseudomonadota; class Gammaproteobacteria; order Burkholderiales; family Methylophilaceae; genus CABHOJ01. The sequence continues at coordinate 5,954 of CABHOJ010000023.1, forward strand.
ACTGGGCCAAGAACAATGGCGTGCCAGTCGGCCCTGGTCGTGGCTCGGGCGCGGGTTCCGTCGTCGCGTACAGCCTTGGGATCACCGATCTCGATCCCTTGCGGTACGCCTTGCTGTTCGAACGGTTCCTGAATCCGGAACGGGTCTCCATGCCCGACTTCGATATCGATTTCTGTCAGGAAGGGCGCGATCGCGTCATCGAATACGTACGTCATAAATATGGCCTGGAGTCGGTCTCCCAGATCGCCACTTTCGGGACCATGGCGGCCAAGGCGGTGATTCGCGACGTCGGTCGTGTGCTCGATCTGCCCTTCAATTTTGTCGATGGCATCGCCAAACTGATCCCCAACGAGTTGGGGATCACACTGGCTTCGGCCATGGAGAAAGAACCACAGTTCAACGAGCGGCGCGCGCAAGAGGAAGAGGTCAATGAACTTCTGGAGCTTGCACTTCGTCTGGAAGGTCTGACGCGCAACGTCGGCATGCATGCAGGCGGTGTTTTGATCTCCCCTGGTAAGATCTGGGACTACAGCCCGATCTATTGCCAAGCGGGCGGTGAGGGAGTCGTCAGTCAGTATGACAAGGATGACGTCGAAGCCGTAGGGTTGGTCAAGTTCGACTTTCTGGGTCTTCGCACGCTCACTATCCTTGCCATGGCACTGGAGAACGCCAACATCCAGCGCCAAGCGCAAGGTTTGCCCCCACTCGATCTGGAAACGCTTCCGCTCGATGATCGGCCGACCTATAACCTGCTGAAAGCGGCTAATACGACGGCGGTCTTCCAGCTGGAATCCCGCGGCATGAAGGACATGCTGAAGCAGGCCTTGCCGGATTGTTTCGAGGACATCATCGCCCTGGTCGCACTCTATCGTCCCGGCCCGATGGACCTGATCCCTGATTTCTGCCGGCGCAAGCATGGCAAGCAGCGCGTCGATTATCCACACCCTGCGGTAGAACCTATCCTCAAGGAGACCTACGGCATCATGGTCTACCAAGAGCAGGTGATGCAGATCGCCCAGGTGGTCGGCGGTTACAGTCTGGGTGGTGCCGACTTGCTGCGCCGCGCCATGGGCAAGAAGAAGAAAGAGGAGATGGACGCGCAGCGCGCGGTCTTTGTGCAGGGTGCCGTCAAGAATGGTACGCCAGAGCGGCAGGCGGCGGAGCTGTTCGACCTCATGGAGAAGTTCGCCAGCTACGGCTTCAACAAGTCGCATGCAGCCGCCTACGCATTGGTCGCTTATCAGACCGCTTACCTGAAAGCGCATCATCCTGCGGCCTTCCTCGCGGCGACCATGTCTGCGGACATGAACAATACGGACAGCGTGCATATCTTCTATGACGATTGCGCGCAAAACGGGGTCGAAGTCCTTCCACCCGACATCAACCAGAGCGGGTTCCGTTTCCAACCGGTCAACGATCAGCAGATCCTGTATGGACTGGGCGCGGTGAAAGGCACTGGCTGGGCAGCCATCGAGGTGATCCTGAATGCGCGCGAGCAGGAAGGGCCGTTCAAGGATCTGTTCGACTTTTGCCGCAGACTGGATCTGCGTAAGGTCAATCGTCGTGTCATCGAATCCCTGATCCGTGCCGGTGCTTTCGATAAGCTGAACCCGAATCGGGCCGCCATGCTCGCAGGTGTGGGCCTGGCGATCAGTGCTGCCGAGCAGAGTGGGGCGGCGAGTGGCCAGAACAGCCTCTTCGGGGATGCCACCGACAGTGTGGCGCATATCCTGCCCAACATTCCTGCATGGTCGGATCAGGAGCAATTGCAGCAAGAGAAGGCGGCGCTCGGCTTCTACTTCAGCGGCCATCCGTTCATCGGCTACAAGAAAGATGTCGTCAACTTCATCCGCAACGGTCTCGGCGACCTCAAGCCCAGCGACCAGTCACAATTGCTGGCGGGTATCATCATGGGGGTGCGCATCCGCATGACGCAGCGCGGCAAGATGGCGATCGTGACCCTGGATGACGCCGTCTCGCGTATCGAGATCGTGGTCGGCAACGAGCTATTGAACCAGTCACCGCAACTGCTGAAGGAAGATGCCTTGCTCATCGTCGAGGGGCGTGTCAGTCACGATGATTTTTCAGGCGGCTTGCGGGTCAACGCCCGGCGCCTGATGGACCTGCCGGCCGCCCGCAGTGCTTATGCCAGCATGCTGAAGCTGTCCTGTAACGGGCAGGCAGATGCCGTGAAGTTGCGCGAGTTGCTGAGCCCCTACTGCCGCCAGGCCGCTTCGCCAGAAGACAGGCGCGGCTGTGCAGTGAAAGTGGAATACCATAATGCGACTGGCAAGGTCGAGCTTATGCTGAGCGACCAGTGGCGCGTCGAATTGCGAGATGAGCTGCTGGCCGGCCTCAAAGGCTGGTTGAGCGAAGAAAACGTAAAAATCCTCTATAATTGATGCAGTTCGTATCGAGACCCAAGACATGAAAACAAGCTTTCTGGAATTTGAGCAACCTATCGCCGAACTTGAGGCCAAGATCGAAGAGTTGCGTTACGTGCAGGATGATTCCGCCGTCGACATCTCGGACGAGATCGAGCGACTGAAACAAAAGAACCAGTCCATGACCAAGGAAATCTACGGCAAGCTGAATGCTTGGCAGATCTCCCAAGTCGCGCGCCACCCGCAACGCCCCTATACCCTGGATTACATCCAGGGCTTGTTCACGGATTTCGAGGAACTGCATGGCGATCGCGCATTCTCGGACGATCCGGCCATCGTCGGTGGCATGGGCCGTTTCGAAGGCATCCCGGTCATGGTCATCGGCCATCAGAAGGGTCGCGACGTCAAGGAGCGCCAGTATCGCAACTTCGGCATGCCGCGTCCCGAGGGCTACCGCAAGGCATTGCGTCTGTATCGTCTAGCCGAGAAGTTCGGGCTACCCATCATCACGCTGATCGATACCCCGGGTGCTTATCCTGGCATCGGCGCGGAAGAGCGTGGCCAGTCCGAGGCCATCGCGCGTAACCTCTACGTCATGGCTGAACTGAAGACGCCCATCATCGGTGTCATCATCGGCGAAGGCGGATCCGGCGGGGCGTTGGCGCTAGGGGTCGTCGACCATCTCATGATGTTGCAGTACGCCACCTATTCGGTGATCTCGCCGGAAGGCTGCGCTTCCATCCTCTGGAAGAGCGCAGACAAGGCATCTGAAGCTGCCGAGACGCTGGCGATCACAGCCAACCGCTTGAAGACGCTGGGGCTGATCGACCGCATCGTCGCGGAACCCATGGGTGGTGCGCATCGCGCACCGGAAGAGATGATGCAGACGCTACGCCGTGCGCTCAAAGACGAGCTTGAACGCTTGCAGGCAAAATCCACGACGAATCTTCTGGAAGCGAGGTTCGAGCGCCTGATGAGCTATGGCAAATTCAAAGAAACCCCCATCAAGTAGATCCACAACTGCTGCCGCGTCAGCGGCGGTAGATAGCCTAGAAACGCACCTGCGGTCCAGCCTCGGACCCATCGTCACAGATCGTTCTCGCCTCCTAGTCGGCTTGAGCGGGGGTATGGATTCGGTCGTCCTGCTCACGCTGTTGGTCACACTCAGGCAAACCCTGGGCTTCGAGCTCAAGGCGATGCATGTCCATCATGGGTTGAGCCCGCACGCAGATACATGGACTGACTTTTGCATGACGCTCTGCCGCTCGCTGGATGTTGAGCTGCAGATCGTACGCGTGACCATCCCGAGGAAGTCGGCAGCCGGTACGGAAGCCACAGCGCGTGCCGCGCGCTACCAGGCCTTGCTCGGGGCGCCTGCGGATTTCGTCGTGCTGGCCCATCACCAGGACGATCAGGCCGAGACCTTGCTGCTGCAGCTCACACGTGGCGCTGGTGTCAGAGGGCTGTCGGCGATGGCCAAGGTCGACCGGCGGCGTCGCTTGCTCAGACCTCTGCTCGAAGTCGGTCGGGATGAGATTCGCGCGTACGCCTCGCAACATGGATTGCAGTGGGTAGAGGACGAGAGCAATCAGGATGTCCGCTATGACCGGAACCACATCCGCCAGCACACACTACCCGCACTGGAGACCAGGTTCCCCGGCGTCAGGAAAGTCATCGCGCGCTCGGCATCCCACATCGCTGAAGCGTCAGAGCTGCTCAATGATCTGGCGCTGCTCGACGCACAGCGCTGTATGCGACATCAGCAACTGGTCGTCAGTGAGTTACGCTCGCTGAGCGAAGCGAGGGCGCGCAATCTGCTGCGTTGGTGGCTGGCTGGTCAAGATATCGTATTGCCCAGCACCGCAAGGTTGCAGGAGATGCTGCAACAGCTGCTGGACGCCCGTCCAGACGCCCAGGTGAAGATGGCGATCGGTCCGCAGGGGACCTGTCTACGTCGATATCAGGATATGGTCTATCTCGACCAGGAACAACCGATCGAGCCATTCTCATTGACCTGGAAAGGCGAGGATACGCTCAAGCTCCCTGACGGTAGCATCCTGCGTTTCCTGCTAGGGTACGGCCATGGCCTCGCTTACCAACGGCTCGGCATCGATCGTCTGCGTGTGGCACAACGTTCAGGGGGTGAACGTTTCAAACCCGATCTGGGCCGTCCGAGTCGTACGCTCAAGCACCTGCTTCAGGAAGCGAACATGCCGCCGTGGCAGCGTCAGCGCCTGCCATTGATCTACCATGAAGACAGCCTGGCGTTGGTGCCTGGCATAGGCGTGGCAGCCGATCTACAAGCCGCCGAGCATGAGCCGGCGCTGGATATCACCTGGCAACAGGCACCTGACTAGAGCTAAGGTTTTTTGGTCAGTAGCGGCCCTAGCTCGGTCCAAACATTCTCGAGTATGCGTGGTTGACCCGCACTGGTAGGGTGGACGCCATCCTCCAGCACCAATTCGGGATTGGCAGCGACGCCGTCGAGAAAGAACGGTACCAGCGGTAACTTGTATTTGAGTGCGAGCTGCGTGAAGCTGGCCTTGAAGTCCTGTGCATAGCGATGGCCATAGTTAGGTGGCATCATCATGCCGAGCATCAATACCTCGGCCTTGGCTTCGCGTGCCGCCTCGATCATCTTGCTGAGGTTACGCTGCATGTCACTCACGGAAAGGCCGCGTAGCCCATCGTTGGCGCCAAGTTCTAGGATGACCAGGTCAGGCTTGTGTTGTTGGAGATTGCCAGGAAAGCGGCTCAGGCCGCCACTGGTGGTCTCTCCGCTGACACTGGCGTTGACGATACGGTAAGGCAATCCTTGCTCGCCGATGCGTTTTTCCAGCAGGCTCACCCAGCCTTGCTCACGCGGGATGCCATAAGCTGCGGACAAGCTGTCGCCGTACACCAGGATGGTCTTGGTTTGAGGCCTTGTTTCAGCCAGTGCCGAACTCGGCAGGACGAAAGAAGTCAGTAAGAACAGAATAATTACGAATAGGACGCGGGATCTCATTTGATGCAAACACCTCATGCAGTAGAAGCCGTAGGGCTCAGTAAACAGATTCCTACCAGTGAAGCCAATCTCGATATATTACGGAACCTCGATCTTCAGGTCGTGCCCGGGGAAAAATTGGCTATCGTGGGCAGCTCAGGGTCTGGCAAGTCGACATTATTGGGCTTGTTGGCTGGTTTGGACAACCCGACTGACGGAAAAGTCCTGATCAATGCCGAAAACCTCAGCGCGCTTGATGAGGACGGTCGTGCGGCTCTGCGTGGGCGCACCATGGGGTTCATCTTCCAGTCTTTCCAGTTGTTACCATCGCTCACCGCTTTGGAGAATGTGATGTTGCCCTTGCAGCTGGCCGG
>CABHOJ010000024.1 GCA_902168195.1 uncultured Methylotenera sp.
AATGCAGGTAGGCGTATGGATTCTCCAGCGAGTACCTGACGCCGGCCTGCGCTGCCAGATGGCAGACCGCATCGAACTTCTCTTGCCGGAACAGGCGATCGATACCGTCCTTATCCTGCAGGTCGAGCTTGATGAAACGGTAATTCGGATGGATGGATGAGCCGGTCAGCTGCCCTTCCGCTATGGCTTCCTTGGCGATCCCACTCTCGGCCAGGCGGCCATATTTCAGCGCAGGATCGTAGTAGTCGTTGATATTGTCCAGGCCGACGACTTCATCCCCACGCGCCAGCAGCTGTTGCGCCAGGTGGAAACCGATGAAGCCTGCGGTCCCTGTGACAAGGATCTTCATGCGCCACGGCCAATGGCGTAATAGGTGATGCCACGTTGCTGCATCCGCCGTGGTTCGAACAGGTTACGGCCATCGAAGATCAACGGGTGCTTAAGTTGCCCCTTGATCATATCGAAGTCCGGCGCACGGAAGTTCTGCCATTCGGTGATGATGACAAGTGCGTCTGCATTCTTCAGGCAGCTTTCCTTCGTACCGCAGAGCGTGAGGTCGTCACGGGCACCATAGATGCGCTGCGCTTCTTCCATCGCTTCGGGGTCATAGGCCTGCACTTTCGCACCAGCCTTCCACAATGCCTCCATCAGCACACGGCTCGGCGCTTCTCGCATATCGTCGGTATTGGGTTTGAAACTCAACCCCCAGACCGCAAAAGTCTTGCCGGCCAAGTCACCCTTGAAATGCTTGTCGATCTTTTCGAACAGCACCGCTTTTTGCTGGTTGTTGCGAGACTCCACGGATTTAAGCAGTTCCGCGTCGAAGCCGATGCTATCGGCCGTCTTGATCAGTGCCTGCACATCCTTGGGAAAGCAGGAGCCGCCATACCCCGCGCCCGGATAGATGAAGTGGTAGCCGATGCGGGGGTCGCTGCCGATGCCGTGACGCACCATCTCGACATCAGCACCGAGCTTCTCGGCGAGGCTGGCGATCTCGTTCATGAAACTGATCTTGGTCGCCAGCATGCAGTTGGCGGCGTATTTCGTCAGTTCGGCGCTGCGCACATCCATGACGATGATCTTCTCGCGGTTGCGATTGAAGGGCGCATAGAGTTCACGCAGGATCTCCTCGGTCTCCTCGCAACTGGTGCCGATGACGATGCGGTCAGGCCGCATGCAATCGCCGACGGCAGAGCCTTCCTTGAGGAATTCCGGGTTGGAGGCCACATCGAACTTGAGGTCTTCGCGTTTGCGCTTCTTCAGCACTTCCGACACCTTGGCCGCCACCTTGTCCGCAGTACCGACCGGCACCGTGGATTTGTCGATCAGGATCTTGCGGCTCTCCATGTGCGTAGCAATGGTCTCAGCAACGGCCAGCACATACTTGAGGTCGGCGGAGCCGTCTTCATCCGGCGGTGTACCGACAGCGATGAACTGGATCTCGCCGTGATTGACGCCTTCGGCGGCATCCACCGTGAACTTGAGGCGGCCGGCGGCATAGGTCTCCTTCACGAGTGGTTCCAGCCCCGGTTCGTAGATGGGGATCACCCCTTCTTTCAGACGCTCCACCTTGTTGGCATCCACATCTACGCACATGACATCATGCCCGGCGTCTGCCAGTACTGCAGCTTGTACCAAGCCGACATAACCGATACCGAATACTGTGACCTTCATTATTTTTCCTTATGGATTACAGGTTGTATTTGACCAGCGAAAGTATAATTGAAAGCGCTTGAAGAACGATTGAACAATCCTCGATTACGATTGACCAATCATGCAGAAACCAGATTTGGATATGCATTTATTAACAATCTTTGTTCTGGTTCCGCAATTAAAGCTTTTGTGTAATTAACTTCAATAGTCCGAGTGGACCAACACCTATGCCAACATTAATGATCACCGGCGCCAATCGTGGATTGGGCCTTGAATTCACCAAGCAATATCTTGCCGATGGCTGGAAAGTCGTCGCCACCTGTCGCGATCCGCAACTGGCAGACGCGCTCCATCAGCTATATACCCTCTATCCGGACCATCTCCTGATCTACCGGCTCGATGTCGCCAACTTCACACAGATCGAACAACTGGCGGCTGAGCTGACGGGCATGCCGATCGACATCCTGATCAACAATGCAGGCGTCTATCCGATGGGCAAGGAGACCTTCGGCCAGGTGGATTACCAGGCTTGGGCCGAGACCTTCCGCATCAACAGCATGGCCCCGCTAAAAATGACCGAGGCTTTCATCGACCATCTGTCGCTAGGCCAAATGAAAAAGGTGATCAACATCACCAGCAAGATGGGCAGCATCGACGACAATACCAGCGGCCATCATTACCTTTACCGTTCCAGCAAGACCGCGCTCAACATGGTCACCAAGAGCATGGCACTGGACCTGGCACCCAAGGGCATCACGGTGATCGTCATGCATCCGGGCTGGGTACAGACGGATATGGGCGGGAGCAATGCGCCGACTACCATTCCGCAAAGCATCACCGGGATGCGCAAGGTCATCGATCGCCTGACGCTCGCCGATGGCGGCAAATTCTACGCG
>CABHOJ010000025.1 GCA_902168195.1 uncultured Methylotenera sp.
GAAATAGACAGCCAGCGGCACGGCAGCAGTCAGGATGGTCGCTGCCATGTGCACGTTGTATTCGCGCACACCGGTTGTCGTGTTGACGATGTTGTTGAGCTGCACGGTCATCGGCATGTTTTCGCGACCGGCAAAGACGGTGCCGAACAGGAAGTCGTTCCAGATACCGGTCACCTGCAGGATGACTGCGACGATGGTGATCGGCACGGCCATCGGCACCATGATCTGGAAGAAGATCTGCCAGAACCCTGCCCCGTCGACGCGCGCAGCCTTGAACAGTTCGGGCGGCAGAGCGGCGAAGAAATTGCGGAACAGCAGCGTCAGGATGGGCATGCCGAAGATGGTGTGAATGATGATGATGCCCGGGAAGGTTCCGAAGATACCCAGTTCGCGGAAAGCGACGATCAGCGGGTAGATCACCACCTGGTAGGGCACGAAGGCACCGAACACGAGCAGACCGAACAGGAAGTCGGCACCCTTGTACTTCCAGAACGACAGCGCATAGCCGTTGAGGGCAGCGATGATGATCGAGATGACAGTGCCGACCACGGTGATCTTGACCGAGTTCAGGAAGCCCGGCTTGAGGCCATTGCAATCACGGCCGGTACAGGCGGTGTCCCAAGCCTTGAGCCAGGGCTCGAAGGTGATCTGCTGCGGCCACTGGAAGATGTTGCGCAGCTGGATTTCCGGCATCGCCTTGAGCGAGGTCACCACCATGACCCACAGGGGCATGAGGAAGAACAGGGCGGCAAGGACGAGGAAGACATAGACGCCGACACGCGAGATGGTCAGCGTTTTTGGCTTGGCGCCGCGGGGACCGGCTTCAAGGGCGCGCGGCGCGGGGGAAGCAAGAGTTTCGGTGGTCATTATGCGCTCTCCTTGACCCGGTTGGCACGCCACTGCACGAAGACCTGAAGGCCGAGCAGCAGGATGACGGGCAGCAGCATCATGGTCGCGGCTGCCATGCCGAGGCCCACATTGGAGCGGTCGGTAATGTGCTGGATCACGAAGATGGCAGGCATCTGCGTCGAGATACCGGGGCCGCCCTGCGTCATGGCGACGATCAGGTCATAGACGCGAACCACGCCCACGCATTGCAGGATGAAGGCGGTGAGGATGGCGCCACGCATCATCGGCAGCACGATGAAGAGATAGGTGCGCCAGGCGGGGATGCCGTCGATCTTGGCGGCCTTCCAGATTTCGGCGTCAACGCCGCGCAGGCCCGCCAGCATGATGGCCATGGTGACGCCCACGCCGTTCCAGATGCCGGCGACCACGAGGCCATAGATGGCCGTCTGGGCGCTGACGAGCGGGGCGAAGGCGAATTCGGTGAAACCCCAGCCGCGAACGGTGGCCTGGATGCCGTAGTTCGGATCGAGGATCCAGCGCCAGACGAGGCCCGTGATCACCAGCGACATGGCGAATGGGTAGAGGAAAATCGAGCGGAACCAGTCCTCGGCCTTGATGCGCTGGTCCATGAACACGGCCAGCAGGTAGCCGGCGGTCATGTTGGCGACGATCGACAGCAGTCCGAATATCCAGATGTTGTTGACCGAGATCAGCCAGCGACCGGTGGACCACAGGCGGGCATATTGGTCCCCGCCGACAAAGTTGTCCGCACCAAATGCCGGGAAAATGCGGGAATTGGTGAAGGACAGGACGAATGAGTAGATGATGCAGATAAAGAAGACGCCGACTGCTGTCACGATCAACGGCGTAGTGCCGAGAACGGACATGAGCGTCGACAGGCGGAACGGCTTCCGCCCAGAGGAAGAGACTGCCTTTACGACAGCACCGCCCTCTTTGGCCGTAGCAAGCTGAGCCATGACGATTTCCCTTGTGGGTCGATGTGAAGGGCGGTCCGACTCAGGCGCGACCAGTTTTGCCCCAAATGCAAACCGGGTGGCCCTTGAAGGGTCACCCGGCTCGTCCACTATGGATTATTCAGCCGACGCGATGATGTCGACGAAGCGCTGCTGGATTTCCTCGACGGTCAGGTCGGGGTTGGCCCAGGCTTCAGCCCAGAGATCGTCCATCTGGCCGATCGAGTCCTGGGTCAGGTAGATGCCGGCGCCCTGGATGACGCGGTTCGGATCCTTGAGGATTTCCAGACCGACCTTCATGCAGTCGTCAGCAAGGGACATGTCAACGTCGTCGCGGACGGGCAGCGAGCCCTTGGCGTTGTTGAACAGGGCCTGGACGGACGGATTGACCATCATCGAGGCCATCTTCAGCTGTGCGGCTTCAACCGCTGCGTCTTCCTGCTTGGGGAACAGGAAGATGTCGCCGCCGGTGTCGAGGTAGGCTTCTTCAGCGGGACCAGCGATACAGGCATAGTCGACGCCGGGCTTCTCGCCGGCAACGGCGAACTCGCCACGAGCCCAGTCACCCATGATCTGCAGAGCGGCCTGGTCCTGGATCACGAGGTTGGTCGTGTCGTTCCAGGTGCGGTTGGCCGAACCTTCGTCGGTCAGGGTCTTGAGGCTCTTGAAGATGGTGATGGCGTTCTTGACTTCCGGACCGCCAGCGACTTCGAGGTTACGGTCCTTGTA
>CABHOJ010000026.1 GCA_902168195.1 uncultured Methylotenera sp.
TGCAAAAAGCGGAATGCCGTCTTGTCGCCTTCGGACAATCCACCCCAATGAGATCGAACCGCTTCAAGTAAATGGAAGGTGCCGACCACATTGGTCTGGATAAAATCCTCGGGTCCATGAATGGAACGATCGACATGACTCTCGGCGGCAAAATTGATGATGGCGATCGGTTGATGGTCGGTGAGCAATCGGGCAACCAAGTCGCGATCACCGATATCGCCATGGACGAACACGTGCGAGGGATCGCCTTGCAGGGATTTCAGGCTTTGCAGATTACCGGCGTAGGTCAGCTTGTCGAGGTTGACCACATTGCCCAGGCCTGCTGCGATCCAGTCCAGAACGAAATTGGCCCCGATGAAGCCGGCACCACCGGTCACCAGGATGGTCTTGTTCTTGTCATGCGTCATGCAGGCTTCTTGTCATCGTAATGTTGCCAGACGCAATCACCACCTTTGGCGAGGCTGGCGATGTAGTCCTGATGCGCAGCCAGTTCCTCTTCCGTCGCCGATCTGACCATTAGCGGCTTGGCACGACCCAGACCACTGATTTCGCTTACGGCGACGGCCGGTTCGAGCATGTCGATCATGAGGCTGTTCTGCCCCCGCGTCATCGCAAGGTAGACATCCGCCAGCAATTCGGCATCGAGTAAGGCGCCGTGCAGGGTTCGCCTGGAATTATCGACACCGAAATGCCTGCAGAGCGCATCCAGGTTATTGCGTTGCCCCGGACGCATCTCTTTCGCCATCTTCAATGTATCGATGATATTGGCCACCGAATCTTCGATCACGGCTCGCTCGATGCGCCCCAGTTCGGCATTCAGGAATCCGACATCGAATGGGGCATTGTGGATGATAAGCTCCGCCCCCGAAACGAAGTCGAGGAATTCATCGACGGTATCGGCAAATAGCGGTTTATCCTGCAGGAATTCGAGGGTGATACCGTGCACTTCCTGTGCCGCCGGATCGATCTCACGTTCCGGATTGAGGTAGACGTGAAAATGGTTCCTGGTCGGCCTTCTATTGATGACCTCTACAGCAGCGATCTCGATGATCCTGTGGCCTTGCGCCGGATAAAGCCCAGTCGTTTCGGTATCGAGGAATATCTGTCTCATCAGGGATTCATCTCATGGTTTCTGGTGCAGTGGCGACCATTTTTCAAAGTCGTCATCTTACTTGATTAAGATCGTCTCAACACCTCGATTAGCCAAGGCATCGGCGCGCTCATTGCCTGCATGGCCGGCATGCCCCTTGACCCAGTGCCACTCGATCCGATGCTGCTGTGCCAATGTGTCCAACTCGCGCCAGAGATCCTCGTTCTTGACCGGCTTCTTGTCGCTGGTCCGCCAGTTACGTGCTTTCCAGCCGTGGATCCATTCCGTGATCCCCTTTTGCACGTAAACGGAATCGGTATAAACCTTCACTTGACATGCGCGCTTCAAAGCTTCCAGTGCGCGTATCACGGCCGTGAGCTCCATTCGATTATTGGTCGTCATTGGCTCACCGCCATACAACTCCCGTTCACGCCCCTGATGGGAGAGCCATGCGCCCCAGCCCCCAGGCCCGGGATTGCCCTTGCAGGCGCCATCGGCATGGATCACGATCCAGTCCCCATGTGCTTGTCCTGATGAGTCGTTCATGTCTTTTTCTTCTGTGTGTCTGATTTTTGAGTCGGTGCCGGCAACAGGCTGGGCTTGAGCTGAGCTTTGTTCCAGTTCGGTTTGATGAGGCGCATGCCCACCACACGCTTTTTGGCGATAACGAAATATACACCACCAGGCAACGGACACCTGCTGCGGCCTACACTATCCAGGAAGTCAAAGCGCGTACGCCAGGCGAGGTTGCTGAAAGGTGGTGCATAGCATGCCATATCCCATCCCACCACCTCAAATCCAAGCAGGGCGAGCCAATCCTTGATACGCGGCTGGCTCAGGAAATCCCCTTGCCACGGATAGTCCTTGCGCTTGGAAAACATACGCTTCAGGCCCCATAGGCTCAACGGGTTGAAGCCACTGATGACCACGTGACCTTCCGGCACCAGGATGCGTTCTACCTCTCTTAGCACCTGATGCGGGTTCGCGCTGAATTCCAGCGCATGTGGCAATAGGGCCAGATCGATGCAATTCTCGCGGATGGGCAGGAATTCCGGCGCACTGCGGATATCGCCAAGCGCATCACTGGTACGAAATACGAAAGGGATACGGCAGTTGCGCAGGAGATCCATCTCCAGCATGCCGACCTGCACTGCATTAAATCCAAAGACATCGGTGACCAGCCGATCGAAGACCGCCTGCTCGTGCTCGCGTAAATAGCCACCGAGATCGCCTTGCAGCCATTGATGCTGATTCTCTGTTGTCATTGGTTCAGCCGGTATCAAATCGTCGTTATACTGGAGATGATCATGATAGACATATTCCCCATACCTGCTTTCAAGGATAACTATATATGGCTTCTGAGCAAAGGCCAGCATGCCGTGATCGTGGATCCGGGCGATGCTTCTGCCGTCATCCACACCCTTGAGCAACGCCAGCTGACGCTGGAAGCCATCCTCATCACCCATCATCATGCCGATCATATCGACGGCGTGGATGAGCTCGTGGCATATCAGCCCTGTCCGGTCTATGCACCGCGTCGGGAGCACTACACCTTTGCGCATCAGCCTGTGCAGGAAGGTAACATCGTCGAGTTACCCGCGCTCGGTATCGCATTCCAGGTGCTCGAGGTACCAGGGCATACGCGCGGGCATATCGCCTACTACACAGAGGGTCTATTGTTCTGCGGCGACACCCTGTTCGGTGCCGGCTGTGGCAGGTTGTTCGAGGGCACCCCTGCCCAGATGCATGCGTCCTTGCAGCGTCTCGCCAAGTTACCGGTCCACACGAAGGTCTATTGCACCCATGAGTATACCGAGCACAACATCGGCTTCGCACTGCGCATAGAACCAGATAACTTGGCGCTGCGCCAGCGTCAGGCAGAAGCCCGTGCGCTGCGCAGCCAAGGCTTGCCCACCCTGCCCTCGACCATCCAGCTCGAACTGGAGACCAATCCCTTCCTGCGTTCCGACCAGCCTGCCGTTCAACGCGCGGCTAATCTTTCCTCCACACAGGCCGAAGCTATTTTCGCGGCAATCAGAGAATTAAGAAATCATTATTAATCATTGAGATATTATATAAATATAAAGCTTAGCTTTTACTTGACGGCTGGACAGACAGTTCGTTACTATCTTTCCACTTTTGGCCGTCAGAGAGCTGCATGACTGCATCCCATCTCAAGAGACTGCTAGCCGGTCTCATATTGCTTCCTACCGTCGCGTTGGCCGATACCAATGTCGCGGGCGACGAGATCGTCATCCTGTGGGATGCGCCTGCCCCCATCAAGCAGGACACACACCTCAACTTTGGCATTACCCCACTCGACCCGGTCCCCAGTTACCTGCCTGACGACAGCGAGATCGCAGCACTGGAATATCCGGCAGAACTTGCTCCGCAGGATGACCTCTGGCTGCGCATCAAGGAGGGTTACGGCATGCCGGAACTCTCTTCCGAATACACGCGGAACCATGAATCCTGGTATGCGGCACGGCCTGACTATGTGAAACGCATGGTCGCACGCAGCCAACGCTACCTCTACCATATCGTGGAGGAAGTCGAGAAGCGCGGCATGCCCACCGAGATCGCGTTACTGCCGATGGTAGAGAGTGCGTTCAACCCCCAAGCCTATTCTCGCAGCAAAGCCTCGGGCATCTGGCAATTCATCCCGTCCACCGGCAAGGATTTCGGACTGAAACAGACCTGGTGGGTAGATAATCGCCGGGACGTGACGGCTGCGACCAACGCCGCCTTGACTTATCTGCAACGATTGCATGTCATGTTCGGCACCTGGGATCTGGCCTTGGCTGCCTACAATGCGGGAGAAGGTACCGTCAGACGCGCCATCGAACGCAATCGCAAGCAGGGCTTGCCGACGGATTACGAAAGTCTGGCATTGCCGGCAGAGACCCGCAATTACGTACCGAAACTCCAGGCGGTAAAGAACATCATGACCCATCCTGAGCAGTATGGCCTGGAGATCCTGCCTATCCCCAATCGCCCCTACTTCACCAAGGTGAGTGCGCCCGAGCAGATCGATGCCCATTTGGCTGCCAAACTCGCTGAGATCTCCTATGAAGAGTTCTCCTCGTTGAATCCCGAATACAACCGCCCGGTATTGACGGCGACCGGCACCGTGCATGAACTGCTCCTGCCCGTCGGTACGGCAGAGGTATTCAAGTCCAACCTAGAGAACTATGACAAACCGCTGGTCAGCTGGCAGACCTACCACGCAAAACGCGGCGAACGCATGGATAGCATCGCCCGCAAGTTCGGTATCAGCTTGTCGCAACTGCGCAATGTCAACGATCTGCCCGCCCGCAATAAGTTGGCCATATCGAGACAGATCCTGGTGCCGAACGCGAAAGCCTCACTGAACGATGGGGCGGTGATGCTGGTCGCGGACAATAGCGAATCCATCGGCCAGATCGATTCCCGGACGACACAGAGCGCCGTCCAGCACCGTGTCGTCAAAGGCGACACCCTGCAACTGATCGCCAAGCGCTACGGCACGGATACCAGGCAGCTGATGCAACTCAATCGCCTGAAGAGCAGCAAACTCAAGGTGGGCATGCAACTGACGATACGGCCTGCGACAAAAGCCACGGTCAAGGCGCAACGCACGGAAGATCAGACTGAAGCCACGAACCGCTATGTCGTCCGCAAAGGCGATACGCTGAGCAGCATCGCCCGCAAGTTCGACGTGGGTCTCGACGATCTGCAGCGATGGAACAACATCGACGGTCACCAGATCAATCCCGGAAACAGACTCTATGTAGTGAACCCGGATGAAGCGTAGTTGTCATTAGACTGCGATGACGACCATCAATAACCACCCTATTGTCCCCATGCGCCTCCTGATAGGCGCATTTATTTTGTCCGGACTCGCAGGATGCGGTGCGCCGGAACATACAACGACCGTCGATTACGATGGTGACTATCCCGTCGAACAGGGGGGATCACTGGTAGAAGCGACGCGTGGCGAGCCCAGCGGGTTGATCCCCATGATCGCTGGCGAGTCTGCTGCTTCTGCAGTCGCGGCGAATATCTTCAATAGCCTGCTCAAGTATGACAAGAATCTGGAACTGGAAGGCGAACTGGCCAAGTCATGGCAGGTTTCACCCGACCAGAAGACCATTACATTCACATTGAAGCCCGGCCTCAAATGGGCGGATGGTCAGCCGTTGACCAGCGCAGACGCCCTGTTCACCTGGCAACTGGTCACCGACGACAATACGCGAACCCCGTATGGCGCAGATTACAAGCTGGTGACCAAAGCGGAAGCACCCGACCCGTTGACGTTCCGCGTGACCTATCCCCAACCCTACGCACCTGCCCTCGATTCTTGGGCAGGCCTGCAGATCCTGCCTGAGCACCTGCTCAAGGGGCAGGACATCAACACCACCGCTTTCCGTCGCAACCCGGTGGGCAGTCATTATTACCAGCTCAAGGAATGGCGTAACGGCGAGCGTATCACCCTGACGCGAAACCCTAACGCGACCCAGGGGCAGGCCAACATCGATCAGCTGGTGACCCGCTTCATCCCCGACGAGGCATCGCAATTTCTGGAGCTGATGGCGAACAACATCGACTCCATGGCGCTCAATCCTATCCAGTATGCGCGTATCTTCCCTGCGCGGCCCGACCTCAACAGTAAGATCGGTTTGTACAAGGAGCTTGGAAATAGCTACACCTATCTGGGTTTCAACCTGAAACACAAACCCTTCGACGATATCCGCGTGCGGCAAGCCATCAACTATGCGATCGACAAGCAGGAACTGATCGACGGCGTATTGCTCGGCTTGGGCGAACCTGTCGCCTCTCCCTACAAACCCGGTACGCGCTGGACCAACCCAAAACTCAAGCCCTACCCTTACGATACGGCTAAAGCGATCGATCTGCTGAAAGCAGCCGGGTACGAGGATCATGACGGTGACGGTATCGTCGACAAGAATGGCAAGCCACTCTCTTTCGAGATCCTGACCAACCAGAACAAGCAACGCGAGATGAGCGCGGTGTTGATCCAGCGACGCCTGAAAGAGATCGGTATCGATGTGACCATCCGCGTGCTGGAATGGGCCAGTTTCGTCGGTCGTTACATCAAGACCGGCGATTTCGACGTGGTGCTGCTTGGCTGGAGTCTGTCACTGGATCCAGATCAGTTCAGCATCTGGCACTCCTCGCAACAGGCCCCTGGGCAATTCAATTTCATCGGCTATCACAATCCCCGCGTGGATAGCCTGCTGGAACGAGGTCGTCTGGAGCTCGATCCAGATAAGCGCATGGTGATCTACCATGAATTCGCCGAGATACTGCTGGAGGATAGTCCTATCGTCTACCTGTTCGCGGGCTATGGACTCCCAGCCATCCATAAACGTGTCAAAGGCATCGATAACCCGGCGCCCCCGGCCGGCATCGGGCATAACACTTACGAGTGGTATATCCCCCGTGCTTTACGGCGGAATGAGATAAGCACCCAATAACCATGATCCGATACCTGCTTAAACGCCTGTTCTGGATGATCCCGATGCTGATCGGCATCAGCCTGATCTCTTTCTTCATCATGCACTTGGCCCCTGGCGACATCACGACGACAGAGGCCGGGTTCAACCCCAAGGCCAGCGAAGAGTCCCGCCAGAAGCTGAGAGAACTCTATCATCTGGATGAACCTGTCATCGTCCAATATGGATTGTGGCTCGAACGCATGGGCAAGCTCGATTTCGGCGCTTCGTTTGCGAGCCATCAGCGGCCCGTGTTCTGGGAAACCAAGGACGATCAGGGCAATGTGACCAAAGGTCTCATCCAGGAAGCGCTGCCCATCACCCTGCTCATCAACGTATTGAGTCTGGGCCTCATCATCGCCATCGCGTTACCGCTTGGCGTGGTGTCATCCCTGACCCAGAACCAGCTGCCAGACCGGGCCATCACGCTGTTCGTCTTCATCGGCTTCGCTATCCCGGGCTTTTGGCTGGCTTTGCTATTGATGTACTGGACCGGCGTGGTGCATGACTGGCTACCGATCTCCGGACTGCACAGCCTGCATTACGACCAGCTGGGATTCTTCGGCAAGATCGGCGATAGCCTGAAACATCTCGCGCTACCTGTCTTCATCTCCGGACTCAGTGGTTTGGCTGGCATATCGCTATTCGTGCGTAACGGCATGCTGGAAGTGCTGCACCAGGACTACATCACGACAGCGCGCGCCAAGGGCTTGGGCGAGAACACGGTGGTCTATCGCCACGCATTACGCAACGCCTTATTGCCGCTGATCACGCTGCTTGGCTTGGCGATCCCCGGCCTGATCGGCGGATCTGTGATCGCCGAATCGATCTTTGCCATTCCGGGCATGGGCAAGCTTTTCTATGATGCGGTATTGATGCGTGACTTTCCGGTCATCATGGGCATCCTCACCATCGGCTCGGCATTGACGCTGTTGGGCAACCTGCTTGCCGACCTCGCCTATGCATGGGCCGATCCGCGGGTACGTCGAGGCGTGATGTCATGAGGCGCGACCTGGTCATCAAAGCGCTATCCAATCCACTCGCTCTGGTTGGCTTCGTCATCATTCTGGGGATACTGGTCGTCGCCACATTGGCGCCGTATATCGCTCCGTACGACCCCAATGCGATCGACGTTAAGGCCATCCTGCTCGAACCGTCTGCGCTCCATTACATGGGCACGGATGGTCTGGGACGGGACGTCTTCTCGCGCATGCTCTACGGGGCCCGTATCTCGTTATTGGTAGGCATCGTCGCCGTCGGTATCGCCACGGCGATTGGCGTCGTCCTAGGGGCCTTGGCGGGCTACTACCGAGGCTGGATCGATGTCGTCATCATGCGCATGGTCGACGTGATGCTGTCTATCCCCACGTTTTTCCTGATTCTGGCGGTGATCGCGTTCCTCACGCCATCGATCTGGAACATCATGATCGTCATCGGACTGACCTCCTGGATGGGCGTGACGCGATTGGTTCGCGCCGAATTCCTGAGCCTGCGCGAACGCGAGTTCGTCATGGCCTCACAGACATTAGGTGCCAAGGATCGCCGTCTGATCTTCAAGCATCTGCTCCCCAACAGCCTGACACCGATCATCGTCAGCTCCGTACTTGGGGTCGCCAGTGCGGTGCTCATCGAATCGGGACTGAGCTTCCTGGGTCTCGGTGTACAAGCGCCCCAGGCCTCGTGGGGCAATATCCTGACGGACGGCAAGGAGTACATCCAGTTCGCCTGGTGGCTGTCGCTGTTCCCTGGCCTTGCCATCCTGATTACGGTGTTAGGGTATAATTTGCTCGGTGAAGGATTGCGGGATGCACTCGATCCCCGTTCCGCCAATAAGAATAAATAGATACCCGAACCCCGAATCAAATTTAAGGATAGTGCACATGGGATTTCTCGCTGGAAAACGCGCCCTGATCGTTGGTCTTTTAAGTAACCGCTCCATTGCCTACGGCATCGCAGAAGCCATGAAACGCGAAGGCGCAGAACTGGCTTTCACTTACCAGATCGACAAATTCGAAGACCGTGTGCGCAAGCTTGCTGCCGATTTCGATTCCAATATCGTATTACCTTGCGATGTCTCGGACGATACGCAGATCGAGAACTTGTTCACTGAGTTGCGCAAGCAATGGGATGGGGTCGATATCATCGTCCATTCCGTAGCCTTCGTACCCAAAGTCGCCCTCGACGGTGATTACCTCGACGCGGTCACGCGCGAATACTTCCGCATCGCACACGATGTGAGCTCCTATAGTTTCGCAGCACTGGCCAAAGCTGCCATGCCGATGATGGAAGGTCGCAAGGCCAGCCTGCTGACCATCAGCTACCTGGGCGCCGAGCGCACTCTGCCTAACTACAACGTCATGGGGGTGGCCAAGGCCAGCCTGGAAGCCAACGTGCGCTACATGGCACAAAGCCTCGGCCCCAAGGGTATCCGCGTCAATGCCGTCTCTGCCGGCCCGATCAAGACTCTCGCGGCCTCCGGCATCGCCGATTTCGACAAGATGCAAGGCTTTAACGAGAAGCATGCCCCGCTGCGCCGTAACGTGACGATCGAAGAAGTCGGCAACGTATCTGCCTTCCTCTGCAGCGACCTCGCTTCAGGCGTCACCGGCGAGATCACCTACGTTGATGGCGGCATGAACATCACTGCTGCAGGCGTCATCGATTAAGTGGCCAATAGATAGCACAATGATGCGCACCAATAAAAAAGGCGTCCGATGGACGCCTTTTTTATTGGTGCTGTGCCGTTCAGTTATTGCTGCTATCGCTGCGCAAGGCCTGCTGGTTGATCTTGACCTTGGTCTTGTTGCGTAAGCTCTTGAGATAAGCAGCCTCGTATTCGGCAGCCAATGCAGCTTCCAGTTCTCGCTGGGCAGCCTGGCGCTCGATTTCATCTTCACTCAGGACAGCGCCGACGGCACTGACACGGATCAGCAAGTAGCCCTTGTTACTATCCGCTACGCCGACATAGGCAGGAAGCTTGCTGGTATCGGCCTTGAAGGCTTCCACCATGGTCAGCTCGGTCAGGCCTTGAGCATCCTTGCGATCGACCACGACAGGGGGGATCCATTCCAGAGACTCGATAGACTTGCCTTGCTTCAGGCTGACCAGGGCATCTTCGCCTTTCTTCTGGGCCAGTTTGGCTGCAGCTTCCAGCTTGAGGAAATCCTCGATACCTGCTTTCACTTCTTCGAAAGAACGTGGCGCAGCAGGTTTATGCTCGATCACACGTGCTGACAGCAGATTGTTCGGCGAGACCTCGATCGCTTCCGTATTGCGGCGCTCGTTCAGCACTTCGTCAGTAAAGATCGCCTCGGCCAGCTTGTCGTTCTTGAAGAACTTGGCGATATCGGCACGGCTCATCCACCCGCTGACCTGCAACTGCAGACCGAATGCCTTCGAAGCCGGCTCTAACGTCTGTGACTGCTCGTAGACCATGTTGCTGAAGTTCTCTGCTTGTTCGGTGAACTTGGCGAGGGCCTTCTGGTACAGCAGCTCGGCACGGATCTGCGGCTTGACGCTCTCGAACGTTTGCGAAGCACCGGTGATCTCGGTCAACTTGATGATGTGATAACCGAACTCGGATTCGACCAGTTCGCTGACCTCGCCCGGTTTCATGGAAAATACGGCGTCCTCGAAAGGCTTGACCATCGCGCCACGGCCGAACTGGCCGAGGTCGCCATCGCGCTCCGCCGAGCCTGGATCTTGCGAATACTTCTTGGCAAGTTCGCCGAACTTCGCTGGATTTTTCTTCACTTCCGCCAATACTTCTTCAGCTTTCTTCTTCGCCTGCTCCTTGGCCTGCGGTGTGGCACTGACACCGAAACTGATCAGGATGTGGCTGGCACGCCGCTGTTCGTCGCCCTGGAATTTCTCAGCGTTCTCTGCGTAGAACTTCTTGGCTTCTTCGTCTGTGGCTTGCATGCCTGAGATCAGGGTATTGGCGGACATCAACACGAACTCCAGCTTGACCTGCTCCGGTGTACGGAACTTGTCCTTATGGGTCTCGTAATAGGCTTTGACCTTTTCGGGCTCGATCTTTACCTGCTTGATGAAATCGGCTGTTTTCAACTCTGCGACACTGACCTCCCGTGACTGGTATTCTGTCTCAAGCCTTTGTTTAGATAGGGATTTAGGTACAAATACGGCAGTGTCCAGACTGTCGCGTGCTTGCTGGATCAGCAGATCGCCACGCAACGAGTTTTCGAACTGGGATGGCGTCAATCGATTCTGTGTCAGGATCTGGTCATATTGTTCTTGCGAGAACTTGCCGGCCTCCTGGAATTCTGGCATCTGGACGATGAATTCACTGAGTTGTTCATCCCCGATATAGAAATTGGCGCGCTTCACTTCCTGATTCAACAATCGGTTATTGATGAGCCGGTCGAGCACGGATTGTTTCAGTGCTGGGCTTTCCAGCACGGATGGGTCGACCTTGCCATCCGCCTGAAGCTGATTACGCACGCCTTGCAAAGCATTGCTGTATTGCTGGAGCGTGATCGTGTCGTCATCTACTTTGGCCACCGCCACATTGGAGCCTGCTTGCTGTAGATAGGATTCGATTCCCCACAGGGCGAAAGGGACGGTGATTAAAGCGAGAATGGTCTTAGCGAGCCAGCCTTTGGAACGCTCACGGATTGCTTCCAACATAACAATAACCTTATTGATTCTAATGAGAAATGGACGGAACGGCTTTTAGATGCAAAAGTCCTGATTCAGTTCAGCACGGCAATATACCATATTGGGACTGGCCCTGCAGGAATACGGGCGCGTGTGGAAATGATGGGGAAGATGGAACTGAAAAGTAAAAAAGCGAGCCGTAGGCTCGCTTTTTTCTGGCGGAGTGGACGGGGCTCGAACCCGCGACCCCCGGCGTGACAGGCCGGTATTCTAACCAACTGAACTACCACTCCAAAACTTTAACGCTGTATCTTCGGAATTTGATTCTAAAGAATGACAACCGCTGACTTGTTGATGAAATCTGGTGGGTGCTGACGGGGTCGAACCGCCGACATTCGCCTTGTAAGGGCGACGCTCTACCAACTGAGCTAAGCACCCTGCCTCATCAACGAAGACCGCTAGTTTACAGCATCCTTGAGCGCTTTGCCAGCCCTAAATTTAGGAGAATTTGCAGCTTTGATCTTGATGGTTGCACCTGTACGAGGGTTACGGCCATTACGAGCAGCGCGCTTACCTACATAGAATGTGCCAAAGCCGATCAGGGTTACCAGTTCACCCTTTTTAAGCGACTTAGTGATTGCAGCAGTAGTAGCATCGAGAGCACGACCAGCAGCGGCCTTGGAAATACCAGCGGCTTTGGCGATTTGATCGATCAACTCAGACTTATTTGCCATATGAATCCCCTTTCGACATTATTAAGAAGTAACAGGTGCGACCCTGTGTCCAGCTTTATATCAAGCCGGGAAAGGCGGTGTCAAGCCTTTTCCGGCCTAGTGCGGCGCTTAATGCTTGGTCACGGAGGGCGCTTCGGCGGTGTTGCTGTCCGATGCGACTTCTGCCACTGGCACCACGCCATCCACTTCGGTTGGTACACGCTCCAATGCAAACCCTAATACTTCGTCGATCCATTTCACCGGATGGATCTCAAGATAGTTCTTGATGTTTTCAGGGATCTCCACCAGATCCTTGACGTTCTGTTCAGGAATCAGCACGGTCTTGATGCCACCGCGGTGGGCCGCCAGCAACTTCTCCTTGAGGCCACCGATCGGCAACACTTCGCCGCGCAGCGTGATCTCGCCGGTCATCGCGACATCCGCCCTGACCGGGATGTTCGCAAGCACGGAAACCAGCGCAGTAGTGATCGCAATACCTGCGCTTGGGCCATCCTTGGGGGTGGCACCTTCCGGCAAGTGGATGTGGATGTCGTTCTTCTCGTAGAAATCATCCGCGATGCCGAGACGCTTCGCACGACTGCGCACTACACTCATGGCGGCCTGAATGGATTCCTGCATCACTTCACCGAGCTTACCGGTCGTGATCACTTTACCCTTGCCAGGTAACAGCACGGATTCGATGGTCAACAGTTCACCACCAACTTCCGTCCACGCCAAACCAGTCACCTGGCCGACCTGGTTGTCCTTGGCTGCAACGCCATAATCGAATCGATGTACACCAAGGTATTTCTCCAGCGTCTTGGGCGTGACCGTGACTTTACGTGGGGTCTTGGTCGATTTGGTCTTGCTGGTCAGCAATTCTTTCACCACCTTGCGGGAGATCTTGGAGATCTCACGATCCAGGCTACGCACGCCCGCTTCACGTGTGTAGTAACGGACGACATCACGGATGGTCGCTTCCGAGATGCTGATCTCGGTCTCCTTCAACCCATGGGTCTTCAGTTGCTTGGGCAACAGGTAGCGCATGGCGATGTTGACCTTTTCATCTTCCGTGTAGCCGGCCAGGCGAATCACTTCCATGCGGTCCAGTAACGGTGCGGGGATATTCAGCGAGTTGGCCGTCGCGACGAACATGACGTCCGAGAGGTCGTATTCGACCTCGACATAATGGTCGACGAAGGTATGGTTCTGCTCAGGATCAAGCACTTCAAGCAATGCGGACGATGGGTCGCCACGGAAATCTTGGCCCATCTTGTCGACTTCATCCAGCAAGAACAGTGGATTCTTGACACCGACCTTGCTCATGCTTTGCAGCACCTTGCCGGGCATGGAGCCAATATAGGTACGGCGGTGGCCGCGAATCTCGGATTCATCACGTACGCCACCGAGGGCGACGCGCACGAACTTGCGGTTCACCGCTTTCGCGATACTTTGGCCGAGCGAGGTCTTGCCCACACCGGGAGGGCCCACCAGGCAGAGAATGGGTGCCTTCAGCTTGTCGACACGTTGTTGCACCGCAAGATACTCGACGATGCGTTCCTTGACCTTCTCCAGACCGTAGTGATCGGCGTCAAGCACAGCTTCAGCAGCAGACAGGTCCTGACTGATCTTGGTCTTCTTCTTCCACGGCAGGTTCGCCAGCGTTTCGATATAGTTGCGGACAACGGTCGCTTCAGCGGACATGGGCGACATCATCTTGAGCTTCTTCATCTCTGCATTGACCTTGTTCAAGGCCTCTTTCGGCATGCGCGCAGACTTGATGCGTTTCTCGAGTTCTTCGATATCCGCATTCTCGTCCTGCTCACCCAGTTCCTTCTGGATCGCTTTCACCTGTTCATTGAGGTAATACTCACGCTGGCTCTTTTCCATTTGGCGTTTGACGCGGCCACGGATGCGCTTTTCGACCTGCAAGATATCAATCTCAGCTTCCAGCAGGCTCAGCAGGTGCTCAAGACGCTCGGTCACACTGAACATCTCCAGGATCTTCTGCTTCTCTTCCAACTTAAGGGATAAATGCGCCGTGATGGTGTCGGCCAAACGGCCGGCATCGTCGATGGTGGCGAGCGAGGTCAGGATCTCCGGCGGGATCTTCTTGTTGAGTTTGACGTATTGGTCGAACTGCGTGAACACCGTACGCATCAGCGCCTGGGTCTCGCTGTCGTCATGTGGCGAGTGTTCGATACGCTCGGCTTTGGCTGCGAAGCAATCGCTGGTTTCGATGAATTCGGTCACTTTGGCGCGATGCACGCCCTCGACCAGCACCTTCACAGTGCCGTCAGGCAGCTTGAGCATCTGCAACACGGTGGCGATGGTGCCGACGTGATAGAGATCCGAGGCGCTTGGCTCGTCTTCGTTCGGCGACTTCTGGGCTACCAACAGGATCTGTTTGTTATGCTCGGATGCCAGTTCCAGCGCGCGGACAGATTTGGCCCGGCCAACAAACAGCGGAATGACCAGATGCGGATAGACCACCACGTCGCGCAAAGGCAACAGCGGCAGTAAATCGGAGTCTGGGGAGAAAGCCGGTAAAGTTTGTTCTGTCATGAGTAGACCCTAAGTAGATATGGCACGGCGATATACCGCGCCGCATAGCTTGCAGATGGGGACCGACTCAGACGATTCAAGTAGCCATCTGCAAAAACACAGATTGGCTGGATCAGTTAGCTGGCAGATTCAGCCAATCGTGCTTGTTCAGAATAAATCAAAATGGGTGGAGTGTCGCCACTAATCACACCTTCGTCGACCACCACCTTGCTGAGGTTGGGCAAGGACGGC
>CABHOJ010000027.1 GCA_902168195.1 uncultured Methylotenera sp.
TTTTTTTTTTTCAAGCAGAAGACGGCATACGAGATAGGAGTCCGTCTCGTGGGCTCGGAGATGTGTATAAGAGACAGGCGATACGCCGGGTGTGCTTTCCACACACCTCCATGCAGACGGTAGCTACAACCATTTACTGAACGTACCCTCCGGCATATCCAATGGGCACGGCAGCAAGACCATCCAGATGGAAGGCAACGCGGTATTCAAGATCGCCGTCAATACGCTGGATGCGATCGTTGACGAAGCCCTAGAGGCGAATGGGCTTCAGAAATCCGATGTCGACTGGCTGGTGCCACACCAAGCCAATATCCGTATCCTGCAATCCACTGCGAAAAAGCTGGGGATGGGCATGGATCGTGTCGTCGTGACGGTCGATACCCACGGCAACACGTCGGCTGCCTCTATCCCGCTGGCATTGGATGTCGCCGTGCGGGACGGGCGCATCAAACGCGGTGAGACGGTGCTGATGGAAGCATTCGGTGGCGGATTCACCTGGGGTGCCGCCCTAGTCAAGTATTAACCCTCACTCGAATCAAGAGAACCCTATGAAATCTGCTTTCTTCTTTCCCGGTCAAGGTTCGCAATCCGTCGGCATGATGCAGGGCTTTGGTGATCTGGCCATCGTTCGCGACACCTTCACGGAAGCTTCGGATATCCTCAAGACAGACTTTTGGTCCATGGCGACCGAACCTAACGAACTCTTGAATCAAACCACCAACACCCAGCCTTTGATGCTGGCGGCTGGGGTAGCTACATGGCGTGCATGGCAAGTGACAGGCGGCCCCATGCCGACCGTCATGGCGGGTCATAGTCTGGGCGAATATACCGCTCTGGTAGCTTCGGGAGCATTGACTTACAAGGACGCCTTGCCTTTGGTGCGCTACCGTGCGGAGGTCATGCAAGACGCTGTCGCGGAAGGTGTCGGCGCAATGGCGGCTATTCTGGGTCTGGACGACGATACCGTACGTGCTGTTTGCGCTGAAGCTGCCCAAGGCGAAGTGCTGGAAGCCGTCAACCTCAATTCACCCGGCCAAGTCGTTATTGCAGGGCATAAAGCCGCGGTAGAGCGCGGTATGGAACTCGCCAAGAGCAAGGGTGCCAAGCGCGCCTTGCCTTTGCCGGTCAGTGTCCCATCCCACTGCGCACTCATGAAGCCTGCAGCCGAACAGCTGCGGACTTACCTGCAGCAAGTCACTGTACGTGCTGGCGAAGTGCCCGTATTACACAATGCCGACGTAGCCAGCCACGAGGCTGCTGATCAGATCAAGGATGCATTGGTACGCCAGTTATATAGCCCTGTACGCTGGGTCGAGACCGTCCAAGCCATCCATGAGATGGGTGTCACACAAACTGCAGAATGCGGGCCAGGTAAGGTGCTGGCAGGGCTTACCAAGCGCATCGTCGCTGAGTTGCCATGTATCGCATTGGTCGGTCAGGAAAGCCTGGCTGAAGCAAAGTCACAATTCAATAGCTAACGATTGGCTAAAGATCCAAGGGAGACATCATGCTGGAAAATCAAATCGCCCTGGTGACAGGTGCAAGTCGCGGCATCGGGGCAGCGATCGCTCAGGAGTTGGGTAAACAGGGCGCTGTCGTTGTCGGTACTGCAACCACCTCCAATGGTGCCGAGCAGATCACGCAGGCCCTACAACAGGCAGGCATCAATGGCACCGGAATGGCGCTGGATGTGAATGACGCCACCCAAATCGAGGCTGTACTGAAAACGATCGCCGATACGTTCGGAGAGGTCTCCATCCTGGTCAACAATGCAGGGATCACACGCGACACACTACTGATGCGTATGAAAGATGAGGACTGGGATGCCGTCATCTCGACCAATCTCACATCCGTGTATCGCTTATCGCAGGCTGTCATGCGTCCAATGATGAAGGCGCGTCATGGCCGCATCATCAGCGTCTCTTCTATCGTCGGCCATACCGGCAATGCCGGCCAGACCAATTACGCGGCCGCCAAAGCGGGCATGAGCGGCTTCACCAAATCGCTGGCGCAGGAGTTGGGCAGTCGGGGCGTGACCGTCAATTGCGTCGCTCCCGGCTTCATCGATACCGATATGACGCGCGAATTACCGGAAAAGATCAAGACCGATCTGCTGGCCAAGATCCCGATGGGCAAGCTCGGTGACGTCAAGGATATCGCAGCGGCAGTGGCATTTTTAGCTTCGCCATCAGCCGGTTACATCACTGGTGAGACATTGCACGTCAATGGTGGCATGTACATGGCCTGATCCTCAGGGATCGAGGCCTGTGGTTGTTTTTTGAATTCCTCAGGACTTTTGCTAGAATAGCCTGAGCTGAACAAGCTACATAACTTGAAAGGGGTAATTAGATGTCTGACATCGAACAACGCGTTAAAAAGATCGTTTCCGAGCAATTGGGTGCCAATGAGGCAGACGTAAAGAATGAGTCTTCCTTTGTGGACGATCTGGGCGCAGATTCACTGGATACAGTGGAATTGGTCATGGCGCTGGAAGAAGAGTTTGACTGTGAAATCCCTGATGAAGAAGCAGAGAAGATCACCACCGTCCAGCAAGCGATTGACTACGTCAACGCAAACCTGAAGTAACCATCCCGACTTTTCCTAGTCATTTTTTCTTGGAGTTGCCTTGTCCAAGCCAGACCTGCAAAAGCGCAGAGTTGTAGTCACGGGCCTGGGCGTCGTGTCACCGGTAGGTATCGGTGTTGAAGCGTCCTGGGCCAATCTGGTCGCCGGTAAATCCGGTATCACCAAAATCACCAAATTCGATCCTAGCAATTTCGCCTCGCAGATCGCCGGGGAAGTGAAGGGTTTCGATGTGTCGCAATATCTTCCTGCCAAGGAAGCGCGTCGCATGGATATCTTCATCCAGTACGGCATGGCAGCTGCCATCGAGGCCGTCAAGGATTCGGGTATCGTGGCGACTGAGGAGAATGCCGAACGTATCGGCGTTTCCATCGGCTCGGGTATCGGCGGACTGCAACTCATCGAGGATACCAACGATATCTACGATGAAAGCGGTCCTCGCAAGATATCGCCATTCTTTATCCCAGGTACCATCATCAACATGATCTCGGGCAACCTGTCCATCATGTATGGGTTCAAGGGTCCAAATGTCGCCATCGTCACTGCTTGCACGACGGGCACGCATTCGATTGGCGATGCGGCTCGCATGATCGAGTACGGCGATGCGGACGTCATGGTTGCAGGCGGCGCTGAAGCCGCTATCACGGAACTAGGGGTTGGTGGCTTCGCCGCTGCGCGTGCCCTATCTACCAGAAACGATGACCCGGCAACGGCGAGTCGTCCCTGGGACCGGGACCGTGATGGTTTCGTGATCGGAGAAGGTGCGGGTGTGATGGTGCTGGAAGAGTATGAATCCGCCAAGAAGCGGGGCGCCAAGATCTACGCGGAGCTCACAGGCTACGGCATGAGTGCGGATGCCTACCACATGACGGCGCCGAATATGGATGGCCCGCGCCGTTCCATGCTGAATGCGCTACGTAATGCTGGCGTCAATCCAGATCAAGTGCAGTTCGTGAACGCACATGGCACCTCGACGCCGCTGGGTGACACGAATGAAACCAATGCCATCAAGGCGGCATTCGGCGATCATTCGAAGCAGCTGGTAGTGAATTCGACCAAATCCATGACCGGACACCTATTGGGCGGAGCAGGGGGCCTGGAGTCTGTATTCACGGTGCTGTCCATCCATCATCAGGTATCACCGCCTACGATCAATATCTTCAATCAGGATCCCGAATGTGATCTCGATTATTGTGCGAACGAGGCACGCGACATGAAGATCGATGTCGCGCTCAAGAACAACTTCGGCTTCGGTGGCACTAACGGAAGCCTGGTATTCGCCAAGATATAGTCCTCATCCACTTGGTGCGGAAGTACTGCACCAAGTGGATGCATCATTGTACGTTTGTACACAGATTCCCGATATATGACAGACAGATGTTGGCTTTAGTGACTGTTTCCATTCAGTATTTTATAAGCATTTGATTTTATTACGCTTTTAATTTGCATAAATTATAATCAACTGGCAAAAAACTGAATCCGTAGCGAGAGTTAGCACTTCAATCCAACAGTCATCCACAAAACAATCCACAGCTTTTGTGGAATAGCTAAAATCCTTTGTGTGACAAGCAACATGCTTTAGCATAGGCGCAGACCAATCAATGCATGTTACGAATTCGATGACCGTTACCCCTCAGTACATAGTCAATGGCAAGCTGGATGCGCAAGTATCACCCCTTGACCGCGGCTTTGCTTATGGAGACGGCGTCTTTCGCACCATGCGCATGACAGAGAACCGTGTGGTTGCATGGCCACTGCATTACAGCAAGCTGATGGAGGACTGCAACCGGCTCGACATCGTTTGCCCATCTTCGGACGTTTTGCATGCAGACATCCAGCGCCTGAATGAAGATCGAGTGCCGGATGCGGTGATCAAGATCATCGTGACCCGCGGTGAAGGAACGAGAGGCTATGCCTTGCCTGCGCTCGCGCAGCCCAATCGCGTGGTGATCAAGTCTGCTTATCCGCTTTA
Organism: uncultured Methylotenera sp.; assembly: GCA_902168195.1. Classification (GTDB taxonomy): domain Bacteria; phylum Pseudomonadota; class Gammaproteobacteria; order Burkholderiales; family Methylophilaceae; genus CABHOJ01. Next base: position 4,556 of record CABHOJ010000027.1, read on the forward strand.
TCAGGAATCGAACTTCTCAGAAGGCGTCAGCTTACACCTTTGCCAGTTGCGACTCGGGCACCAGCCTCAACTTGCTGGAATCAAACACCTCAACCGGCTTGAAAACATACTGGCGCGCATGGAGTGGAACTCCTCCGCATTCGCCGACGGCGTTCTGCAGGATATCGACGGCAATGTCATCGAATGCACTGCAGGCAATCTGTTCATTCGTATCGGCAAGGATCTCGTTACTCCCGATCTGTCTCTCTGTGGTGTCGCGGGGATCACGCGTCAGCGCATCCTTCAGCTATCGGAAGCGCTTGGCCTGAACATCTATGTGGATCGCGTCTCTATGGCCGATATGATGTCTGCTGACGAAGTCCTGATCTGCAACAGCCTCTACGGTGCCTGGCAAGTGATCGACTTCAATCATCGGCAATGGCCTAGTCAGCCGCTGGCCTCAACCGTTCGTCAGTTATTACAGGAACAGTCTTGATCAAACGCCTATTCTTCCTGCTCGTTTTGATGGCAGTCGTCCTCAGCGCCTGGATGCTTTATTTCTCGCACATGCCCATCCCCATGCGTGCTGAGTCGCAAGAGATCGACCTCAAGGCAGGTAGCAGTTTGAAAAGCGTAGGGCAACAACTGGTCGATCAAGGCATATTGAACGAGCCTTGGAGCTTTGTCCTCATGGTACGTATCCTGGGGGCTGCCGGGAATATCAAGGCAGGCAATTATCTGATCGAGCGTGGCGTCACGCCATATGGGCTCTATGTGACGTTCACCGAAGGCAGCATTACCCAAGCCAGTATCACGTTCATTGAGGGATGGAATTTCAAGCAGGTACGTGCGGCCCTGGACAGGAACGAGGGTGTCAGGCACATGACGATGGCCTATACGGATCAACAGATCCTTGCAGAGATCGGTGCCAAGGAAACGCATCCAGAGGGATTGTTCTTCCCGGACACCTACTATTTCAGTCGTGGTGCCAGCGATCTGGATGTGCTGAAACGTGCATACCAGACCATGCAGACCAAACTAACAAAGGCTTGGCAGGAGCGGGAATCCGGCCTGCCTTATGACTCTGCCTATGAGGCGTTGATCATGGCTTCTATTGTGGAAAAGGAGACCGGCAAACCCTCGGAGCGCCCTGAGATCGCGGGGGTATTCCTGAATCGCCTACGCATCGGTATGCGATTGCAAACCGACCCGACCGTCATCTATGGCATGGGCGACCGTTTCGACGGCAATCTGCGCAAGGTCGACCTGATCGCCGACACGCGCTACAACACCTACACCCGGGCAGGATTGCCACCGACGCCGATCGCCATGCCAAGTCTTGCCGCTATTGAAGCGGCTCTTCATCCCGCCAAAACCAAGGCACTGTATTTCGTCGGTAAAGGGGATGGTAGCCACGTCTTCTCGAGCACGTTGGCGGAGCACAACCGTGCGGTGGTCAAGTATCAACTAAGAAGGTCGGGCAATGCGAGGTAAGTTCATCACACTCGAAGGCATGGATGGTGCAGGGAAAAGCACGCACATCCCGCATATCCTTGATCATTTCCGCGCTCGTGGCTTGGAAGTGGTCTCGACACGAGAGCCAGGGGGCACTTCGCTGGGCGAACGCCTGCGCGAGATCTTGTTGCATGAGGCCATGCATCCGGAGACTGAGGCTTTACTGATGTTCGCAGCCCGCAGGGAGCATATCTCGGAGGTCATCGAGCCCGCTTTGGCCAGAGGGGCTTACGTTGTCTCAGATAGGTTTGCGGACGCGTCTTATGCCTATCAATGTGGCGGGCGCGGCGTGGATTTCGAAAAAATGCGCCTGTTGGAGCAATGGGCGCTAGACGACTTACAACCGGACATCACGTTGCTGTTCGATGTACCGGTAAACGTCAGCCTGCAACGCTTGGCGAAAGCACGGTCTCCCGACAAGTTCGAGCAAGAAGGCGCTGATTTTTTTACGCGCATCCGTGACGCCTACCTGCGGCGTGCGCAACAATATCCCCATCGTTTTCGCATCATCAACAGCGATCAGCCACTGGAAGACGTTATCAGATCACTTGATCGTATTATCTCAAGCATATGAAAGATAAGGTGTATACCTGGCAGAACGATCTATGGCGGCAGCTGGCATCCGCAGGTGATCGTCGACATCATGCTTTGTTGCTCCGGGGTAAGCGGGGGATCGGTAAATTCGATTTCGCTGTGCAGCTCAGCAAGGCTTTGCTGTGCGAAGTCCCTGATGCGCGTGGCTTTGCGTGTGATGCATGTCCGAGTTGCAACTGGTTCAACCAAAGTAATCATCCCGATTATCGACTACTGACCCCAGAGCAGGATGCGGCTGAGGACGAGGATGCGGCACCAGCCAAGAAAACAGGGAAAAAGAGTCAGATATCGATCTCGCAGGTCCGTGAGTTAGGGGATTTCCTCGAGTTGGCCAGTCATCGCAGCGGCGGTGTGAGGATTGTCCTGATCCATCCTGCCGAAGCGCTCAATGCGTCGTCTGCCAACGCGCTACTCAAGATGCTTGAGGAGCCGCCGCCCTCGGCCATGTTCATCCTGGTCACGCACCAGCCGCAAAAGCTGCTCCCTACGATCATGAGCCGATGCCACAAGATCGATATGCCTGTCCCCACCAGGCAAGATGCGCTGGCATGGCTGGAGCAACACGGGGTCGCAGAAGCCGAGCCGATGCTCGAGTATGCCGGTGGTTCCCCGCTGGCGGCGCGAGACTCGCTCGATAATGATGCCGGTAAGCTCAGCGAGTTGTGGAAAAGCTTGGCCAGAGGCGCGCGCATGGATGCTTTTTCCAGTGCGCCACAATTCGTCTCCCATGGGATGGAGATCGCTATCACCGTTTTACAGAAATGGGTGTATGACCTGTTGGCAACTCGACTGACAGGACAGATTCGATACCATGCGAGTCTGCAAGGCGCTTTGCAAGGGTTGGCCAAAAGCGTAGACTTGGGCTTGCTGCTGGATTATCAGCGCAAACTGGATGAAGCCAGAAAGTCAGCCACGCACCCTCTGAATAACGAGATGCAGCTGGAAAGCCTTCTGATTCAATATACGCAATTATTTCTGACACAGACCAAGCCGTGAACACACAAGCGACGCCCACATCAGATTCTGCAGCCAGCGCGCCCAAACCAGGCGTCCTTTCCCTTGCCATCAAGGAAAAGGCCGCCTTATATGCTGCCTATATGCCGTTCGTTAAAGGCGGCGGACTGTTCATTCCGACCAACAAGAGTTTCAAGGTCGGAGACGAAGTCTTCATGCTGTTGAGCCTGTTGGACGATCCGGTCAAGCTCAAAGTTGTCGGGCATGTCATCTGGCTCACTCCGGTCACTCAAGGTAGCCGTCCGCAGGGCATAGGCGTGCAATTCAGCGATAAGGACGGTGGCGTCGAAGCACGTAACAAGATCGAAGGATTGCTTGGCGGCGCATTGAAGTCAGCCCGCCCCACACACACCATGTAAGCAGTCGTTCCAAGGCCACTCAGCACCATGCTCGTAGATTCGCATTGCCATCTTAATTTCCCGGAATTGATCGCCAACATGGAAGCCATCAGACATTCGATGGCGGAGCATGAGGTCAATCATGCCTTGTGCATCTCGGTCACGCTAGGGGAGTTCCCTCAGGTACTGGCGGTGGCAGAGGCTCATGACAACATCTATGCATCCGTCGGCGTTCATCCAGATTACGAAGATGAAGGCGAGATTGCCGTAGATGAGCTGGTTCGATTGGCCGATCACCCCAAAGTCATCGCCATCGGAGAGACCGGGCTGGATTACTTTCGGCTCACTGGCGATCTCGAGTGGCAACGCGATCGTTTCCGCAACCATATTCGAGCCGCAATCCTTGCGGATAAGCCCCTGATTATCCATACGCGTTCAGCAGCAGAAGATACGATCCGCATCATGCGCGAAGAGAATGCCCAGCGTGTGGGCGGGGTGATGCACTGCTTTACGGAAAGCATCGAGGTCGCCATGCAGGCCATCGAACTCGGCTTCTACATCTCTTTCTCAGGCATCGTCACCTTCAAGAACGCGACCAGCCTGAAGGAAGTCGCCAAGCAAGTGCCGCTCGACAGCATCCTGGTCGAGACCGATTCGCCTTATCTAGCGCCCGTCCCGTTTCGTGGTAAGACCAATCAGCCGGCTTATGTGAAGTATGTGGCAGAAGAAGTAGCGAGATTGCGCGAGATACCTTACGAGGTACTGGCCAAGGCCACCACGGATAATTTCTTCAAACTTTTCAAACAAGCGCGCCGATGCAACTGACACTGCTTGGATCTGGCTCGAGCGCCGGCACGCCGGTGATCGGGTGCCAATGCGAGACGTGTCGTTCCGATCACCCCAGAAACAAGCGCACGCGATGCTCTGCCGCGATCACGTTGCCAGACGGCCAGGTGATCCTGATCGACACCGGCCCGGACCTGCGTTTGCAGGCGTTGCGTGAGGGCCTCGATAGGGTGGATGCGGTGTTGTATACCCACACCCATGCGGACCACCTGCACGGTATCGACGATTTGCGGGCGTTCTGCCAGCTGCAACGCGCCCAGATCCCTTTGTATGGCAATGCCGATACCGTAGCGCATATCCATCAGAAGTTCGCTTACACCTTACGCGATCCCGGCGACTTCTGGGACCTTCCTGTGCTTTCAGTGCATCAAGTAGATCGACCTTTCGAGTTGTTTGGGACTGTCGTGACCCCCATTCCAGTGCAACACGGCAGGATAGGCATACTAGGATATCGGATCGGGGATCTGGCTTATCTGACGGATGTCTCGGAAATCCCGTCCACCTCACTGAAATTACTTGAGGGTTTGAGTATTCTTTTACTGGACTGCCTGCGTTATAAACCTCATTACACGCATATCAACCTGGAACAAAGCCTGGAGTATGCGAGTCGGATCGAGGCACAGCGTACCTTTATGATCCATATGACCCATGAAATGGAATACGAGGCCTTGGGTCGACAATTGCCGGAGAATGTATTCGTAGGCTATGACGGATTGAAATTGCGTTTTGACAGCCAACCATCGGCGTCAGAATGCTAAAATCGACATTAATGCAGTCACTTAAATGAAAGTTAGGATTTCAAACATGCAATTCAGCAAGCTCATCGTTCTACCGGCACTTCTCTCGGCCTTCGTGCTATTCAGTGGGACTTCTGTGGCTGCCGAGCCGGTGAAAGCCAAGGCGAAAGCGACCTATACCGAAGACGAATTCCTGCGTGCGTTCAGCGGCAAATCCCGCAAGGTGATCTCCGACAAGCTTGGTAAGCCGGTCAAGAAGGAACAGGCCGTCAAGCCTTCGAGCGCAAGCACTGTCGTCGGCCGTATGGGCCAGGACGTCAACGCCTCGAAACCGGTCAATGTGGAAATGTGGTACTACAGCAATATCGTCCAGTATCAGCCTAAAAAGACCTACAAAGTCATTGAAATGACCTTTGTGAACGATCGTTGCATGAACATCGCGTTCTTCAATAACAAGTAAGTAGGCAAAAAAATCCCGGCCTGGGGAGAGTGTGGCCGGGACAGAGGAGACTTGTAGTCAGATAGCATCGTTCATCACATGCATGGACCAGATTGCCAGTTAAGCAAATCGGCGATAGCTATCTGATGTGTCAGGCTCGCTTTCTGACCTACCAGAGCCACTTATGCAGCTTTTGGCAGTGCCCCGAACAGGTTGGCGTAGGTCTTTTCGATATCCACATGTAACGCCACCGTATTCTCCACACCGATCCTCAGTGACGGCCCGAATCTGGAGATCACTACCCCGGCGCGGTTCAGCAGTCGCTCGATCGCCGTCGTCGTCACCGTCACGTATTCTTCGATGTGCATACGATGACCGAACGCGATGATCTCTTGGATGGATTCCATCGCGATCTCGGAGAAGCCGAAGTGATGTTCTCCTTCGGTTTCGATCGCGAACCGGCTGAGCTCCCAAATGTTGGGATGCTCAGGCGCCTTGTTCCCGTTCAGCAGTTCGGGGAAGGAGTCTTTGAGCATGTAAGGGCCTTCCGTCGGTAATATCCGCCAGCAGCCGCGCAGACCGCCTTCAGGTTCGCGCATCAACATGTACAGGGGTTCCATCGCGTCGTAGCCATCGATCTCCATGCCGCTGATGATCGGCACATCCCATCCCATCCGTCCTTTGAACACCTTGGCCCTCAACTTGTGCATATCCCACAAGTCCTTGCTATTGAAATCCCTTCTCGCAGCGATACGAATACTGAGTGACATTGATTCCCCCTATCCAGATTGGTTATGCAGGTGGAATAAATAGTTATGCGTTTTGACTAGGAAGATAACTATCAGGATTGATAGGTGGGATTTAAGAAGACACGAGCGAGAATGATGGGGCCTTGACCTATCAGGCTTTCCGGGGGTGTTCGGTGGCCAGGTCAAGATTGGACCTAGACCCAAAGAAGGGATGAATCATGAAATTAGACGACCTGAACCACACTCAAGACGCCATCGATATTCTCGATATACGAGATCTACGAAAAGCGAGGCGCGAGAGCCAATCGAAATTCTGGAAACGTTTCGGGGTGACGCAATCCACAGGCAGCCGATTCGAGCAGGGGCTTGGGATCCCGGTCTCTGTGGCGATCCTGGTCAAACTCTATCTTGAAGGGAAAGTGTCTGAAGGCGATCTTCAGCGCGCGAGAAGAGCGGCGAGAGCTGCCACCCCATTGGATAAAGCCGATACGCAATCAGCCTGGGTTAATCAGGCCTAGACTAATCGCTTTGACGATCGCCTGTTGACGGGTATTCACCTTGAATTTGAATCGAATATTGGAGATATGAAAATTCACAGTCGCTTCCGAGCATCCCAGAATCATTGATATCTCCCAGGAGGATTTACCTATGGTGGCCCATTTCAAGCATTCTAGTTCGCGCTTGGTCAAATGGGCCTCTTCCTTTATCGGCTCCGATACCTTGAAGAACTTGAGAGACGATTCGAACAGATAATCTCGGATCAGCGATAACTCAGCCATCGAATGATCCAGTTCCCGGATGAATTTTTTATCCGACAAGGAATCTGACACAAAGCTGATGACGCCAAATTCATTACCAGGACCATGGATGGGGAAGGTGATCCCCGACCGGATCCCGTAACTGCATGCTTCCTCGTATAGTTGCTGCTGATTAGGTAATTGGAACGTCTGGGGTTGCCAGATCAGGGGGACAGCGCTTTTGAGACAGTGACTGACCGTCGGATCGACATAGTGCAACTTCTCATTATCGTAAGTCGTACGCCAACTATCTGAATAATTGCTTCTCAGAAATGCGTTCTCAAGCGGCATGTTCTTGTTTGGGACCACCCCATACAGGGTTTGCTCAAACCCATGCTCATGCGCTAGTTTGAATAGCGCCTCAGACCAAGCGTTTTCTGTCGTGAGATTGAGCAACTCGAGGAGCTTCTCGATTTTTGCCACAGCGTCCTCCAGCTAAAGTTGTTATTCTTGTTGTTGATGCACTTGGGTGATGTTCTCTATCGATGCACGACTTATGCATAATGAATAGATATTTTGTGCATAAGTATTCTCTGTAATTAGGTCATTCTTTGTCAATCGTCTTAGCGAAATCGTCCGTAATGAACATCAAGATAAAGTGTCTTCCAATTCATTGCCTGGCTTCATCCTTGGTCGTTGACCCGGGTAGATGAGCATGCGGAATCTATATGCACTCTTAGTGCTATTGCTGATGTCACAGGGTATCCATGCCGAGCTGATGCCATGGCCGGATAACCCGCGCCAGTGGAGTTATGCAGGGCAGCCCATGATCCTTGCCGGAGCCAGCGATGATGACAATCTGTTCCAATGGCCGGAAGAAAGCTTGATACCGCATCTGGATCGCCTGAAACTGGCTGGCGGCAATCTGGTGAGGAATACCATGAGTGATCGCCGAGACAAGGGGTTCGAGCTTTACCCTTACTTGGAAATAAGGCCGGGTCGTTATGATCTGGATCGCTGGAACCCGACATATTGGGCAAGGTTCGATCGCTTCTTGGAAGAGACGCATCAACGCCAGATCATGGTACAGATCGAACTATGGGATCGTTTCGATTATTCCGACCATGGCCAGATCAAGCATTGGCAAAACCATCCCTACAATCCGAAGAACAACATCAATTACAGCAGCTGGAAGTCACGGCTTGGTATGCGCTACCCGGACCACCCCGGCAAGAATAGGCAGCCATTCTTTTTCACGACGCCGGAACAGCATCACAACCAGCTGTTAATGGATTATCAGAAGCGGTATGTCGATAAAGTACTGAGCTATAGCCTCAAATACGACCACATTCTCTATTGCATCGATAACGAGACGAAAGCAGGGGAGGCGTGGAGCAGATACTGGGCGGTCTATCTTAAAGACCGGGCTGCATCGGCGAACAAGCGCATCTACGTCACGGAGATGCTGGATGAGCGAACCATGGATCCGGCCGTCCATGGCAGGACGATAAATCATCCGGAGCTATACGACTTTATCGAGGTCTCGCAAAACAATCATAACGACGGCATCGCACATTGGCAGAATCTGCTGCGGGTCAGGGGCTATCTGGAAGCTTTGCCGAGGCCGATGAATTCGATCAAGGTCTATGGTGCCAACGGTAGCAAGTATGGCAATGAGCAACAAGCCATAGCGCGATTCTGGCGAAACGTGTTGGCGGGCACCAGTGCCATACGCTTTCATCGTCCTGATTCCGGGTTAGGTTTGAGCGGAGCATCTACCGGCGCTCTGCGTTCCTTGCGATCGCTGCAAAGCAAAGTCTCATTAGCCGGCATCGTGCCGCGAGAAGTATCAGCGATGAAAGGGGAGGCCTACGTGGCTTCGATCGGAAAAACCTATCTGATATACCTACCGCGAGGTGAAGCCCTCATCGATATGACCATCCCGAACACGATGAAACTGGAATGGCTGAATCTGGAAACGGCCAAATGGCACCCGGGTCACTTAAAACCACGCGAAGAGGGTTTGGCTCTCAACGCACCCAGTGCAGGGCATTGGATTGCCCTTATCGGGCAATAGATACCCTAAGCATTCAAATTATTCCTACATGGGATAGTAGGTTTGTCCGATGATGAGATTCTTGTCGAATGATTATTCTCGCTGCTGAGAAATATTCAGGAGCCGACAATGTCCATCCTTAAACGAATAATGCGTATCACTACTGCAGCCGCATTAGGCATCCAGATCCTGCATGCGTCTGCGGTGATCGCTGCCGACGCAACGCCAACTAGCCCGGCTGAACCTGTGCAACCAAGGGATACCAGGCCTTCAGCGCCAGCAGACAATGCCAGCGACTATGACCCCAATACCGGACAATTCAAGTCAGATCCTGGGCCAAAGCAAGATACAGATAGTACGCGGAATCCATCTGCCAACCCTTACGATAGATCGATTCAGCCTACGGATATTCCGCCCAAACGCCCATCAGAACCGCTTAAGTAAGCAATTCAGGTCCCTGGAGTGAATGATGAATTACGATACTTGCAAGACCATTGCGTACAGCTTCTTTGTGATGGCATTTTTGTTAGGTACGTCATCCATCGTCATATTCGACCGCTGGATAGAGGCTGAGCAATTAGCATCTAGTGCTGAATTTGAAAGGGTGAATCCTGACGGGTCATTGACTGCGTTGTCGAGAGACTACGCGATTGAGCATGTAGGATACGAATAGCGGGTTTTATAAATCGCCGGCCTTAAATATTCGCATAATGTATATTATGTCAAATGACAAAATAACACAGAAGGCCGCAAACGATGATGTTTACTCACCTTCTTACATAAGATTGGTAAGACGGCCGCTACTTTACTTCAATTGATCCAAGGTCTAGTATTTTCGCTCGGGGAGATTTCCAAAAAAGGAGATCCATCATGGCAAAGTTCGATCCAGGCACACCCGTTAAACTACTTGGCGGTAAATATGTAATGACCGTCGTCGAAAATTCCGAACAGACCCGCGAAGCTAAATGTCATTGGCATGACGATACGGACCGCGTGGCATGGATACCTGAAGGTATCTTGCGCGATGCCCATGATGAAGTGCCCTCATCCTGATCATTATCATTGCAAACAAAAAAGGCTCCGTAATGGAGCCTTTTTTATTGTGGGATCATCATCAGAGACGATGACTAGCTTGTAGCCGCTTATGGTTTCTTGGGTTTGGAATGCATGTCGTTGATGATCTTGGCAGCCCATTCTTTGCCTCCCAGACCGAAGGCAATGGCTAGCGCAAGGAACACTGCGCCAAAGATGATCACGAAGAGCGCGGTGATCAGCTGTGTCGCGATATCGAGTTGCTCGAGCGCCACAAACAACGCGAATATCTGGATCGCATACTCTGCCGACGTGCTGATGGCCAAGGCCCCTTCGAACTTGATACCGTGCAGCCACGCAAACACCAAGCGATTGATGAACCGCGCTAGCAAGGTACCAAAGATGAGGACGAGGATGGCGATGATGATCTTTGGCAGATAATTGGCCAGGTGATGCAGCATCTGAGCGACTTCGGTCAACCCTAGTGTGTTGGCTCCGGTGATGATGAACAGCAGGATGACCAGCCAGTAAACGACCATACTGATCACGCCACTCAATGTGAGGTTGAACTCACTGTGCTGCATGAATGCTTCTAGCCCTGACCGGTCTGCAAACTTATCGAAATGGGTCAGTTCCAGGATACGTTTGACGCCGATACAGGCCGCTTTCGCGCAGATCCAGCCAAAGAATAGGATGACGATGACGGCCAGCAGCTTAGGGAAAAATGTGACGATTTGCGTCCAGAACTCATTCAAGGACGTAAGAAAAATATCGATCTGATATTGCATGGACCCTCCTTATTTAAACTTGCGAGATCAAGCGTCGAGGCTTGATTTGGGTGATCGGCTTGGGTAGGCTATTTCTAAGTCTTGAAATTCTAGGCTTAAACGGCTTAATCTCGCAATCAGGATGGCGTCCATATTTAATTCATAATGTTAGGTATGCGATTCATATTATTGTTTATATGATATTAATTAATTTTATTACTTGCCATATTTCTGTCTGATCCAGTGGTCAAAACTGAGCTTTCCCGCACCGCCGAACAAGAGTGGCAGCAACATGATGAGATAGATAAGCGGCAGCTTGTAATTGCCGAATCCATCCCCCTCTTCATCAACGATCCGGTAGCCCGTGGCCAACTCAGACAATGTGCTCCAATGCTCTGGCCAATGCACCGAGGCGATAGCAACAATGGTCAGTATAATCAGTGAGATGCTGAAGAATCTTGTCGCAAGCCCCAGGATCAGCGCGACCGCACCGCCCAGTTCGAACCAGGTGGCCATTTGCCAGCTCACTTCGGCTGGGAGCAGATCGAATGGGAACGGAAAGGTCAGGTCTGCGAACCAATTAGTGCCAGTCAGTTTCTCATACCCTGCTTCGCCGAACTCCCACGCCAGCACAAGGCGCAATAATAGCGGCGGCAAAGCAGGTGCGAAGCGATCCAGCAGATTGAGTGCGCAAAGATAATAGTGCGTTGCTAGTGACATGTTTTCCCCTGATTGTCGATGAAGTTGTAATACTTGGTCGGGGATAACCTGGCCTACCTTACAGCTTTTTCAAGACGTCACTGAGGAACAGGCGGCGTAAATTTCGCGGTGCGTGCCTTGGCCAGTTTGTTCTTGTAGCGATAATACAGTCGCACACCCAGCAGGACTGCCAATACCAGCGCATAGACCATGGGTTCGCGGAGATCCTTCTTGACCAGCCAGAGGAAATGCAGAACCCCGAATATCGCCACCAGATAGACCAGATTGTGCAATTTCTTCCAGTTCTCACGCAGTTTTCTGATCATGTAGGTGTTCGACGTGACGGCCAGCGGAACGGCAAGAGCGAACGCGCTGAAGCCCACGAGTACATAAGGATGCTTGACGATGTCCTTGCTGATCGCCATCCAGTCGAACCAGTGATCCAGCCATACATAGGTCGTGAGATGCAGGCAGGCATAAAAGAACATGAACAAGCCTGTCATCCGACGCAACTGGATCTGCCAGACCGACCCGGTGAGCAGGCGGATTGGTGTCAGGCTGAGCGTGACCATCAGCATCACCAGCGCCCAAGTGCCGGTCGAACGCTCGACAAATTCGACCGGGTTGGCTGTCAAATCATCGTGAACGCCTAGCCACACGAGCCTACCCAGCGGGATCAACGCGATCCCGAAAAGTAGCGTCTTCAGCCAGAAGAGCTGACGTTTGCTGGGGGCCTTCACTGTCGTTCCTAGTAGTTCTTGCGCAGGTCCATGCCGGTGTACAACTGCCCTACCTGGTCCGCATAGCCATTGAACATCTGGGTTTTGATGCGAGGACTGAACAAGCCGCCGCCAATCCGGCGTTCGGATGCCTGGGTCCAGCGTGGATGATCCACCGTGGGATTCACGTTGGCGTAGAAGCCGTACTCGGAGGGCCCCGCTTTCATCCAGGCGGTTTGCGGCATCTTTTCCGTGAACCGGATCTTGACGATCGATTTCGCCCCCTTGAAGCCATATTTCCAGGGCACGACGAGACGCATGGGCGCCCCATTCTGGTTCGGCAAGACTTCGCCGTAGAGCCCGACTGCCATGATGGTCAAGGGGTGCATGGCTTCATCCATGCGCAATCCTTCGACATAGGGCCAATCCAGCACAGGTACCCGGACGCCAGGCATGGTCTGCGGGTCCGCCGCAGAGATGAATTCGACGTACTTGGCGTTGCCCGTAGGCTCGGCCCATTTGATCAGTTGCGCCAGCGGCAACCCGACCCAGGGAATGACCATCGACCAGGCCTCGACACAGCGCATGCGATAGATGCGCTCTTCCAGCGGGGCGAGCTTGAAGATGTCTTCGATAGCGATGCGTTTGGGCTTTTTGACCTCGCCCTCGATGCTCACCGTCCAGGGGCTTGGCTTGAAGAATCTGGATTCGCTTGCAGGGTCGCTTTTGCTGGTGCCGAACTCGTAGAAGTTGTTGTAAGTCGTGACATCTTCATAATCGGTGAGCTTCTCACCGGCGCCATATGGCGTTTTCACGATGCCGTTGATCTTCTGCTGACGTTGTACTGCGGCTCTTGCATCGAGCGGCAGCAGACCCGCTACCGAAGCCGCGCTGGCGATCAATCCGAAGCCGGCGGCCTTGATGAATTCACGGCGGTTGTCGAAGACTTCACGCGAGGTGATCTCTGACGGAAAGATGTCCGGCTTTTTACCAATCAACATGATGCGTGTCTCCGATGAAGTGAACAGTTATCCGTTGGTCGCCGCGCCGGAGATAACCTTACAGCTATTTTGCGAGGGCTAATTTGTGAGCGAGCCCATGGTCAGCTTGATCTCCTCACTCAGGGCGCGGGCACCAAGTTCGTCGCTGATCTGCTGCGCTTCCTCTAGCAACTTCCTGGCTTCTGCACCCTGCCCTTGCCTGGCTTTGGATTTCGCCAGGTAATAGTAGCCCATCGCTTCCCAGTAGGGGCCGCCTTGGTCCTTGCCCAACTTGATGATCTTGTTGGTGTATTTTTCGGCGTTCGCATAATCCTTGGCATCGCTGTACATCCTGCCCAGCTCCAAGGTCGCCCCTGCGAAACTATCGGCATCGCCGCTTCGTTCCTGCATGAGCACGGCCTTCACCTGGTATTCGATCGCCTGATCATGCTTGCCTTGCTTGTTGTAGACATCGGCGATGCGCGCATAGTTGTCTGCCCGTTCGTTATCGTTGGCAGCCAGCTTGCTGCCGGCAAGGAAACTCTCCAGCGCCTTGTCCAGTTGCTGGCTGGTGACCTGTGTTTCGCCGATCAGGTTGAGATTGATGCGCTCGAAACGCACGTTGCGTTCGCTACGGGATAAGTCCAGGCTCTGCTGGTAAGTCTGCAGGGCCGCATCCGTCTCGCTTGCGGACTTGTGCACGTTGCCGATCAAGGTCAGCGCGATGATGCGGTCGAGTGTTTTTTGCGAGAGTTTTTCCCCGGCCCGTAAGGCTTCCAGGGCTTCCTTGGTCTTGCCGGCACCGCCATATGCCCTGCCCTTGCACATCAAGGCGTCGCGATTATTCGCCTGCTGGCTGAGTACCTGCTCAGCCAAGGCCAACGCTTTCGATGCGTCGCCTTCGGAGATCGCCTGGTTGCAACCGGCTATCTTGGCGGTGATATCTTCGGCAGCATGGGCCGGCAGGCAGATCGTAGCCGCAAGGATCGCAGCCAGGGAGAATTTCAACGGCATCATGTCATTCCAGATATTGTTTCCAGTCATGCAGCGTGGTGCCGCATGCGAGGAACTCGGGGTTAAGCAAGGAATCCTTGCGGTTATAGCGCAGCGGTTGCCCGTTCCATTCGAGCAGGTGTCCGCCGGCTTGTTCCAGCACGCATTGTGCTGCGGCAGTATCCCATTCCGAAGTCAACCCCAGCCGAGGATAGAGATCCGCACTGCCTTCTGCGACCAGACATATCTTCAAGGAACTACCGAGAGAGATTGATTCTGGCGGCGAAAGTTTCTCACCCACACACCGAACAAAGCCCTCCATGCGCTTACCTGCATGCGAGCGACTACCGGCGATCGTGATGGCTTGGGGGTCGAGCGGCCTTGCCGAGATGCGCGTGGCGGCTTCCGTCTTCGCTTGCCGGAAGGCGCCAAAGCCTTTGCCGGCAAAGTAGAGGATATCCATGGCTGGGGCGTACACCACGCCCATGACCGACCGGTCACCATCGATGAGCGCGATGTTGACCGTGAATTCGTCATTACGCTTGATGAACTCGCGGGTGCCGTCGAGCGGATCGACCAGCCAATAGCGTTGCCAACCTTGCCGTTCGCTGTAAGGGAGGCTGGCCGATTCTTCCGACAGGATAGGCAATCCAGGCGTGAGAAGCTTCAGGCGGGCCTCGATGACATGGTGGGCCGCGAGATCGGCCATGGTCAACGGAGAATCGTCCTGCTTGCGCTGCACGTCGATCTCGCCGCGGTAGACCTCCATGATCGCATCGCCAGCTTCACGCGAGATGCGGATGATCTCAGGCAACCACCGCTTGTCTATCTCCGGGAGGGTCATGATTGAGGTTGCAGCAATGCCAGCAAACCGGCTTCATCCAGGATAGGCACGCCCAGTTCCTGCGCCTTATCGAGCTTGCTACCTGCCTCAGCGCCGGCCACTACATAATCGGTCTTCTTCGAGACGCTACCGCTGACCTTGCCACCCGCCGCTTCGATCAGTTCTTTGGCCTTGTCTCGGGACATCGTGGGCAAGGTGCCGGTCAGTACAAGGGTCTTGCCGCTTAGATGCCCAGTCGTCGTGCCCCTGCCCTCGGTATCCTGCCAGTGCACTCCAGCATCGATCAGTTGCGCGATCACTTCGCGGTTGTGCTGCTCGCTGAAAAAGTCACGAATGGATTCAGCGACGATGGGGCCAACATCCGACACTTCCAGCAGCTGCTCTATATCGGCACTTTGCAGATGCTGCAGGTTGCCGAAATGACGCGCCAAGTCCTTGGCTGTGGCTTCACCGACGTTACGTATCCCGAGCGCATAGATGAAACGCGCCAGCGTCGTGGATTTGCTCTTCTCCAGCGCATCCAGTATGTTCTGTGCGGATTTCTCCGCCATCCGTTCTAGCCCGGACAGGGTGGTCATATCGAGCCGGTAGATGTCCGAGAGCGTGTGCACCAGTGAGTTGTCTACCAATTGGTCGACCAGCTTGTCACCCAGGCCCTCGACATCCATGGCCCGACGTGAGGCGAAATGCAGGATGGCCTGCTTGCGTTGCGCCGGACAGAACAGGCCGCCGCTACAACGTGCTACGGCCTCGTCCTGCAGCCTGACGATATGTGAACCGCAAATGGGGCAAGCACTGGGCATGACAAAGGCGCGGGCATCGGATGGTCGACGATCGGCCACGATATTGACGACTTCCGGTATCACATCCCCTGCCCGTCTGACGCTGACGGTGTCGCCGATGTGGACATCCTTGCGCCTGACCTCGTCTTCGTTGTGTAGTGTGGCATTGGTTACCGTGACGCCGCCGACAAACACCGGCTTGAGTCTCGCTACCGGCGTGATGGCGCCTGTGCGTCCGACCTGGACGGTGATATCCAGTACCTCGGTCAACGCCTCCTGTGCCGGGAACTTGTGCGCGATCGCCCAGCGCGGCGCGCGCGAGACGAAGCCGAGTTCTTCCTGTTGGCGCAGATGGTTGACCTTGTAAACCACGCCATCGATGTCATAGGGCAAAGACTGGCGCTTGGTGCCGATGGCGTTGTAGTAATCGAGCAAGCCTTGCAACCCGGAGACGGTCAAACGCTCGCGCGCGACAGGTAACCTGAAGGTTGCCAGCAGGTCCATGACAGCGCTGTGGGTGAGTGGTACAGGCATCCCATCGACGGCACCCAGGCCATATGCGAAAAAGGTCAGTGGTCGATTGGCCGTAATATTGGGATCGAGCTGGCGCAGGCTGCCGGCCGCCGCATTGCGCGGATTCGCGAAACGCTTATCCCCACGGGCTTCCTGCGCCTGGTTCAATCGCTCGAAGTCCTGCTTCAGCATCAGCACCTCGCCACGCACTTCGAATAAGGCTGGCGGGTTCGGCGTGTTCAGCCGCATGGGCAAGGCCCGTATCGTCCTCAGGTTCGCCGTGACGTCTTCACCGGTGAAGCCGTCGCCACGGGTCGCGCCTTGTACAAAGACCCCATGCTCGTAAGTGAGCGTGATGGCGAGGCCGTCGAACTTGGGTTCCACAGCGTACTCGACATCCGTCAGGCCCAATCCCTCACGCACTCTCCGGTCGAATGCGATCGCCTCTTCCTCGTCGAGCGCATTGTTGAGCGAGAGCATGGGGACGCGATGGGTGATCGAACTGAAGGTCTTGAGCGGAAGTCCACCGACACGCTGCGTAGGGGAATCCTTGCTGATCAGCGCCGGATGGGCTTGTTCGAGGGCCTGCAATGCACGGAATACGCGATCGTATTCGCTATCAGGTACGGTCGGGTCGTCAAGGACGTAGTATTGATAGTCCCACTGACGGATCTGTTCTATGAGGCGTTCGATCTCGTTTTGCGGGCTGGCTGGGGCTGCGTCGAATAAACTGCCTTGCTCCAGCGCTTTATCACGGTCACCCATCACGCATCACAACCGTTAGCGTCAAGAGAACAGTCTCAAGGCACCCGGACTGCCGGGCATGATGCCGCGTGCGACCATGGTGGCGTGGATGACCTTGAGTTGCTGGCGGATCTTTTCGATCTGCATGTCGCCCAGCGGTCGCTGGTTGTCATCGACCAGCCTGCCGCTCAGGCTGCCTTCCATCTGTTTCGCGATCAGCACCATCTGGTTAAAGACTTCAGTGCAGTGCTTGACGCGGGGGATGTCGAGCTGGAACGTCACACCGCGGATCACAGCGGTGCGCAGCATGTCCAGGGTGAACGGTGTCTTGTCCTGGTTGATCAATGCGAACAAAGGCTGACCGCTCTCGTTCAGGTAATAGAACGCCCCATCATCCGCAAGCGTGAGCCCGCTGGCTTCGGCCATGCCGCGGAACTTGGTCCCTGTGAAGGGGCCGCTGGCGCCTTGGGCAAGATGGAAGCCCACCAGCTTGTCGACTTCGATACAGAACTGATCGAGATCGTTGGCATAGATGACGGGATCCGGATTGCCGTGCCATTCGACCTGCGCATTGAACGAGCGGCCCATCTCCTCGATCGCATTCTGGAAACGGCTGAGGGTGGCCCTGGATACCGGACCGCCGCGATCCGCGAGTTGCAGGCTGCAGGCTGCTCGCGTGAACATGGCCTCTTCCTGCTCCCTCGTCAGCATGCGCCAGACGCCATCCGCGCCGTGTCCATAGGCATAGACAGGCTTGTCCAGATCGACTAGTGACAATAGATACTGGCGAAGATCCAGCCCTGAGATCGGCTGTGCCAGATAGAGCACGGCAGTGATATCGATCTGATGGCTGACCGCGGAAGGCAGTGCGCCATGTTCGGTGTCGGCCACGGGGGCTGATGAGGAAGGCATGGCGGCTTCTACAGGGGCTTCTGCGGCTTCCGGTTCCGATAGCGGCAAGGGCTCGGCTGTGGTTTGGAACGCGGCGGCTTGCTGCTCAGCATCAGGGATGGTGTCGACAAAGCCCGCATCTGAACGCAGTTCTTCCATGCTTGCTGTCTCTTGATCCTGCCAGTCCGGAACGGTCTCTTCCTCCGGATCGGGTTGATAGGCGCGCGTCAGCTCCGGGATGTCTTCCGATGTCGCCATGTCGTGTTCGAATTCGGCGACCGCGGAGGCAGCCTCGGCGATGGCGGGATTGCTCGATTCCATGGCCTCGTCATAGCTCGGGCTGAAAGCGGCTGTGGCTTGCACTTCGTCTTTGAGCACGGCATCCGTATCGATATGGAATTCGTCCTCCAGCAGAGGGTCACGCTCAGCTTCTTCGAAGGTGTCGGCGGCCATCTTGCGCAAGCTACGCTCCTGCCACCAGTTGAAGACGACGACGGCCACGATGATGATGGCGCCCAGGGCAAGCAAGGCCAGTTGTAGGTCACTCATAGGTCAGCTCTTTGCGATTCGCGAATATTCTTAGTATGTTTAATTTGGGGTCACCAATTCGGCATTCATCTGCATGGCGGCTTCGATATCCACTTCCACGATGCGCGATACCCCGGATTCCTGCATGGTGACACCAATCAGCTGCTGGGCCATCTCCATGGTTATTTTATTATGGCTGACGAACAAAAACTGTGTGCGTTCGGACATTTTTTTCACCATATTGCAAAAGCGTTCGGTGTTGCTGTCGTCCAGAGGCGCATCCACTTCATCCATCAGGCAGAATGGCGCCGGATTCAGCCTGAACAAGGCAAAGACCAGTGCCAGCGCAGTCAACGCCTTCTCGCCGCCTGATAATAGGTGGATGGTGCTGTTCTTCTTGCCCGGCGGTTGGGCGAACACCTGCATGCCCGTATCGAGGATCTCCTCACCCAGCAATTCCAGCCGGGCTTGGCCGCCGCCGAACAAGGTCGTGAACAGCTCGCCGAAATGCCGGTTAGCTTCGTCGAAAGTATGTTGCAGCCGCGTGCGCGTCTCCTTGTCGATACGCCGGATCGCGTCCTCCAGGGTCTGGATCGCCTGGTCCAGATCGGCTGCCTGGTTATCGAGGTAGGTCTTGCGCTCGCGTTCGCTAGCGAGTTCCTGGATAGCCGCCAGATTCACAGGGCCGAGCGCCTCGATCTCCTGTTGGGTGCTGCCGACCTGACGATCGATCTCGCTGACCTTGGCCGTCGGCGAGAGCTTGGCACCGAGTTCGACCTCTTCCAGGCCGGTGGCGGTCAGTTCTGCAGCGCATTGTTCGTAAAGCAGCCGTGCCTGCTGTTCCTGCAGCCGTGCCTGTTCGAGCTTGTCGCGCTGCGGATGTAGTTGCTGCTCGTTCTGCATGCGCGCACGTTCCTGGGCCTGCAGTTCCTGCTCGGTCCCAGCCATATGGTTCCGTGCCTGGGCTAGGTCCGACTCACGCGCCTGCTTGTTGACCAAAGCGGTTTCCAGATTTGCCATGAGATTGTCCATGCGGGCGGCTTCCAGCAGGATCTCCGTCTCCTTCAGCCGGATAGCTAACGACGATTTCTCTTCATTCGAAACCAGAAGTTTGTTGTTTATCTCTTTGATATTATTGGATATGAGTTTTCCATCAAACCCCTTCTCCTGAGCGAGGCGCTCGGCCTTCAGCAGCGCCACACGCGCCTCGTTGAGCACCAGCTCTGCTTCGCGTCGCGTGTTCTGGGTTCGTTCACGCAGCGCCTGTTGTTCAATCAGCGCCTGCTTCAGGTTCGCCAGCCCGGTTTGCTTTTGTTTGATCTCTGACTTGGCCGTATCCATGCGCTGCTGCAAGGCTGCTTGCTCGGCCTGCATGGCTTTTTGCCGTTCGAGGACATGGGCCTGCTGTTGTTGCATGCGCTGGATCTCCAATGTGAGCCGATGTTGCTCCTGAGTGGCCTGCCGTAGCTCCTGTTGCAGCGTCTGGGCTTGTTGGCGGAGGGACTGCAGGCCACGCTCGGTCTCTGCCAGCGCTGTCGAACTGTGGCGCACGGCAGCCTGCAGCTCAGGCAGGCCAGCTTGAAGCGTTTCGAGCTCGCGCTGGCGCTCCAGCACGCCATGCAGGGCCGACTGGGCGGCGTGATAGCTGACGCTGTGGCGCGTGAATATATCTCCCGCACGATTGACGAGGGCTTCACCCGGCCGTAACTGGCCACGCAATTGCGAGATATCTGCGTCATCCGCCAGATAGAGGTTCGCCAGCCAGTCATGCATCAACCCGGCTAGATTGGGCTGTTTCAAGCTAATTATCGAAAGCAATGGCGTCAAGGCCGGATTGGGTTCCTGACGGTGATCTGGACCAGGCTCGCAGAGTACCAGTGCAGCTGGCGGGCGTTGGCTGGTATCGGTATGCAGTTCTGCTTGCAGCAAGGCGTTGAGTCGGGCGCCCAATACCGATTCCAGTGCAGTCTCCCATCCCTCCTGGATCGTGACTTTCTGCCAGATACGATCCGCATTGGCGAGCCCCGCGGACTTGAGCCAGCCCTCCAGCTCGATTTCCTGCCCCATGGCCTGTTGCAGTTTGACCAGCGATGCGATCTGCGCTTCGGCTTGTGTCAACGCGCGCTGGTCCTTGAGCTGCTGTTCGCGTAACTGGGCAATGTCGGTGATGGATCGTTGTTCCTGATCACTGAATGCCGCGACCTGTCGCTCCAGCTCAGCGAGCTGTTGTTGCAGGGTCTTGGCCTGGGTGTGCTTCGCTTCCAGCTCGCCGGCATCAGGCAGTTGAAGCGACTTCAGCTCCTGCTCCAGTCGTTGCAGGCGCTGCTGCTGTTCTTGCTGACTGCGATTGAGATGTTCCAGGCTGGCGCTTTCCAGCTTGATGGCCTGCTCGGTATCGAAAAACGCCTTCTGGGCTGCGGTATGGCCTGCCTGAGCGGCGCTGAAGGCACGCTCCTGCTCCGGTAATCCCTTGCGAGCGTCTTGCAACGCCTGTTCGGCTTCGTTCTGTTGGGAGGTCGCTTGGTGTTGCTGAAGAACAAGCTGTTCGAGGTTCTCCTGTAACGTCACCAACTGTCCATCGATCTTCATCGACTGCTGCTGGATCTGCTGCAGCTGGGCCGTGAGTCGTTCGCGTGCTTCCTGCGTATGCTTCACCTGCTGTTCCAGGTTGGAGACTTCGGCGTTGGCTTCGTAGTAACGGGTCTGTGCCGTCTGCACTTGCTCCGTGGCTGCATAATGCTGCTGGCGCAGCTGCTCTACCAGGCTTTCCGTCTTGCGTAGATCAGCCATCTGCGCTTCCAGTGCATTGACCAGCTTCTCCACCTGGCGCTGGGCCTTGTCCATCTGGACTGCGGCATCGCGCTTCCGTAGCAGCCAGAGCTGGCCCTGCGCGAGTTTGAGCGCGTTTTGCAAGCGGTGATACTGCTCGGTGATCACGGCCTGCGATTCCAGACGGGCGATCTGTTTTTCCATCTCGCGCCGTATATCCTCGACGCGTGTCAGGTTTTCGCGCGTATCGCGCAAGCGCAGCTCGGTCTCGCGCCGGCGTTCCTTGTACTTGGAGATACCGGCCGCTTCTTCCAGGAACACCCGTAGTTCTTCGGGTTTGGCTTCGACGATGCGGGAGATCGTGTTCTGGCCGATGATGGCGTAAGCACGGCCCCCCAGACCTGTGCCCAGGAACAGGTCGGCGACATCCCGTCTGCGAACAGGCGTGTTGTTGATGTAATAACTGGAGCCTTTGTCGCGCTCGATCACCCGTTTGACGGCGATCTCTGCATATTGCGACCATTCGCCGCTGGCGCCACCCAGGCTGTTATCGAAGATCAGTTCGACACTGGCGCGTGAGATCGCCTTGCGATTGCCGGAGCCGTTGAAGATCACATCCGACATAGAATCGCCGCGCATCTCTTTGGCACTCGATTCCCCCAGCACCCAGCGCACAGACTCCATGACGTTCGATTTGCCGCAGCCGTTCGGGCCGACCACGCCTACGCGCTGGCCGTGGATATGCAACGTGGTCGGATCGACGAAGGACTTGAAACCGGCGAGCTTGAGGTGAGTGAGGCGCAATTGATGGGGTGGTTAAGGTTCAGGATTGATGATTTATTAAAGTGATTAAGCAAACTTGTATAATGCGATATTCACGTTTGATGCCGGTCAGAGAACCAATTCAGGCCGCATCGCTCTTATTACGATTTATACGGTAGCCCTTATGTCTAGTCAACCTAGTAAAACGCTTGAAACCTTCGATAATCCGAAACCGGAGCGCGATTTCCATATTCACATGGAAATCCCGGAATTCACCTGCCTGTGCCCCAAGACCGGCCAGCCCGATTTTGCCGTGCTCTACCTGGATTACATCCCGGACCAGAAGTGCGTCGAACTCAAGAGCCTGAAGCTCTACATGTGGTCGTTCCGCGACGAAGGCTGCTTCCATGAGGCCGTCACCAATCGCATCCTCGACGACCTGGTCGCGGCTACCCAACCCAAATTCATGCGCCTGACTGCCAAGTTCTATGTGCGCGGCGGTGTCTTCACCAATGTCGTCGCCGAGCATCGCAAGTCCGGCTGGCAACCTGCTCCGCGCGTCGACCTCACGCAATTCGACGCACAATCCAATATCCGCGGTTAATGGCTGGCGCCTTCGGCGCCGATGCCCGTCTGCGAGCGAATGAACTGCGCCTCGAATAAGGCGCGTTCGTTCGTCGCCCGTTTGGAGTGATCCAGCACCGAACCTGCCCATATCCCCAGGAACGCGATGGAAACACTGAACAGGGCCGGGTTGGAATAAGGCACGACCGCAGTGTCATGCCCCAGCACTTGCACCCATACCGCTGGCCCCAGGATCACCATGCCGGTGGCGGTCAACAAGCCAGCCCATCCGCCGAGCAAAGCCCCGCGTGTGGTCATGCGCTGCCAGAACATCGACATGATGAGTACCGGAAAAGTCGCCGATGCCGCGATGGTGAACGCCAGGCCTACCATGAATGCCACATTCTGTTTCTGGAACAAGATCCCCAGCAGCACAGCCAGTAAACCGAGCACCACCGTTGCCACGCGGGAGACCAAGACCTCCTGTCTATCCCCCGCTTGCTTGTTGATGACGTTGGCATAGAGGTCATGCGAGATCGCTGCCGCGCCGGCCAGCGTCAATCCTGCGACCACGGCCAATATGGTGGCGAACGCCACCGCCGAGATGAATCCGAGAAAA
The DNA here is from genome assembly GCA_902168195.1 of uncultured Methylotenera sp. GTDB lineage: Bacteria > Pseudomonadota > Gammaproteobacteria > Burkholderiales > Methylophilaceae > CABHOJ01. Next base: position 27,766 of record CABHOJ010000027.1, read on the forward strand.
AGATCACCACCCAGCGCGTGGGCCAGATGCACGGCCGGCATGTTGTCGCCGCCGATCATGCTGCCATCGGCGTTGAAATAAGCGGGATTGCCAAGAATGAAAGCGACGGCGCCCATGCCGATGATGAAGGTCAGGATGTAAAAGTAGCCGATGAAGCCGGTGGCGTAGAACACCGACTTGCGGGCCTCTTTCGCATCGGGCACGGTGAAGAACCGCATCAGGATGTGCGGCAGACCTGCCGTACCGAACATCAATGCGATGCCGAGCGAAATGGCGCTGATCGGGTCGGAGACCAATCCACCGACGTACATGATGGCCATCCCTTTGCTATGTTGGTCGACGGCCGTCTTGAACAACGTGTCGAAGCTGAACCCGACCAGATAGAGGGTACCGAAGGCCATGCAGGAAGCGCCCGTCAGTAGCAGTACCGCCTTGATGATCTGCACCCAGGATGTCGCCAGCATGCCGCCGAAGGTGACGTAGGCGATGATCAGCACCCCGACGATCACCACCGCCAGTTCGAACGACAAACCGAACAGGGTCTGGATCAGGGCGCCGGCCCCGACCATCTGCGCGATCAGGTACAGCAATACCACCGATAGGCCAGCGACTGCCGAGAATACGCGGATCGGCGTCTGGCTGAAGCGATAGGCCGCGACGTCGGCAAAGGTATAGCGACCGAGATTGCGTAGCCGTTCCGACATCAGGAACATGATGATGGGCCAGCCGACGAGGAAGCCGATGGCATAGATCAAGCCGTCATAGCCTTGCTTGTAGACCAAGGCCGTGATGCCGAGGAAAGATGCGGCCGACATGAAGTCCCCGGCGATCGCCAGCCCGTTCTGGAATCCGGTGATGCCGCCACCAGCGGAATAGAAATCCTTGGCGGTCTTGGTGCGGCCAGCGGCCCACCAGGTGATGGCCAGCGTGGCGCCGACAAAGATCAGGAACATGACGATCGCGCTGCTGCCCCGCTCGCGGGCGCCGGACTGGGCGAATGCCGGGAATGCCTGCCATAGCAGCAGGCCGAATAGCACTCGGTTCATCGCTCGACGGCTTTCTTGATGTGTTGTGTCAGGGTGTCGAAATGGCGATTGGCCCGGTAGACATAGATCCCCGTGAGCACAAAAGCCAGCAGGATGATGCCTACGCCAAGCGGGAATCCGATGGTGGTGTATTGGCCCCAGACGACGATCTTGAAGAAGTCGGGCGAGAACGCCACGAGCAGGATGAAGCCGAAATAGGCTGCCAGCATGAGTGCGGATAGTTGCCAGGCCAGTCTCCCCCGCTGTTTCACCAATTGATGATATTCGGGCAATTGCTTGATCTTATCTACGACCGCTTGCTGCATGTCTCTCGCTCTCCCAGTGAAGATTCGGGCTGATGCCTCTGATGCGAGCTTAATCCAAAATATTCAGTATCAACAACCCTCTCGTCCTGACGAGCCGCGTTTCGTCAGCAATGGCGGAAATAGAGGTTGACAAGGGCGGCGACCGTCTTTAAGATTGCGCCTCTTTTCGGGGGTATAGCTCAGCTGGGAGAGCGCTTGCATGGCATGCAAGAGGTCAGCGGTTCGATCCCGCTTACCTCCACCAGTTAAAGAAATTTTTACTGGGAAAAGAGAGTTTTTGTAGTAGAATACGCACCGTTAAATGTTCCGGGTCCCCATCGTCTAGAGGCCTAGGACACCTCCCTTTCACGGAGGCGACCGGGGTTCGAATCCCCGTGGGGACGCCAACAAAATCAAGCCGCTAATCGCGGCTTTTTTTATTGCTTTATCCCTCGCCTCTCGCCTTACCCCTCGTTCTCTGCCTATGCCTTTCCAGTCATGAAAATATATTGAAAAACATATATTTATTATTATTTCGTAATTGATCCATTAAGAGCGTACGATGTCTCATGTCCTGAATATTCCCTACAGATGAGGTCATGATGTGTATCTCGTCTGTCTCGAACGTCCTACACACCCATCGTGGTTCAGAAGATATGCCGGAGGAATCTGCGGGAGATTCTCCGGGTGCCAGCATCGCAAGAACACCTATCAGGCAAGCGACACTCAGCCCGAACCATAAAAAGAGGCAATATCTATGTATACGATCAAACAATCTACAGCCACCATGGCTACCCTTGCATTACTACTCAGTCTGTCAGCCTGTAGCGGCATGTCCGCACGTGACAAGAACACGGCGATCGGCGCCGGTATCGGCGCCGTCGGCGGTGCAGTCCTGACCGGCGGCAGTGCCATCGGTACGGTCGGCGGCGCTGCAGTCGGCGGTGTCATCGGGAACCAGGTCGGCAAGTAATCAGTCCAGACTGGACATACAAAAAGAGTGGCCTTGCGCCACTCTTTTTTATTGCCTCAGCTCAATGCTTTAACCCTAGCCGGCCCGATTCTTTTCAATGCTGGCTCTCATCACCAGGCTAGGCAAGTCAGCTTGGCGCTGGCCTAGCGGGTGATGGAAAAACCTACCCTGACCTGGGTATCGCGATCGCGGTCATAGTCCAGCAAGGTCTCCCCATAGCCCGAGAACAGCTGCAGATGCACGAAAGTCCCGGTGCGGGCGAAGATGCGTGTGCTCAATGGGTATGACAGATCGAGCTGGCCGCTTGCATAGCCTGCTGTGCCCTGTCGGTACATGCCGTTGACGATCAGACCATCCTCGCGTCCATAGCGCAGGATCCAGTCCGCATAGCCACGGTAACGCTGGATGTCATCGTTATCGCTCTTGTCGATGTAATGGTAGATCTTGGGCAGGAACGAGAGCCGTTTGCCGTGATCGAGATCCATGTGCCAGATCGGTTTCAGATAGGCGATATTGAGCGATCGGGAATCCGCGCCCGATTGGCCGTTGGACTCGTGTTCGAGACCCGCACGCCAGTCATTGGGCAACCAGGCTTTGCCGCTGCCCGCCCAGCCGTAATAGAGGCCGGGGCGGTAGCTGGTGTCGCGGAATGGACTCGAATCGTCTCCCAGGTCCCAGAGCGAAGTCTGGGTGTAGGTGAAATACAGGTTGCTGAATAAAGGCGAGAACTTCGAGAGCGAGCTCTCGGGATCGAACAGGCGATACTTGAAACTCAACTGGAACCTGGCGTCCGCCCCATTCCTCGAGTCCGACCCGACGACGAAATAAGTCGGTTCATTTGCGGATAGCCCCGGCTCATCTCCCGGCTTGGCGATGACGATGGTGGGAGAATCGCTGCTCTCCGCCTTTTTTGCATCAGTTGCATCGGTAGTGGCGACATTCAGCGGTCCGACGTCATCGTCCACCGACGCCTGCAGCAGGAATTGATTGGAGCTAACCCCGGTCAGACTGGCTTTGACCAAGCCTGTGAACCGTGATTTCGGTTGCCCTTTGTAGGTGCGGCGGTCGGAAACCTGAGTGGATGTGACTGTAGGGACAAGCAGCAGGGTCTCTTCCCCGCCCGTTCCGTCCAGCGACAACCCCAACTGCTCGGGCCAGGCGGCATTCGAGGGTTTGACGATCTCAAGCGTCAAGGTCTGGCCTGGGCTGATCAGGGTGTCCTTGGGGACAGCCAGCCATGCTTCGGCCGCCAGGCCCAGCAAAGGATGCCCGAGGCCAATCAATAACATTGGCAGATGCCATGCACGTATGGTCATTGGAGTACTTTCGTAAAAACTCCCCTGCAAGCCGTCTTCATGCAGGGGATGTTTCAAGACATGCGCGTGGTGCGCGATGAGGGGATGCTACTTGGACAAAGAATACACCAAGATGTTGTCGCCTTGCTTATATCCAAAGATGGAATTGCCGCCTGCGGCGACCGCAACGTACTGCACGCCGTCGATCTCATAGGCGATGGGCGGCGCATTGACGCCGGCATCGGCCTTGGCTTGCCATAGCAGCGCGCCGGTCTGCTGGTCGTAGGCATTGAAGCTGCCGTTGCCTTCCCCGGTGAACACCAGGCCACCGGCCGTCGCCAGCACACCCCCTACCAACGGCTGTTCGGTCTTTTGCTGCCAGGCGATCTTGCCGGTACGGAGATCGATGGCGGACAACAGACCCCAGCGAGCTTCATCTACGGGTTCTGAAGACGCGTAGCGGATGGGTGGTTCACCATTTTTGCCCGGCGTTTCATGCAGGGTGTATTTGATGGGAGCATGGATCCCTGCAACGAAGACTCGCTGATCCGTCTCGCTCAAGGCGATTGGCGACCAGTTCGCGCCGCCCAGGATACCCGGGAACAGGCGCGTGCCCTCGAACGTGGCTTTGGCGAAGAGATTGTGTTGCGGCACGAACGCATCGGATTTGAATAAGAGTTCACCCGTCAAGCGGTCGTGGACATAGAACCAGCCGGTCTTGCCGGCCTGGCCAACGGCGGGGATGCGCTTGCCGTCGCGCACAAGCTCGAACAGCACCGGTGGGCTTGCGAGGTCGTAGCCCCAGAGGTCATGGGGTACTTGCTGGTAATGCCAGCGGATCTTGCCTGTCCGGATATCGAGCGCGACCAGGGAAACCGTATAGAGGTTGTCCCCAGGTCTTGCCACATCGTTCATCTGCGGCGAAGGGTTGCCCGTGCCGAAGTACAAGAGGCCGTTCGCAGCATCGATGGCAGGCGTGCTCCAGGCGGAACCGCCACCGAATCTGGCGGCATCCGGGTGATCGCCGAGGCGGGCTTTCTCCTGTGCGATATCACGGTTCAGTTTGACCCCGTCAGGCGTGGTCTCACGGAACTGCCCTTCCCAACCTTTGGCCGGGATCGTATCGAATTGCCAAACCCGCTTGCCTGACTGCACATCGAATGCCGCGAGGAACCCGGGGCGACCGTAGCGTCCAGTGACGCCGATCACGGCGCCGAGTGGCGCATCGTCGCGAGGATTGTCGATATGCAAGCCATAGCCCACCCCTGTGATACCGACGATGACCTTGCCTTGATAGACGACTGGCGCCATGGCGATACCGATACCGGTGCCGCCGGTGGTCTTGGCGATACGGTTGGGGTCGGCGTTGCTGAGGGATTCCTGGCCCTCGGTCGCCACAGCGGCTTCGACGGCATCGATGTCCCATTCCAGCTTGCCGGTCTTGGCGTCGAGTGCGATGAGTCGTGCATCGACCGTCCCCATAAAGACTTTACCGTAGCCGACAGCGACGCCGCGATTGGCCGGGCCGCAACACATCTTCCAATCCTGGCGTCGCTGGTGTTCATAACGCCATAACTGCTTGCCTGTCTTGGCGTCCAGCGCCAGCACATGGTTATAAGGGAGCGATACGTACATCACACCACCGACGACGATAGGCGTGGATTGGAAGCTGGCACTGACGCCGGTCTTCACCTTCCATGCAAGATCCAGCTTGGTGACATTGGCGCGGTCGATTTGTTTCAACGGCGAATAACGCTGATTGGCGTAATCCCGCCCAAAGCTCGGCCACTCCCCTGCTTGCGCTTGGGCGATATTAGCGGTCGTCTCATCCTGCTTCCCTGATTGCGCCTGCTGCAACCCCGCACATCCGGCAATGCCGGTCAGGATCAGGCAGAAGGCTGCATAAGTCAGCAAGGGGCGTATCAGCATCATGGCAAGGTCATTTTCTGGATTGAATCAAATAAAGTATACCGACTTGTATATGTAATTGGCTAGCGTTGCTGTAAGCACGAGTAGCTAGACTGCCTGGCTAGGTTGCTATCGTTGCATGCCGGGACAAACGTTATGCCGCCTGACCCTCTGATGGCGCCCGCCCGGCCCTAAGCGCAGCTGACTATACGCCCGTCCGCAATTTCGTTGCATGGCAAATCACGGCTTGGCAAATCACATGCGATCAACAGCTTGCCCAATATTTGAATATTATTCATGAATAGATTTCACCTTACAAATCATTAAATTGTTAAGACAACAGAACTTTTGAATAGGTATTGAATCGGAATAATCAGTATGTGAGAATCAATACCCACCAAGGTATCTGTTGATGAAGAGGCATCCATGAAGATGAACCAAACTGCCGTTAAAGAAGCATTCCCTATCCGTACGGTCTCTGCCTTGACCGGGATCAATCCGATCACACTTCGTACCTGGGAGCGTCGCTATGGACTGATCGCGCCGATCCGCACTCCCAAGGGCCACCGGCTCTACACCAAAGACCAGATCGCCATGCTGCATCGCGTGGTCGCCCTGGTCGACAGCGGCATCCCGATCAGCCAGATCAACTTCAGCCTGCTGACCTCCGATCCTGAGAAGCGCAGCACGCAGGAAGAAGAGTTCTGGGGTCGCCTCATCTCCCGCATGATCACGGCGGTGAGCCGCTTTGAAGAGGCGGTGCTGGAAAACACCTACAACGAGGCGATGGCGCTCTACCCCATCGAGACGGTTACGCAACGCCTGCTGATCCCCATGCTGAGGAACCTCGGCGAGCGTTGGGCAGCCGGCGAAGGCATGGTGGCTGAAGAGCATTTCTTCGGTGTGTATCTGCGCAACAAGCTCGGTGCGCGTTTCCATCATCGCAAGCGCCTCGATTACGGCCCTGTACTCTTGACCGCCTGCCTGCCGGGCGAGCGCCATGAAGCAGGTGTCCTGCTATTCGCCTTGAGCGCTCAGGACCATGACTACCGCACCATCCTGCTGGGCAGCGACATGCCGCTAGAGGAATTACCGGCCACGGTGAAGCAATCGCGATCCGATGCCATCGTGCTTGCCGCCTCTTACTGCGAACAACCGGCGAAATTGATGCAATCGTTACGCACGCTGGTGCAATCGACGGATGTCCCGGTATTCATCGGTGGTTACGTATCGGTCGAGCATCACGACGCCATCCTGGCCACGGGCGCCTACCCCCTGGGGGCGGATATTAGTTTCAGTTTCCGTCACATCGATGAAACGCTACGTAAGCAGATTCATCGTAAAGCCAATCATTAGTCAGAACAGCATCACGCAAAGGATATCTATGCAAGTCACCAGCCTCGCAATCAATTGGTCAGAGCGTGGCCTCGTTCCGGATTATGCGATCCGCGCCGGGATCCGCCGCCTGGTCGAGAAACGCCTCAAGGAGATCGCGGCGCACGATTGCGAAGTGGGTGCCGAGATCGAGAACGCGTTCATCGACAGGATGAACCAATCCCCAGTAGCACCAGTGCCGGAACTGGCCAACGAACAACATTACGAAGTGCCGTCAGACTTCTTCAAGCTATGCCTTGGCCGTCACCGGAAATACAGCAGTTGCTACTGGGCGGAAGACACCAAGACCCTTGACCAGGCGGAAGCCCTGGCGCTAAAACTGACGTGCCAGCATGCGACCCTGGCGGACGGGCAGGACATCCTGGAACTGGGCTGTGGCTGGGGTTCGCTCAGTCTTTGGATGGCTGACAAATACCGTAATAGTCGCATCACGGCTGTCTCCAACTCCAATTCGCAGCGCGAATACATCATGGAAGAGGCCCGCGCCCGCGGCCTGTCCAACCTCAAGGTCATCACCTGCGACATGAACGACTTCCAGGCCCCCGGACAATATGACCGTATCGTCTCGGTCGAGATGTTCGAGCACATGCGCAACTACAGCAAACTTTATTCACGCGTGTACAGCTGGTTGCGCCCTGGCGGCCGCTTCTTTAAGCATATCTTCGTGCATCGCATGACGCCCTATGCCTTCGAGGTCGCTGGCGAAGACGACTGGATGAGCCAGTTCTTCTTCTCCGGCGGCATCATGCCGAGCGACGACTTGCCCCTGCGCTTCCAGGAGCGGCTCAAGCTGCTGAAGCAATGGCGCTGGAACGGTACGCACTACGAGAAGACTGCCAACGCCTGGCTGGAGAACATGGATGCGCATGAGGACGAGATCACAGCCATCCTGGCAACCACCTATGGTGCGGACAATGTCGAGATGTGGCGCAACCGCTGGCGTATCTTCTATATGTCATGCGCCGAACTGTTCGGGCTCAAGGATGGCCAGGAATGGTGGGTCAGCCATTACCTCTTCGAGCGGCCGATCTAGATGCTGCTGAACATCATCGGATTCCAGATCGGCTGGTTCGCCTGCGTACTCGGGGCCGCATACGGCTATCCGCTGCTGGGGCCATTGGTCGCATTGCCGGTGATCGGCCTGCATTTGATGCGCCAGGCCGACCGATCGACCGAGATCGCCTTGATGGTCTTCGTCACCCTCATCGGTAGCACCTATGACCAGACCCTGATGTGGTTCGGCTTGGTGGGTTACAGCGCCAGCATATGGAGCCTGGACTTGCTACCGATCTGGATGATCACACTGTGGTTGCTGTTCGCCACCACCTTGAATGTCAGCCTGAAATGGTTGCAAGGCCGCTACCTGATCGCGGCTGTGTTCGGCTTCATCGGCGGCCCCCTTGCCTACTGGGGTGGCGCGAAGCTCGGTGCCATCAACTGGCTGCAGCACTTCGAGTTGCTACTCGCGCTGGCGATAGGCTGGGCCATCTTGATGCCTGTGCTGGCGTGGCTTGCGGCCTATTTCGGTACGTTCGCCAGAAAAGAGGTCGCCCATGTTTGACTGGCCTATCTTCCTGCAGGGGCTGTCCGGTCTGCTAGCCTTCGGCTTCCTGGGCTGGCTGCTGAGTCTCGCGCGTCACAACGTGACCCATGTCGACAGCATGTGGAGCCTGTTCTTTGTCGTGGCTGCGGCTATCTATGGCTACGGGACCGGCGCTTTTGATGGTGATGCCATGCCACGCTACTGCCTGGTGATGTCGCTGGTGATCCTCTGGGCGACGCGGTTGTTCGTCTATCTCACCTGGCGTAACTGGGGGCCGCACGAGGATCACCGTTACCAAGCCATCCGCAAGAATAACGAGCCACATTTCTGGCTCAAGAGTCTTTATATCATCTTCGGGTTGCAGGCCGTGCTGGCCTGGATCGTCTCGTTGCCTTTGCACGGCGCGATCCAGAGCGCATCCGAACTGAATTGGTTGGATGGATTAGGCGCCGCGCTCATGGTGTTCGGCCTACTGTGGGAGACCATCGCCGACTGGCAGCTGGCAAGATTCAAGGCCAACCCCGAAAATAAGGGTATGGTGATGGATCAGGGCCTCTGGGCTTACAGCCGTCACCCCAACTACTTTGGCGAATTCTGCGTGTGGTGGGGCTTCTACCTCATCGCCTGCGCCGCCGGCGCATGGTGGAGCGTGCCAGCGCCGTTGTTGATGACGCTGCTCCTGCTTAAAGTCAGCGGCGTTGCCTTGCTGGAGAAGGATATCGGCGAACGCCGCCCGAAATATGCCGATTACGTGGCGCGAACCAATGCCTTCTTCCCCGGACCCTCCAAACAGAAAGGGAATGCCTGATGCGTATCGCCGCCCTCACTCTGCTCATCCTGTGTGCCTTGCCCGCACATGCCCAGGAGTGGGCGTTCAAGGTTTATCTGGACAAGAGCCATATCGGCGAGCACACCTTCAGGCTGGACGAGAAGGATGGCGCCAAGAGCCTCAACAGCTCCGCCAAGTTCAACGTCAAGCTGCTATTCATCAACGCCTACAGTTACCTGCACAAGGCCCAGGAGACATGGCGCGGCGATTGCCTGACTAGCCTAGAAGCGAGGACCGAGGAGAACAAGGAGATCACCCAGGTCAAGGGCGAGCTGAACAGTAGCGAATTCAAGGTCGATGCCCCCAAAGGCCAACTCGATCTACCGGCCTGCGTGATGACCTTCGCTTACTGGAACCCCAAGATGCTGCAGCAGAGCAAACTGCTCAACCCGCAGACCGGGGAATGGCTGGACGTCAGGATCAAATCCATGGGCATGGAGGACATCGATGTCCGCGGCAAGAAAGTGCAGGCGGAACGCTACCGGCTGGAAGCCACCAAGATGAAGATCGACCTCTGGTACGGCAAGGCCCAGGAGTGGCTGGCACTACAATCCACCACGCCCGAAGGCTACCTGATCAATTACAAACTCAAGTAACGACTGAAACCATGATGAAACCGCATTCCCCCTTCAAGAGACTCTATAACTTCATCCTGGCCGGATGCGCCTCCCTGCTTGCAGGCTGCGCGACCCAGAGCCTGCCGCCGATCGCCACGGTGCCGCAAGTCGACCTGCAACGCTTCATGGGTGACTGGTATGTCATCGCCGCCATCCCGACCGCGATCGAAACAGAAGCGTTCAATGCGGTCGAGTCCTATTCGTTGCAGAAGGACGGCACCATCGACACTGTGTTCACCTTCCGCAAGGGCGCTTTCGATGGCCCCGCCAAACGCTATAACCCCAAGGGCTTCGTCAAGGAAGGTACCGGCAATGCGCTATGGGGCATGCAGTTCATCTGGCCGATCAAGGCGGAATATCGCATCGCCTACCTGGACGAGGCTTACGAGAAGACCGTGATTGCCCGCAACGCACGCGATTACGTCTGGATCATGGCGCGTAAACCACAATTGAGCCAGAGCGAATACCTGGAACTGGAGACCTTTGTGGCCGGCCTAGGCTATGACGTGACCAAGATACGCAAGGTGCCGCAGGACTGGAGCACCGTGAAACAACCATCCGCGACAGAAGGTAAGTGATGCAAGTCGGAAAGCCACGCCCCATCATCCTGCGCCTGTTGCGCTGGCTGGACAGTAGTGTCCCCCCGGAATCCCTCACATCGGGGTCGGATGGCGCAGAGAACAAGGTCGATTGGCTGCGCGTCCTTCCCTTCCTGCTCATGCACCTGGCATGTTTCGCCGTCATCTGGGTAGGCTGGAGCCCTTTCGCCGTGGCTTTCGCGATCGTGCTCTATGGCGTGCGGATGTTCTCCATCACCGCCTTCTACCACCGCTATTTCTCGCACAAGGCTTTCAATACCTCACGTGTCGGGCAGTTCATCTTCGCCTTGCTTGGTGCTACCGCCGTACAGCGCGGCCCGCTCTGGTGGGCATCGATGCATCGCCACCATCATGCGCATTCGGATCGCCAAGAGGACGCGCATTCTCCCATTCGCCACGGATTCTTCTGGAGCCACCTCGGCTGGTTCCTCTCGGATGCGCATTTCGCCACGCGCACCGACCGTGTCAAGGAATTGGCCAAGTACCCGGAACTGCGTTTGCTGGATCGCTTTGACGCCATCGTTCCCCTGCTCTTCGCCCTGGCGATCTACGGGTTTGGCGCCTGGCTGGAAACCGCGGCACCGCAACTGGGGACCAACGGCTGGCAGCTGCTGGTCTGGGGCTTCGTCATCTCGACCGTGGTGCTCTATCACGCCACCTTCAGCGTCAATTCGCTTGCTCATGGCTGGGGTAGCCGTCGCTACAACACGCCGGACCATAGCCGCAACAATCTCTGGCTGGCCCTGCTGACCCTGGGAGAAGGCTGGCACAACAACCATCATCATTACCCTGGCTCGGCCCGCCAGGGATTCTACTGGTGGGAAGTGGATCTCACGTATTACGGTTTACGGGTCATGGCTGCGATGGGATTGATCTGGAATCTGCGAGCGATCCCGGTAGACATCCGTGAGTCACGCAAGATCAAGCGCTGAAGCGACATAACAACAATAAAGAATTAGATAAAAGCAACGATATGAAGATCGCCATCATTGGTTCGGGGATAGCAGGCAACACGGTCGCCTACCACTTGCACAAGGAGCACGACATTACGGTGTTCGAGGCCGGCAACCACATCGGTGGGCATACCCATACCCACCAGATCGGGCTCCTCGGTCAGGACTATGCCGTGGACACCGGATTCATCGTCTTCAACGACCGCACCTACCCTAACTTCATCCAGCTGCTGGACGAGCTCGGCGTGGCTTCCCAGCCCAGCGACATGAGCTTCAGCGTGCGTTGCGAAAAGACAGGGCTGGAATACAACGGTACCTCGCTCAATTCCCTGTTCGCGCAACGTCGCAATCTGTTCAAACCCAGTTTCATCCGCATGATCCTCGATATCCTGCGGTTCAATAAGGAGTGCCTGGAGTTACTCAAGGATGGCGAGGAGATCCGCCTTGGGGACTATCTGGCGCAAAACGGTTACGGCCTGGACTTCGTCGATCGATATATTGTTCCCATGGGATCGGCGATTTGGTCGACGGACACGAAGAGCATGATGGATTTCCCAGCACGCTTTTTTGTCCGTTTTTTCCACCATCATGGCATGCTGACCGTCGATGACCGCCCGCAATGGCGCGTGGTCAAGGGAGGGTCGGCAAGCTATGTCGAGCAACTCACCAAGGGCTTCCGCAGCAAGATCCGGCTCAATAATCCGGTCCTCAAGGTGCGGCGCCTGAAGCGTTCGGTGAGGGTGACCTCGCTGCACGGCGGCGAGGAAGCCTTCGATTGGGTGTTCTTCGCCTGTCATAGCGACCAGGCACTGGCCATGCTGCACGATGCGACACCGCAGGAACGCGAGATCCTGGGGGCGATCCCCTATCAGGAGAACAGTATCTTCCTGCATCACGATGCAGCGATGATGCCGAAACGCAAGCTGGCTTGGGCCGCCTGGAATTATCATGTCACGCCGGAGCCGACGGATCGCGTCGCCGTGACCTACAACATGAACATCCTGCAAGGCCTGCAGTCGGCAGAACCGCTGCTCGTGACCCTGAACCATACGCAGGGGATCAACCCGGCCAAGGTCATCAAGCGCCTGACCTATCACCACCCGGTCTATACCACCGCTGGCGCGGCCGCACAGGCCCGTCACCATGAGATCAGCGGCCATCAGCGTACCGCCTATTGCGGCGCTTACTGGCGCAACGGTTTTCATGAAGATGGCGTGGTCAGCGCCCTGACGGCCCTATCGCACTTCAATGAGGCGATCCATGCCCGCTAGTGCCATCTACACCGGCTGGGTCGGGCACCGTCGTTTCCTGCCGGTGCCGCATGGCTTCAATTACCGGCTGTTCATGATGTACCTAGACCTGGACGAGTTGCCGAGCTTGTTCGACAAGCGCTGGTTCTGGTCTGCCCGTGGCCCCAATCTCGCATGGTTCAAGCGTGAGGACTATTATGGCGATCCGGGGCTATCCCTGAGGACGGCGATTGCGGACCTGGTGCATCGCGAGACCGGCAGACGCCCGACCGGGCCGATCCGCTTGTTGACGCACATGCGCTATTTCGGACATTGCTTCAATCCTGTGAGTTTCTATTACTGTTTCGAGCAGGACGGCGAGACATTGCAAGCCATTGTCGCAGAGATCACCAATACCCCCTGGAAGGAACGGCACGCTTACGTGCTTGACTGCGCGCGCGGGCGTGGGGACAAGACCTACCGTTTCGGCTTCAGCAAAGATTTCCACGTCTCGCCCTTCATGCCTATGGAGGTCGAGTATGACTGGGGGTTCAACCACCCGCGGGATCGCCTGCATGTGCATATGCGCAACCTGCAGCCGG